>CAZYQK010000015.1:5196-10391 GCA_964650245.1 uncultured bacterium | reverse complement strand
CACAAGCTAGTTCACGATGAACCACCCGACTTCGACCGACCCCGGGCGACCCTTGTTACCGGGAGCGGTGTTCAACCAGATCGTGAGGGTGCCGGCCGTGAAGCTGTCCACGATCGAGAACCGCGCGTTCGGTGCGCGGCCGATGATGTTGAGGCAAATGATGAGCGAGATCCCGTTGCCGATGCCGTGCTCGGTGATCTTCTCGCCCAGCCACATCACGAAGATGGTGCCGGTGGTCTGGGTGAGAATGGTCGAGAACACGAACAGCGGTCCGGGATCCGGCACCACCGCCAGGCCCCGGGCGACGCCCATGTTCACCAGGAAAAAGCTGTAGCCGAACGACTGCACGATCGAGATCAGCACCGTGCCGTAGCGCGTGATCTGGGTGAGCTTCTTCTGGCCCTCCTCGCCCTCCTTGCGCAGCTTCTCGAAGTAGGGAACCACCGCCCCCAGCAGCTGGATGATGATCGAAGACGAGATGTACGGCATGATGCCGAGCGCGAATATGGTCGCGCGCGAGAACGCGCCGCCCACGAAGAGGTCGTAGAGCCCGAACAGCGTCCCGCGCTGGCTCTCGAACGCGCTGGCCAGCGCCCGCGCGTTGACGCCGGGCGTGGGCACGTGCTCCCCCAGGCGGTACACCACGAACAGCGCCAGCGTGAAGGTGATCCGGCGCCTGAGCTCGGGGACCTGGAAGATGTTTCGCAGCTTCTCGATCATTTCGCCCTATGTCTTGGTGGCCGAGGGCTCGAACTTGCCTCCCGCCGCCTCGATTGCCTTGCGCGCGGCCTCGCTGGCCGCTTCCACGCGAACCGTGACCGCCGTCTTGAGCTCGCCACCCGCCAGCAGCTTGATCGGGCCCGGGCGTCTCACCAGGCGCCGCGCCCTGAGCCACGCGCGGTCCACCACCGCCTGCGGCGCCGCCGCCGCGAGCTGCCCGACCTTCACCACCTGGTACTCCACGCGGGTCGGGTTGACGAACCCGCGCTTTGGAACCCGGCGCTGGATCGGCATCTGACCGCCCTCGAACCAGGCCGGGATCTTGCCGCCGGCGCGCGCCTTCTTGCCCTTGTGGCCCTTGCCAGCTGTGCCGCCGAGCCCGGTGGCCGTGCCCTTGCCGCGGCGCTTGCGCACGCGGGTGGAGCCGGCCGCCGGATGAATGGATCCGAGTCGCATGGTCGCGTTCCCCTACTTGATCTCGTCCACCCGGACGAGGTGGCGGACCTTGAAGATCATGCCCCGGATCTGGGGCGTGTCGTTGTGCTCGACCGCCTGGTTCAGGCGGCGAATGCCCAGCGCGCGCACGGTCGCCTGCTGGTCGGCGCGGTGCCCGCTCGCGCTCTTGAGCTGGCGGATGCGAAGTCTAGGCGCCATGTCGCTCCCGCTTCGGCCCGAACATCTCCTCGAGCGTCAGGCCCCGCATCGAGGCCACGTCGGACGGACGGCGCAGGCGCTTGAGGCCGTCCACGACGGCCTTGACCAGGTTGTGGGGATTGCGGCTGCCCAGGCACTTGGTGAGCACGTTCTGCACCCCGGCCACTTCGAGCACGGCGCGCACCCCCGAGCCGGCGATGACGCCGGTGCCGGGGGAGGCCGGCTTGAGCAGCACCTCGCCCGCGCCGAAGCGGCCCGTCACCACGTGCGGAATGGAGCCCCCGCGCGTTATCGGGACATTGAAGAAGTTCTTCTTGGCCGTCTCGCCGGCTTTCCGGATGGCGTCTGCGACCTCGTTCGCCTTGCCGAGCCCGACGCCCACCCGCCCGTGCTGATCGCCGACCGCCACGATCGCGTTGAACGAGAAGCGGCGTCCGCCCTTCACGACCTTCGCGCAGCGGTTGATCTGGATGACCCGCTCGAGGAACTCTGACTTTGGAGCTTCGGAGCCACGCACCGGATGACCTCCTGGATTCCTCAAAACTGCAGCCCCGCGGCGCGGGCCCCGTCGGCGAGCGCCTTGACCCGCCCGTGATAGAGGTATCCCCCGCGATCGAAACAGACACTCGTGATGCCCTTCTCCTTCGCGCGCTCGGCGAGCCGGCGACCGACCGCCTGGCTGAGCGCGATTTTGCGCGGCCCTTCGGACACCGGCACGAGCGACTCGCGGCTCGAGGCCGACACCAGCGTGACGCCCCGGACGTCGTCCACGATCTGCCCGTAGATGTGCTTCGAGCTCCGGAACACCGACAGGCGGGGCCGCTGGTCGGTGCCCGAGACCCGCTTGCGGATCCGGTAGCGGCGGATCCGGCGCCGCTCGTACTTGTTGTGCTTTCCGCTCATGTCGCGGCTCCCGCAGCCTTGCCGGCCTTGCGGCGGATGTACTCGCCTTCGTACTTGATGCCCTTCCCCTTGTAGGGCTCGGGCGGACGGAACGCGCGGATATTGGCGGCGACCTGGCCCACCAGGGCCTTGTCGAAGCCGCTCACCACGAGGCGCGTCGGGTTGTCGAGCTTGATGGTGATGCCGGCCGGCGGATCGAGGAGCACGGGGTGCGAAAAGCCGAGCTGCAACACCAGCTTCGTCCCATCCATTTGCGCGCGGTACCCGGTGCCGACGATCTCGAGCGTCTTGCTGAAACCCGCGGTAACGCCCAGCACCATGTTGTTGATCTGCGCACGCATGGTGCCGAACGCCGGATTGCGCGTCTCCCTGCCAGACGAAACCTTCGCTTCGCCGTTCTCGACCACGACCGACGTCCCGGCGAGCACGTGCATGCTGAGCTCGCCCTTCGGGCCCTTGACCCGGACCCGGTCCTCGAGCACCTGCACGGTGACGCCGGACGGGATCGGGACCGGCTTCCTTCCGACTCGCGACATGGCTTCCCCCTACCAGACCTGGCAGACGATCTCACCGCCGAGACCCGCCTCGCGGGCCTCGCGGTCGGTCATCAGTCCGCGAGAAGTGGACAGGATCGTGGTGCCGAGGCCTCCCATGACGCGTGGCAACTGGTCCTTCTTGACGTAGCGGCGCCGGCCCGGCGTGCTCATCCGCCGGATGTTGGTGATCACGCTCTGCTCGTCGGCGGTGTACTTGAGATACAGCCGCAGCACGCCCTGCTTGCGGTCCTCGACCACCTTGAAATTGTTGATGTAGCGCTCCCGCAGGAGCACGCGCGCGATCTCGGTCTTCAGCCGGGTCGCGGGCACGTCCACCTTGCGGTGCCTCGCTCGAACGGCGTTCCGCACACCGGTGAGGAAATCCGCGATCGGATCACTGACGGACATCGAACCTCCTGGAGACCAGCGTTCAGGCTTCCGCCTGCGGCCCGGTCTCGTTTCTGTGTCGGCCCCGCCCGGGGGCGCGAATCACCAACTCGACTTGACGACGCCGGGGATCTGCCCGGTGAGCGCCAGGTCGCGGAAGCAGATCCGGCACAAACCGAAGTGCCGCAGGTAGCCGCGCGGCCGCCCGCAGCGATGGCAGCGGGTGTAGGCGCGGACCTTGAACTTCGGGGTGCGTTTCCACTTCTCGATGAGCGACTTCTTTGCCATTTCGTCTCCCGCTACCGCTGCCGGAAGGGCATGCGCATGAGCTTCAGCAGCTCACGCCCCTCCTCGTCGGTGCGCGCGCTGGTCACGATGGTGACGTCCATGCCGCGGACCTTCCCGACCTTCTCGATGTTGATCTCGGGAAAGATGATCTGCTCGGTCAAACCCATGGTGTAGTTGCCGCGCCCGTCGAACGAGCGCGGGTTGAGCCCGCGGAAGTCGCGGATGCGCGGCACGGCGACGTTGATCAGGCGGTCGTAGAACTCGTACATGCGCGCCCCGCGCAACGTCACCGCGCAGCCGATGGGCACACCCTCGCGCAGCTTGAAGTTCGAGATCGACTTCTTGGCGCGGCGCACCGCCGGCCGCTGTCCCGCGATCTGCGACAGCTCGTTGAGCGCCGCGTCGAGCTGCTTGGCGTCCTGGGTCGCGTCACCCACGCCCATGTTGAGAACGATCTTGGTGATGCGCGGCGCCTGCATGGCGCTCGCGTACTGGAAGTGCTCCACCAGCGCGGGCCGCACCGAACTCTCGTAGAACTTCGCCAGGCGCGGTTTCTCCGCGGGGCCCCGCGGCCGTTCCATCGCCACCGCGACGCCCGCGGCTCTCTCCTTCGCGGGCTTGCCCTCCTTCGGGGGCTTGCCCTCCTTTGCGGGCTTGCCCTCCTTCGGGGGCCCGGCCGCCTTCGCGGGCCGGTCACCCGGTTCGGGCGCCTTCGCTGCCTTCGGCTTCTTCTCGTCCGCCATGCGTTCTCGTCTCCAGGGTCCTTACGCCGCCGTCCCCACGACCCTGGTGCCTCGGGACGGCGTCGGGCCGCTTCGCGCGGCCCCTTTCCGCGACTCCTACTCCGACTTGCCCAGGACCTCGCCGCTCGCCTTCGAGACGCGCTCGCGCGTGCCGTCCGGCAGCCCGCGCATTCCCACCCGCGTGCCGCGCTCCAACCGCGCGTCGTAGAGCAGCACGTTCGAGAGGTGGACCGGCGCCTCTTTCTCGATGATGCCGCTCTGCACGCCCTGGCGGCGCGCCTTCGTGTGGCGCTTGACGAAGTTCACCTTTTCCACCACGACCCGCATCTTCACCTCGTCCACCGAGAGCACGCGTCCGACCTTGCCCTTGTCGTCGCCCGCGATCACCTGGACCATGTCGCCCTTGCGGATCTTGATCGCCATCAGATCACCTCCGGCGCGAGCGAGATGATCTTCATGAACGCCTTCTCGCGCAGCTCGCGCGCCACGGGTCCGAAGATGCGCGTGCCGCGCGGTTCCTTGTCGTCGTTGATCAGCACCACGGCGTTCTCGTCGAACCGGATGTACGAGCCGTCCTTGCGCCGTCCTTCCTTGACCGTGCGCACCACGACCGCCCTGGCGACTTCGCCCTTCTTGACCGCGGCGCCGGGGATGGCGTCCTTGATGGACACCACGACGATGTCGCCCAGCCGGCCGTAGCGCTTGTGGTGCCCGGCCAGCACCTTGATGCACTGGGCGCGCTTCGCGCACGAGCTGTACGGGACGGTCACCATGGTTCGAAGCTGGATCATCGTGCTTCTCCGATAGTTATCAGCGGCCTGCTGCGGTGCGCTCGACTACTTGGCGCGCTCTACGAACTCGACGAACCGCCAGCGCTTGTCCTTGGACAGCGGCCGGGTCTCCATGAAGCGCACCACGTCGCCCACGCGGCACTCGTTCTTCTCGTCGTGCACCTTGAACTTGG
>CAZYQK010000015.1:0-5186 GCA_964650245.1 uncultured bacterium | reverse complement strand
TCGCGCGACGGCGCACGTACCGGCCGTAGACGGAGTGCTTGACCAGCCTCTCGATCGAAACCACGATCGTCTTCTCCATCCGGTCGCTCACCACCTTGCCCACCCGCACCTTCCGGCGACTGCGCGTGTCCTGAGTCGTCATGCGCCTCCACACCTCCTTCGAGCGCCTTTCGGCCCGTTCGGGGCCGGCGGCGCAGGATCACCCGCGCGCTAGGCCTTCTGCTGCGCGCGCTCCTTTTCCGACAGCACCGTGAGCAGCCGGGCGATCTCGCGCCGGCCCTCGCGGATCTTGAGCGGATTGTCGAGCTGCTTCATCGAGTTGCGGAATCGCAGGTTGAACATTTCTTCGCGCAGCTCGCTGATCCTCAGGCGGATCTCGTCCGGCGTCTGATCGCGGATGGCGCTGGCCTTCACCCCGGGCATGCTCATTCACCTCCCAGCTGATGGCGCTCGACGAACCGCGTGCGAATCGGCAGCTTCGACGCCCCCAGCTTCATGGCCGCCTGGGCCAGTACTTTCGAGATGCCTTCCAGCTCGAACATCACGCGGCCGGGCTTGATTACCGCGACCCAGAACTCGGGCGCGCCCTTGCCCTTGCCCATGCGGGTCTCGGCCGGCTTCTTGGTCACCGGCTTGTCCGGGAACACCCGGATCCACATCTTGCCGCCGCGCTTGATGCTGCGCGTGATCGCGACGCGGGCCGCCTCGATCTGGCGGTTCGTGACCCACGCCGGCTCCAGCGCCTGCAGTCCGTACTCGCCAAACGTCACAGAGCCGCCGCGGTAGGCCTTGCCGCGCATGCGGCCGCGCTGCTGTTTGCGGTACTTGACTCGCTTCGGCATCAGCATGGTGTCGGAGCTCCTACTTGGTCGCCTGGCCCGCGAGCGGGTGCCCCGCCCCGGGCTGCATCTTGTCGAGCAACTCGCCGTGGAACATCCAGACCTTGACGCCGCACGTGCCGTACGCGGTGTTCGCGGTCGCGCGCGCGAAATCGATGTCGGCGCGCAGCGTGTGGAGCGGCACACGCCCCTCGCGGTAGGTCTCGTAGCGCGCCATCTCCGAGCCGCCCAGGCGGCCCGCGCACGCCACGCGGATGCCCTTGGCACCGGCCCGCATCGACGAGGCGATCGCCTTCTTCATGGCGCGGCGGAACGAGACACGCTGCTCGAGCTGCTTCGCGATGTGCTCGGCGACGAGCTGGGCGTCGAGATCGGCGCGCTTGATCTCCTCGATGTTGAGCTGAACGTGCCTGCCGGTGAGCTTCTTCATCTCCTCCGAGAGCTTGTCGACCTGCTCGCCCTTGCGTCCGATGACGAGGCCGGGCCGCGCGGTGCGGATTCCGATGGTGATCCGATCGCCCTTGCGCTCGATGATGATCTTCGAGATTCCCGCCTGGAACAGGCGCTTCTTGAGGTAACGCTTGATGAGCAGGTCCTCGCGCAGCAGCTCCGCAAAGTTGCGCTTCGCGAACCAGCGCGAGTCCCAGGTCTTGACGATTCCGAGCCGGAGGCCGATGGGATTGGTTTTCTGACCCATGTTAGAGCGACTCCCTCGTCGCCACGGTCACCGACACGTGGCTCATGCGCTTCAGGAGCGGCGTGGCGCGGCCCTGAGCCCGCGGCAGCCACCGCTTGAGCGTCGGTCCCGCCCCCACCACGGCTTCCTTCACGAACAGGTCTTCCATCCGCACCTTTCCCTCGTGCAGCGCGTTCGCGACCGCGGACTTGAGAACTTTCTGCACGATGCGTGCGCCCATCTTGGGCGTGAACTCGAGCGTGGTCTGGGCCTGCTCCACGGTCTGCCCGCGGATCAGGCCGAGCACCTGGTTGCACTTGCGCGGCGTGATCCGCACGTACCTTTGAATGGCCCTGGCTTCCATTTCAGGTCGTCTTTCCCGGCACCGGCGTCTTCTCGGCGACGTGCTGTCCGTGGCCGCGGAAGATGCGGGTCGGGACGAATTCGCCGAGCTTGTGGCCGACCATGTTCTCCGTCACGTAGATCGGAATGAACTTGTTGCCGTTGTGAACGGCCAGCGTGTGACCGACGAAATCCGGAAGGATGGTGCAGCGCCGCGCCCAGGTCTTGAGCACGCGCTTCTCACCGCTCCGGTTGAGCGTCTCGATCTTCTTCACCAGGGACTCGACGACGTACGGCCCCTTCTTGATGGAACGCGCCACGGAATCCCCCCTACTTCTTCCGCCGGCGCACGATGAGCGAGTCGCTCAGCTTGCGCTTGCGGGTCTTCAGGCCCTTGGCGATCTGGCCCCACGGTGAGCACGGATGGCGGCCGCCCGAGGACTTGCCCTCGCCGCCGCCCATCGGGTGGTCCACCGGGTTCATGGCCACGCCGCGCACGCTCGGGCTGCGGCCCCGCCAGCGCGACCGGCCCGCCTTGCCGAGGGACACGTTTTCGTGATCGAGGTTGCCGACCTGTCCGACCACCGCGCGGCACCTGATGTGAAACTTGCGCACTTCGCCCGACGGAAGCCGCAGCTGGGCGTAGTCGCCTTCCTTCGCCATCAGCTGGCAGAACGCGCCCGCCGAGCGCGCGACGCGCGAGGCGCGCCCCGGGAACAGCTCGACGTTGTGGATGTTGGTGCCGAGCGGAATGCTCCCCAGCGGGAGCGCGTTGCCCGGCTTGATCTCGGCGTCCGGCCCGGACTGCACGAATTCGCCCACCCGGAGGCCGTCAGGCGCGACGATGTAGCGGCGCTCGCCGTCCACGTAGTTGAGCAGCGCGATGCGTGCCGAGCGGTTCGGGTCGTACTCGATGCTCGCGACCTTCGCCGGGATCCCGTCCTTATTGCGGCGGAAGTCGATGATGCGGTAGCGGCGCTTGTGGCCGCCGCCGATCCAGCGCATGGAGATGTGGCCACGGTTGTCGCGGCCCCCGGTCCGGCGCACGGCCTCGGTGAGGGCCTTGACGGGCCGGCTGCGGGTCAGCTCCGAGAAGTCGGGCATCACCGTGTGCCGGAGCGTCGGCGTCACCGGGCGGAATTTCTTGAGACCCATGGCGTCCTCGTCCTCTAGATCTGCTCGAAGAGCTCGATCTTCTGATCGGGCATGAGCGTCACGATCGCCTTCTTCCAGTCGCTGCGCCGGCCGGCGTAGCGACCCTGCCGAACGAGCTTGCCGCGCATCTGCATGGTGCGCACCTGGCTCACCTTCACCGAGAAGATGGCCTCGATCGCCCGCTTGATCTCGATGCGATTGGCGTCGCGCGCCACTTCAAAGGTGTACTGATTGCGCCGCTCGCGGAGCACGGTGCCCTTCTCCGTGATGAGCGCGGTGCGGACTACAGTTCGCGGATCCTTCATCGGACGAAGACCTCCCTCACGCGTTCGAGGCCGGCCGCGGTGAGGAGCAACGCCTCCGAATCCATCAGCTCGTACGGGTTCAGCTGGTGGGCGAGCGTGGTGCGCAGGTTGGGCAGGTTGCGGCACGACTTGACGACGTTCGCGTCCGCTTTCTCGAGCACCAGCAGCGTGCGCTTCGACGAGAGTCCGAGCGAATCGAGAACTCCCGCCATGGCGCGCGTCCTGGGTGCGTCGAACGACAGCGACTCGAGCACCATCACGGCGTTCTCGTTCGCCTTCTGCGAGAGCGCGGCGGCGAGCGCCATGCGGCGCTGCTTCTTCGGCAGCTCGGTGCGGTAGTCGCGCGGCTCGGGACCGAAGGCGCGACCGCCGCCCGGCCACAGCGGCGACGTGTTGGAGCCTGCGCGCGCGCGCCCGGTGCCCTTCTGACGCCAGGGCTTGCGCCCGCCGCCCGAAACCTCGCCGCGCCCCTTAACCTTGGCCGTGCCCTGGCGCTGGTTTCCGAGATGGCGCTTCACCGACAGCCACAGCAGGTGCTCGTGGACCGGCTGGGCGAACAGCTCGTCCGGGAGCACGGCCTGGCCCTTCTCGCTGCCATCCAGCCCCACGATTCTCGCGTTCATGTCAGTCTTCCCGCTTCAGCACGTAGACCAGTCCATTGGTGGGACCCGGCACCGCGCCGCGCACCAGGAGCACGTGCTGCTCGGGATCCACCGCGATCACTTTCAGGTTCTTCACGGTCAGGTTGACACCACCCATCCGTCCCGGCAGGCGCTTGCCCTTGATGACGCGCGACGGGTAGGCCGACGAGCCGATCGAGCCCGGCTGCTTGCCCGCCGTCGGCCCGTGCGACGCGTGGCCGGCCGCGAACTTGTGGCGCTTGACCACGCCCGCGAACCCGCGGCCCTTGGTCACGCCCTGCACGTCCACGTGCCGGCCCGGCTCGAAGATCGCGACCGTCAGGCGCTGGCCGACCTCGAGCCCGGCCGCGTCCTCGACGCGGAATTCCTTGAGGTGGCGCGACGGCGGCAGGTTGCGCTTCTTGAACTGCCCCAGCACCGGCCGGGTGAAGCGCATTTCCTTGTTGGAGCCGAAGCCCAGCTGGAGCGCGGCGTAGCCGTTGCGCTGGCCGGTGCGGAGCTCGGTCACGGTGCAGGGACCCGCCTCGATCACGGTCACCGGGATGGCTTCGCCCTTCTCGTCGAAGATCTGGGTCATCCCGACCTTCTTGCCGATCAGTCCGCTCATGTCTTGATCTCGATGTCGACGCCGGCGGGGATGTCGAGTTTCTCGAGCGCTTCCATGGTCGAAGGGCTGGAGCGCGTGATGTCGATCAGGCGCTTGTGGATGCGGATCTCGAACTGCTCGCGCGATTTCTTGTCCACGTGCGGGCTGCGCAGCACGGTGTAGACCGTCTTCTTGGTCGGAAGCGGCACCGGTCCGGATGTGATCGCCCCGGTCCTGCGGGCGGTGCGCACGATTTCCGACGCGGACTGGTCCAGCGTCGCGTGATCGTAGGATTTCAGCTTGATGCGGATCTTCTGGAGCATGGTCATCCCCGTCCTAGGCGACGACTTCAGCGACCACGCCGGCGCCGACCGTGCGGCCGCCCTCGCGGATCGCGAAGCGCAGCCCGCCTTCCATCGCGATCGGCGTGATCAGTTCCACTTCCATGTCCACGTTGTCCCCCGGCATCACCATCTCCCGCCCCGCCGGCAGCTGCGCCACCCCCGTCACGTCCGTGGTCCGGAAGTAGAACTGCGGCCGGTAGCCGTTGAAAAACGGGGTGTGCCGCCCCCCCTCCTCCTTGGTCAACACGTACACCTGGGCCCGGAACTTGGTGTGCGGGGTGATTGAGCCCGCCTTGGC
>CAZYQK010000014.1:0-32248 GCA_964650245.1 uncultured bacterium | reverse complement strand
TCCATCATGTAGTTGAAGTTGTCCCCCCGA
Source organism: uncultured bacterium (assembly GCA_964650245.1). Classification (GTDB taxonomy): domain Bacteria; phylum Eisenbacteria; class RBG-16-71-46; order RBG-16-71-46; family RBG-16-71-46; genus WS-2. Next base: position 32,218 of record CAZYQK010000014.1, on the reverse strand, counting down.
GTCACCAACACGTTTTAGGGCACGATGCCCGCGATCGCGCAGAACAGGCCCCCGGCGGTGTTGATGAGCGCCTCGGAGATGCCGACCGCGAGCTTGGCCGCGTCCACCGCGCCGGTGTGGCCGAGCGCCGCGAACGAACGGATCATCCCGATCACCGTGCCGAGCAGGCCGACCATCGTCGCGATCGAAGCGATGGTCGAGAGCGCGATCAGGTTGCGCTCGAGCAGCGGCACCTCGAGGCCGTTGGCTTCCTGGATCGCCGCCTGAGTTTCGGCCACGATCTTCTCCTTCGTGGCGCCTTCGGCCTTGAGTTGCATGTAACGCTCGAGTCCGGCGCGGATCACGTTTGCCGCCGAGCCTCGCTGCTGTGCGCAGGCCTTGATCGCCCCGTCCACGTCGCCGGCATGGAGGCGCTTGCGGACCTCGTTGAGGAACCCGGGCACCGAGCCCTTGCCCGCAGCCTTCTTGAGGCTCCAGATCCGCTCGATGATGAACGCGGTCAGGAGGATGACGAGCATGATGAGCGCCGCGACGAGATAGCCACCCTGTTTCGCCTGTTCGCCGACCGGCCCGAGCATGGGCAGGCTCCACCACAGCAGAAACGAAACCACAGCCGTCAGCGTGAAGCCGATGGGAACGATGAACCGACTCATTGCGCGATGTTCCTCCATGCCCGGCCCGCCGGATCCGCTCGATCCTCGCGCCGGAATGTGCCTGTGGTGCGGCGACAGCGGCCCGCCGCGTCCAGTCCGGACGGCCCGCCTCAGGCCGCGCCGGGACCCGACCAACCGCCCGGTCTAGGGCTTCTTCCCTTCCACACCCACCGCGAACGCCGCGAGCGCCTGCTCCTCAGTCTCGTGGTGGTCGAACACCATGATCAGCTTGGTCATCGTGAACAGGTCCTTGATGCGCTTCCCGAGTCCGCACAGCTTGATCTCACCGCCGCGGCTCCGGTAGTTCGCGAAGCCCCGCATCAGCACCCCGATCGCGATCGAGTTGAGCGCGAGGCATTCAGTCAGGTTCAGAATCATCCGCGTGTTGCCGGCCGCCGCCTCGTCCATGACGGCTTTCTGCAGCTCGTCGGTCTCACTGTCCCCGAAGAAATTGCCTTTCGGGTAGAGCACCACGACGCCCCGAACCTCCCTGCGCCGAATGGCCACCTCAGTCCTCCACGCCGGCTAGACCGACTCCCGCTCTGCGAAGCTGGCGATCGCCTGCTCCTCCTTCGGGTAGACGTCGAACACCAGCGAAAGCTTGGTGATCACGAAGATGTTCTCGATGCGCTTGTCTACCGAGCACAGCTTCATCTGCCCGGTACGCCGGACGTAATTCGAATGCGCCGAGATCAGCACCCCGAGCGCCGTCGAATTCAAGTGCTGGGTTTCGCCCAGATTGATGATCAGGTTCTTGTTGCCCTTCTCGATCAGGCCCTTGATCGCCAGCTCCAGCTCCTCGGTCTCGTCGCCTCCGGTGAGATAGCCCTTCGGCGTCAGGATCGTGATGTTTCCCACGTCGCGCGTTTTCATGGTGCACCTCCCTCCCGTGGAGCGCCGGGTCCGAGAATCTGGATCCCCTTGAGTGCGTCCGCCTGCTTCGCATCGAGCGCGAGCGCGCGCCGGTAGCTGTCGATCGCCCGGCTTCGGTTGGCCATGTTCTGGTAACCCTGCCCGAGCCACACCCAGGCCTGAACATCCTTCTCGTTCAACTGGATGGCCCGATCCAGAAGACGAATCGCTTCGTCGTATTCGCGGTCCAATAATGCATAGAACCCGAGTTGGCGGTACGCCACTCCTGCAAAGGTCCCGGTCGAATCGAGTTCGACCGAGCGCCGGAGCGCGCCGCGCGCCTCCGGAACTGAATCGAGCTGCGCGTAGAGGATGCCGAGCCAGAACTGGCGGTCCGCCTTGCCCTCGGCGAGCATCGCCGCCTGCCGGAGCGAGGCCAGCGCCTCCGGATAGCGTTTCATCTCCTTGTACGACAAACCGATAAAGTAGTAAGCCTCGTCGTTGCCGGGGTCAAGCGCGATTCGTTTCTCCAGGGTCGCCACCGCGCCTGCGTAGTCCTGCCGGCGGAATTTGAGCTTGCCCAGCTCGTTGATGGCAAACCGCGCGTCGCCGCTGGTCGAATCCCGTTCGATGATGGCGTGGTAGATCGAGTCCGCTTTCGCCATGTCGCCGTTGAACACCCACATCTGGCCGATGACCAGCAGGTCGCGCGCGGTGGGCTCGCCCCGCTCGAAGGCCTCGATCGCCTGCTTCCACTCCTTGCGGTCGGCGTGGAGGCGGCCCAGCACCGTGTACATCTCCTTGTTCGCACCCCCCAGCTCCTCGGCCTTCAGCAACGCGGCCAGCGCTTCGTCCCGCATCCGCAGGAAGAAATACGTGCGGCCCAGCAGGCTCCAGCCCCGCCCGTCGCCGGGCTCCAGCCGGGTGTACCTCTCGAGGGGGGCGCGCGCGTCCTGATAGCGACGCGGATCGGCCGGGCCCGACAGGTAGAACAGGTTTCCGAGGCCGAGCTGGCCCGGCGCGAATTCGGAGTCGCGCACCGCCACCCAGCGATACTCGTCGAGCGCCTCGTTGTAGCGCTGCCCGCGGAACAGGCCCTGGGCGAGCGCGAAGTGCAGCTCGATATCGCTCGAATCGAGCGAGACCGCCGCCTGGTACTCCGGAATCGCCAGCTCGGCGATGCCCCGCTTGCTCAGGTAGAAATCTCCGAGCGCCTTGCGCGGCGCCGGATCGTCTGGCGCCTCCTCGCGAGCCTGGGTGTAGTAGACGCTGGCCGAGCGCAGGGAGTCACGCGACAGCTCGGTGTTGCCCAGCGCGACCAGAAACTTCGGCCGCCACTTCGGCCCCCACCGGAGCCCCTGACCGAGGGCGGAGATCGCCTCGTCCTGCCGCTTGAGCGCGCTCAGGCACTGGCCGAGCGAAAGCTGGGCCTCCGGAAACTTACGGTCCAGCTCGGTCGCCTTCTGGAAGAGCGGCACCGCGGCAGCGCAATTCTCCTGACGCTTCAATACCTCGCCCTGGCCGAAGTAGCCCCAGGCGAGGATGGGATCCATCTTCTGCGCCAGCTCGAAGGCCTCGGCCGCCCGGGCGAACTGGCGGCGGTTGAGCCAGACCTGGCCCACCCCGGCTCGTCCTTCCGCCGAACCCTGGCCCGCCGCCCGTTCGAAGTGGGTCAGCGCCTCGTCGAGCCGCCCGGCCTGAAGCGCGGCCCGGCCGTCCTTCAGTTCGTCCGCGCGCGGCGCCGCGGGGGCCACCAGCCCCAGCGCCAGCAGCGCGAGCCCCGGCCCGATCGCGCGAAGCACCACCGTGGATCCGCTCATGGTCAGTGACTGCTCATCAGCGGAGAGCGCCTGACGAATCGAACCGGCACCGCCGTCGGGACCAGCCCGGCTTCATTGACGATCTGCTGGCCCTCGCGACTGGTGAAAAAGGTGGTGAAGCCGTTCGCCAGTTTCGCGCCCTCGCCGCGCACGTAGACGTTGACGTATCGCGTCAGCGGATACTTGCTCGTGTAGACCGCCTCCGGATCCGGTTTCCAGTAGGGAAGCCCGGTGAGCGCCGCCAGGCGGAGCGATCGCGCCCCGCGATTGGCTGCCGCCATGCTCACGTAACCGACCGCGTCCGGATCGCCAGTCACCCGCGTCACGACGGTGGCGTCCGCCGTTTCATAGATCGACTTCGCGCGGATCGGCTCCCCCCCCATCACCTCCTGAACGAAGAAGTCGGTGATGTCGGAAGCCGGTGGTTGAATCACCACGTCGATCGCGCGGTCCGCGCCACCCACCGCCGTCCAACGGGTGAACTCGCCCCGGTAGATTCGGCGAAGGTCCTCGAGCGCGAGGTTCTCCACCGGATTGTCCGGGTGCACCACGACCACCAGAGCGTCGCACGCCACTCGATATCCCTCCAGCTCCAGGCCGCCTCGAACCGCGGCCGCGCGTTCTTCGGGCTCCAGCTCCCGGGTGATGACGGCCAGATCGCACTCCGCGGCGAACAACGCGCGCACCGCCTCGCGCGACGACCCTTCCCGGATCTGAAGGCTCGCCTGGGGGTAGAGAGCCCGGAACGCGTCGCGCTCGCGGGCCGCCAGATCGCGTGCCTCCGAAGCGCACACGATCGAGATACGCCCACTGGTCAGGGTATCTTCCACCCGCTCGGGAGCCGACCGTGGGGAGCAGCCGCAACATGCGGCGCCGAGCACCAGCCGCGACAGCGCGAGCAGGCGGAAGCGCCGACCGGCACCCGGCACAACGAAGTGCAGGGAGTCTAGAAGGCCGGCGTGCCGAAAGTCAATCACCGCCCTGTAACACTCCCTTCCTCCGCCCTCGCACCGCAGGGCGACGGCGACGTGTGTCCATGCGGACAGCAGCGCGGCACCATAAAAACTTCACGGGGTACTGTCAAGAACTGCGACACTCGCCCTCCGCCTTGCCGGCGGCGCTTTCGATTCACTAGACTGACGCGTCGACTCGCTCGCGTTTCTACCGCCCGGCAGCCCGCCGGCATTCGGCGGGGTCGCGCGGGCCCGCAGCCCCTGTTCCCGTCGCGGATCCCATTGAGCAAACGGACTTCTCAGACCGCCTCCCACCCGCCATCCAACTCCGCGCCACGCGCGGGGGGACGGCCGGCCGACGCCGCTCCGCGCCGACCCGCCCTCGTTCCCGGCCTTCGCGAGCTCCTGGATCCGTTCGAGCCATTCCTGGTGCCGCTGCTGCTGCTCGCCATCGGGCGCTTCGTGTTCTGGAAGTACCTGCCCTTCGCTTCCGAGGACGCGTACATCACGTTTCGCTACGCGCGCCATCTCGCCGCCGGAGCCGGCCTGGTCTACAACCCGGGCGAGCGCGTCATGGGCTTCACCTCCGCGCCCTGGGCGCTGTGGAACGCCCTCGGCTACGCCCTGATCCGGGACGCCGTTCTGTGGTCGCGACTGTGGAGCACGCTGGGAGACGCGGCGACCTTGCTGCTCATGGGTACGCTGCTCAAGCGGCACGCCTCCCGTCCGGCGGCCTGGTGCTTCAACTACTTCTTCGCGGCCTGGCCGTACTTCGCGGCGGTCGCGACCACGGGCATGGAGAACAGCATGATGGTCACGCTCATCGCGCTGTCCGCCGCTCTGGTCGAGCGCGGCAGCCCGGCGGGCGGCCCCGTGATCGGGTTGCTCGCCCTGTGGCGCCCGGAGGGCCTCGCCGCCGCCGCCGTCATGGCGCTGCGGGCGCGCTGGCGGGACCGCCTCGTGGCGCTGGCCATCATCGGCGCCGGGGCCGGGGCGCTCGCCTGGTATTTCGGATCCCCGGTTCCGCAGAGCGTCTTCGCCAAGTCCATGCTGTACGGGATCGCGGGGCCATGGGTCGGACGGCACTGGTGGGAGTGGCTCTCGCCGTTTTGCTTCGGGCGCTGGCCCGGGCCCGCGGAGTGCAGCACCATGTTTCCGCTCACCGTGCTCTTCGCTCCGGCCCTGGTGCGAGGGCTGCCGGAATTGTGGCGCGCGCGGCGCTCCGGACTGGCGCTCGCGATCGCGGCCGCCCTGGCGGTTTGGCTCGGCTACGCGCTGCTGGGCGTCGCGTACTTCTACTGGTACATGGCGGTGCCGCTCGCCGGGCTCGCCGCGCTCGCGGCGGTGGGTCTGCCGCGCGTGGTGCAGGGGCGCGGGCTCTACGCCGCGGCGGCGCTGTTCGTGCTCGGGATGTGGACCATCGCCCCCAAACTGTATCTCGGGCGAGCCCGGGCGGAGTACTTCGGATTCGGGGTGATCGCCGACTACCTGACCACCCACGCCCGGGTCGGCGAGAAGATCATGCTCGAACCCATCGGACTGATCGGCTACCACACTGAGCTGCGCGTGGTGGATGAAGTCGGACTGGTTTCGCCCCGCGTGGCCCGGAGGCGGCTCCAGGGGCCGGGCTGGTACACCGACATCGCAAACAATGAGCGGCCCGAGTGGCTGGTCGTTCGCCGCACCGTGCTCAAGACGGGTGAGGCCTGGGCGGGGACGGGCTCCCCGTTCCGCAGCGATCTCGAGCGCGATTCACTGCTCGCGCGCTACCGCACCGTGACCGGCACCGACGATGAAGCCGGGGAGCTCTCCCTGGTGGTGCTGCGCCGCTTCCGGTGATGGGACGGCCGGCAGCCGGGCGCCTCAGGGCTTCAGGCGATAGAGCATCCGCGGGAAGGGGATGGTCTCGCGGACGTGATCGAGGCCCGCGATCCATGAGAGGGTGCGCTCCACGCCGATCCCGAAGCCGGCGTGCGGAACGCTTCCGTACCGCCTGAGGTCCTTGTACCACTCGAACGCCTCCTGTGGCAGGCCGTGCTCCTCGATGCGCCGGGTGAGCAGGGCAAGGGAGGCCATGCGTTGCCCGCCGCCGATGATCTCGCCATAGCCTTCCGGCGCCAGGCAGTCGCAGGACAGGCAGAGCCGCGGGTCGGCGGGGTCGGGCTCCACATAGAAGGCCTTCACAGCGGCCGGATAATGGGTGACGAAGATCGGGTTCTCGAACTGCTGCGAGAGCACGGTCTCGTCGCCGCCGCCGAAGTCGCCGCCCCACTCGAACGGGTGCCCGGCCTGCTGGAGGCGTCGGACCGCGTCGTCGTAGTGGATGCGCGGGAACGGCGCCACCACCCGCGAGAGCCGGGCTACGTCTCGCTCGACCACCTTGAGATCCTCCGCGCGCGCCTCGAGGATGCGCCCCACGGCGTAGACCAGCAGTCGCTCCTCGAGCGCGATGATGTCGGTGAGCGTCGCGTGCGCCCACTCGGGCTCCATCATCCAGAACTCGATCAGGTGGCGGCGGGTCTTGCTCTTCTCGGCGCGGAACGTGGGGCCGAAGCAGTAGACGCGTCCGAACGCCATGGCGGCCGCCTCGTTGTAGAGCTGGCCACTCTGCGTCAGGTAGGCCTTCTGGTCGAAGTACGCGGTCTCGAACAGCGTGGTCGTGCCCTCGCATGCGCTGGGCGTGAAGATGGGGGCATCCACCAGCAGGAACCCTTCCCCATCCATGAAGTCGCGGAAGGCGCGCACCAGCTCGGCCCGGATCCGGAGAATCGACTGCTGGCGCTGCGAGCGCAGCCAGAGATGGCGGTGATCCATCAGGAAGTCGGTGCCGTGCTCTTTGGGCGTGATGGGATAGGCCTCGGCGAGCGATACCGTCTCGAGCGAGGTGAGCCCCATCTCGACGCCCCCGGGCGCGCGCGCGTCGGCGCGCAGCGATCCGCGAACGATCACGGCAGATTCCTGGGTGAGGCGCTCGCACCCCTCCCATTCCACCGTGGAAAGATCCCTCACGCCGGCGACGCATTGCATGACGCCGCTGCCGTCGCGCACCACCAGGAACTGGACCTTCCCGCTCGAGCGGCGGTGGGTCAGCCAGCCGCGCAGCTCCACGGTCCGCCCCAGGTGGGCACCGGCCTCGGACACACGAATCCAGGGTGAGGCGCTGGCCGTCGGCGCCGTGCTCATCGCTCGGTCTCCGGGATGGGGGTGAAGTTCGCGGCCTGCGGTGGCCGATGACCGCGGCACGGAGAGGGAAGGCCCTGCGTCCCTGGCCGCGGCCGCTCGCCGCGCCTCGAAAGCCCTTCAGCCGCTGGCCTCGCGGGCCGATAACGCCAACTGACCCGCAGCACGTTAGGGGCGCCGCCCGCGCACTGTCAAGGGATTGCCCCCGAATGCCCAATCTGGATGCACAACGGGCCACAGTCGGCCGCGGCCGCATGTCGGCCCCGGCCGGATCGGGCGGGCGCGCGCGCCAACCTGGAGCCATGACGCGTATCATGAGACTCGATTCGACACTGCTCGCGGCCCTCGGTCTGGCGACGCTGTGCGCGACGGCGCATGCCGCATCGTGGCCGAACGCAGGGCCCGCTTCCGCCGCGCCGATCGCGGGCACGGTTGCCGCTCTGGCCGGGCCGGCGCGAACCGGTCACGCCGCAGGGGCCGGCTCACCGGAGCAAGGGACCTCGGCCGCCGCGGTCACGCCGCCGCGCGATCTCTCCGACCTTCCCGGCTGGCTCGAGTACAAGACGCGCAGCCATTCCGCCTCGCTGCCGCTCGAAGCGCGCATCTTCTACCGCCGCGGACTGTTCGCCCGCGAATCGGGGATGCTCGACGAGGGCGTGCGCTGGGTGCGGGGCGCGGCCGAGCTCGATCCATCCTACGTGGCGCCCCATCTCACGCTCGCCGGTTGGCTGCTCTTCCGCGAGCCGGGGCAGGCGCTGTATCACTACGCGGCCGTACTCGAGCTCGCGCGCGAAAACTTCCTGCTTCAGCTCTCGATGGCCGCCAACGCGATCTACGTCGGCTACGAGGCGCTCTTCATCGCGCTGCTCGCGGCCGGCCTGCTGGTCGTCGTGCTCCGCGTCGACGAGCTGCGCCATCCGTGGCGCGAGCGGCTGGCCCGTTTCCTCTCGCCCGCGAGCGCGGGCTGGTGGGCGTGGGCCATCGTGGTCCTGCCGTACTTCGTGGGCCTCGGGCCGGCGCTTCCCACCGTCGCCTTCCTCGGCTTCCTGTGGCCCTCGCTGCGGGTGCGCGAGCGCGCGCTGTTCGTGACCCTGATCCTGGCTCTGGCCGGAGCGCCCTGGGTGGTTTCGGCCCTCGACCGCATGGCGGCCCCGATCGACGATCGTCGCGCTCCGCTCTACGGCGTGCCCCTGGTGGAGGCCGAACCCTGGAGCCGCGAGCGGCAGGATCGTCTGGCCGCGCTGGTCGCCGAGCATCCCGACAATCCGTTCCTGCGCTTCGGCCTCGCCTGGACCGCGCGCCGCAGCGGCGACCTCGCGTCCGCCGAGGTCTCGTACCGCCGCTCGCTCGAGCTCTGGCCGAACGATGATCGCGTGCTCAACAACCTGGGAAACGTGGTCGCCATGGGGGGCCGGCAGGCGGTGGCGCTCGAGCTCTACCAGCGCGCCGTGGCCGCCAATCCCGCGAACGCGGCCGCTCATTTCAACGCGTCCCAGATCTACACCCTGCGTTTCGAGTACCGCGCGGCGACCGAGGCGCTGTCCCGGGCCTCGGCCCTCGACTTCGATCTGGTCAAGACCTACCAGTCTCAGGGCACCGAGGACGGCCTGCTCCCGCTGGTCGACCAGTGGATCGCACCGCGCACCTGCTGGCTCGCCCTCTCACGCGAGTCCGGCGCGCGGAGCGGCGGGCTCTCGCTGCCGCCGGCATGGCGGTCCCGCCGTGAAGCCGCGGGCTGGCCTTTCAGTGTCGCGGCGGTGGCGCTCGCCCTGCTCGGGCTCGCGCTCGGCGTGCGCGAGCACCGCGGTATGCCGCTGCGGGCGTGCAGCAACTGCGAACGCATCGTGTGCCGGCGCTGCGCAAAGCGGCGCCGTGAGCTGGCGCTGTGCCCGGAGTGCGCCACGATCGAAGCCCGGGCCGAGAACCCCGATTTCGCACGCGTGCTCCTGCTCCAGCACCAGCGTCAGCTGTTGAGGCGGCGCGACCTGGTCCGCACCGCGGTCGCTACCATCATTCCGGGCTTCGGTCTGCTCGCGTTCCGCCGCGTCATCACACCGGTATTGCTGCTGGCGCTCACCGCGATGGTCGCGAGCCGCTGGCTGGGCGGCCCCCTGCCCTACGCCTTCGAGCCGCGGCTCGCGCTCGCCGGGCCGCCGCTGCCCGTGGCGCTCACGCTCGGCATCGCGCTTCTGGTCTACGCCGTCTCCCTGTTCACCTACGTTGACCAGGTCGCGCGGGCCCGCGCCCGGGCCGCCTCCCTCGCGGCGCCGGTTCGAAGCCGTAGCGTTCAAGCCACCCGCCGCATGCCGGCCGCGGCGTAGGAGCGTCCATGGCCCTTCAGGGAAGCCTGCGCGACTTCTCGGCGACTGAAATTCTTCAGTTGCTCGGCACCCAGAAGAAGACCGGGTGCCTCAGCCTGGAGTGGAACACCGAGCGCGCCGTCATTTACGTGCAGGAAGGACGCATCGTCTCCACCCGGACGCCGGGCATGCAGCGCGACGATCCGCTCCTCAAATTCCTGCGCCGCGCGAAGCGCCTCTCCGACGAGCAGTATCGCGGCATTCAGACCATTCAAAAGGAATCGAATCGCGACCTCGAGGACCTGCTGCTCAACGGACGGTACATGGACGCGGAGGAACTCGGCGCCTACGTCGAGCGCCAGATCCTGGACGATCTGATGCGGCTGGTGCGCTGGGAGAACGGCACCTATAGATTTGACCCCCACAGCCGCTGGCACCACCAGCCGCTGGTGCGGCTCAGCACCGAGGGTGCGCTGATCGAGGCCGCGCGCCGCGGGGACGAGCAGAAGCGATACGTCTCTGTGTTCAAGGACCCCTATCAGCTGCTCGGCGTGCGGGACCTGCCCGATCCGAACGATCCGCTCTCCGAGGAGGAGCGCGAGCTGTTCGGACTCGTGGACGGCCTGCACACGGTGCAGGAGGTGGTCGAGACCGCGCCGCTCGCGGAATACGAGGCCTACGAGGCGCTCAATCGAATGCTCGAGTCGAGCTGGATCGAGTTCGTCGGGCGCCGGGACCCGGGGCTGCAGACCGGCGCTTCGGCGGCGCGTGCGGCCTCGCGTGCCGTGCCGCCACGGCGGCTCGCCCGCGAGCTGGCCGTCGCCGTCCTGGTGGTGGCCTGCTTCCTCGGCGTGCGTTCCGGGGTCCGGCTGCTGGACTCGAGGAAGGTCGAGCGGCGAACGGACGACGTGTTCGCCGCGGCCCACATGCGCGAGCTGCGCCTCGCGCTCGACCTCTACCACCGCGAACACGGTGCCTACCCGGGCCGGGTCGATCAGCTGATCGAGGGCCGCTGGATCACTTCCGATCAGGCCTCGATTCCGGGCTACGTGCTTCGCTACCACCCGCAACGCGGCGGCGACGACTACCGGCTCGAGCTCGAGCCCGACCGCTAGGCCCGCCCGCCCGCGGCCCCGCCTTCCGCCCTATCCATCTTCGACCCGCGCCAGGCCGAGCACGAATGCGGCCGCTTCCGCGAGATCCTCGCACACCGCGTCGGGCCGAACGGCGGCGTCCGCGCCCTCGAGCCCCCGCTCCTCGTCGCGTCCGTAACCGCTCCGCACCAGGATGCCCAGCGCTCCCGCGCGCCGGCCGGTCTCCGCGTCGAGCCGCTTGTCGCCCACCATGGCCGAGCCCTGGAGCGTGAGCACCAGATCCTCCGCGGCGCGCTCCAGCAGCCCGGTTGCCGGCTTCCGGCAGGCGCAGCCTGCTTCGGGACGGTGCGGGCAGAAGTAGATCGCGTCCAGCTCGACGCTGCTCGCGCGCAGCGCGCCGCGCAGCCGCGCCATCGCCTCGTGCACGCGCGAGGCCGGGAACAAGCCCCGGCCCACTCCCGACTGGTTGGAGATCACCACCAGCGCGAATCCCGCAGCCTTCAGACGGCGGAGCGCCCCCGCCACTCCGGGGAGCAGCTCGATGTCGGCGGGGTCGGCGAGATACCCGCGCTCCACCACCAGCGTGCCGTCGCGGTCGAGAAAGACGGCAGCACGAGGGGCATGGCTGCGCTGGCGCGCCATCGCGCGCTCGCAGGCGCGCTCCAGGATTTCCGTGTCGGGGTGCGCCGGATCGGGCTCCCCGGGCGGTTCCTGGTCCGACCACGACGCCAGGCGCTCGAGCTCGAGGCCGTGCCGCCCGCGGCGCAGCGCATCGCGCTCGCCCGGTTCGACCAGGCCCAGGCAGTAAAGCGAGTGCCAGGCGATTCTTTCGAGCGTGCCCCAGCGCTCCAAGTCTCCCCGGCTGAGCGCGAGCACCATGCAGCGGGCGCGCACCACCCGGCCGAGCAGCGCCGCCGGCAGCGGCCGGCCGCCCGTCCCCAGCACCACGTCGGTCTCCAGTCGGGCGAGTGCGAACCCGGCAGGGACCTGGACCAGCCCCGCGGCATCCGGCGGGGGCGGGCCGTGCCAGTGGACCAGGTGCCCGCGCCGCGCGAGTCCCAGCGCCGCGTTGCGCAGGCGCGCCCGGCCCGCCCCGGTCCCCCCGCCATGCACCAGCACTCTCACGCCATCACCTCGCGACAGGCGCGCAGCACGTCCTCGACCTCGATCGCCACCAGACACCGGTAGCCGATCCGGCACCGGCGCTGGAAGCAGGGCGAGCAGACCGGCGCGCGCTGGACCACCCTCACCCTGTCCCCGAGCGGCGCGCTCCAGGCGCTGCTGGTCGAGCCGAAGATTGCCACCGTGGGCGATCCCACCGCGGCCGAAAGGTGAGCCAGCCCGGAGTCGTTGCAGACTGAGAGCGCGGCGCGCGCGCAGAGCGCGGCCTGGACCTCGAGGCCGGTCTCGCCCGCGATCACCAGCGCGCCTTTTCCGGCCGCGCGCGCCACCTGTTCGCACTGATCGCGCTCGGCACCGGTCCCGCACACCACCGCCGGCAGGCCGTCGCCCGCGAGCGCGCGGGCCAGCGCGCCGAACCGCCCGGTATCCCAGCGCTTGGCGGGGCCGTACAGCGCCCCGGGTCCGAGTAACGCGTAGCGCGCGGCGCTAAAGCCTCGCGCCTCGAGCAACCGCGCCGCGGCCTCGTGCGCTTCCGCCGGGGGCCTGAGCGGCGGTGTTTCGGCGGGCGCGATCCCGAGCGCCCGTCCGAGATCCAGGTATTCCTCGCTCAGGTGACGATCGCCGCGCGGCAGGCGGCGCGGCGCCCGGCTCAGGAGCGGGCCGCGGCCCTGGTGCGCGTAACCCACCCGCCGCCGCGCCCCCGAGCGCCACGCGAACCACGCGCTCGAGAACGACGGCGGCAGCACCAGCGCCAGCTCCGCGCGCCACGCCCGCAGCGCGGCCACCAGTCGCCGTCGCTCCCGGCCAGTCGCGGGCCACGCGTCCCACAACGCCGTCACCGGGTCGGCGGCCAGCAGTTCGATCAGTGGCGCGGGCCCCACCGCCCGCAGCGCGGCCGAGGGATGCGCGGCCCGCAGCGCGTGCAGCAACGGGCGCGCGAGCAGGGCGTCGCCCAGCCAGTTCGGAAGGCGGACCAGGATGCGCTCCATCGCGTTCGCCGGCGCCGCGGCCGGCCGCTCCTCGAGGCTAGTAGGCGCGCGCAAACAGCGCGACCGGGCGGCCGTCGCCCGAAATCTCGGCGAACGGCCTCTGATCGAGCGGCACGCAGCGCAGCGTGGCTCCGGTGCGGGCCTTGATCCGAGCCTCCAGCTCGGGGTCGCCGCTCCACGGCACCGCCACGAAGCCGCGGCGCTCCGAGAAATGCGCCTCGATCTCCTCGAGGGTGCGCGCCGTCGCGGTGTTCTTCGCGCGGAACTCGAAAGCGGCCTGGAACAGGGCGCGCTGGATCTCGCCGAGCAGCGCGGGCAGGCGCTCCGCCAGGCCCGCGAGCGGAATGGATTCCTTGGCACGGTTGTCGCGGCGCACGCTCATCACGGCCCCGCCCGCGACGTCGCGCGGTCCCACCTCGAGCCGCACCGGCACGCCGCGCAACTCGTACTCGTTGTACTTCCAGCCCGGACTGTACTGGTCGCGATCGTCCACGTGGAGCCGCACCCGGCCCTTGAGCTCCGCGCGCACCCGCTCCACGAACCCCAGCACCGCGGACTTCTCTTCGGGCTTGCGCCAGATCGGCACCACCACCGCCTGGACCGGCGCGATATTCGGCGGAAGCTTCAGGCCCTGGTCGTCGCCGTGGGCCATGATGACGGCGCCGATCAGGCGCGTCGACGCGCCCCACGAGGTCTGGTGGACGAACTGCCGCTTTCCTTCCTCGTCCTGGAAGGTAATGTTGAACACCTTCGCGAAGTGCTGCCCCAGGTGGTGCGAGGTCCCGGCCTGCAGGGCCTTGCCGTCCCGCATCAGCGCCTCGATGGCGTATGTCATCTCCGCCCCCGCGAAGCGCTCGGTTTCGCTCTTGGGACCGGCGTAGACCGGGATGGCGAGCTCGGTCTCGACGAAGTCGCGGTAGACCTCGAGCATGCGCAGCACTTCCGCCTGCGCCTCGTCGGCGGTGGCGTGCGCGGTGTGTCCCTCCTGCCACAGGAACTCCGTGGTGCGCAGGAACAGCCGCGTCACCTTTTCCCAGCGCATGACGTTGCACCACTGGTTGATGAGCACCGGCAGGTCGCGATAGGACTCGATCCAGCGCGAGTACATGCGTCCGACGATGGCTTCGCTGGTGGGACGGATGGCGAGCCGCTCCTCGAGCTTCTCGCTCCCGCCGTGCGTCACCCACGCGCATTCCGGCGCGAAGCCCTCGACGTGATCCGCCTCGAGCTGAAGCAGCGATTCTGGAACCAGCAGCGGGAAGTAGGCGTTCTGGTGCCCGGTCGCCCGGATGCGGTCATCGAGCAGGCGCTGCATGTGCTCCCACATGGCGAAGCCGTAGGGACGGATCACCATGCAGCCGCGAACCGGCGCATAGTCGGCGAGCTGGGCCTTGCGCACCACCTCGTTGTACCAGCGGGCGAAGTCGTCCGACTGGTCGGTGAGGTCCTCCACGAACTGCTTGCCGCCCTGGGTCTCGCTCACGCTGGTCTCCGGTTGGACGCCCGCCGCCACCGCGCCCTGGAGCGCGCGCCCGCGCTCACGCGGGCCCGCCCGCCGAGCAGATGCGCGGGAACGCGACGGGAAGCGGCGCAGTATAGGCGGAGGCCGCGGCCACCCTCAAGCGAGCCGGCGAATGCGAGCCGGCGAATGAATGCCGCCGATCACGCACGGCCGGGCGGCGCGCCACCCGGAGCCGGGGGGCCGGCGAGCCCCTCGAGCGCAGCGAGCACCTCGCCGGGACGAAGCTCCGTCATGCAGCGGAAGTGCCGCCGCGGACAGGTCGCCCTCCCGTGCAGCGTGCACGGCTGGCACGGCTCGCGGCGGCACAGCACGGCGTGTCCTTCGCCGGCCGGCGCGAAGCCCAGCTCCGGAGCGGTGCTGCCGAACAGCGCGACCACCCGCACGCCGCGCGCGGCGGCGACGTGCATGAGCCCGCTGTCGCAGGTCACCGCCGCCCGGCAGCGAGAGAGCAGCGCCATCATGCGTGGCAGCGGCTCGACGCACCACCGGGCGCCCGGGGCGCTCGCGACGCGGGCCCCGAGCGCGGGCAGCGCGTCGCGCTCGCGCGCCAGCGAGAAGTAGAGCCGGGGCAGGCCGCGCCGCTCGAGCGCCGTATCCAGCTCGACCCAGTGGGATTCGGGCCAGCGCTTGGTGAAGTGCCTGGCACCCGGACACAGGGCCACCGGCGGCGCCACGGGGCCCCACGCCTCGAGCCACCGCGCCCCCCAGCGCTCCGCCTCGTCGCCGGCTTCGAGCCGCGGGGTCTCGGAGGTGCCGATGCCCAGCGGAGCGAGCGTCAGGGCGTAGCGCTCGAGCGCCCCGGGCGGGACCCCGGGCCGGCTCCAGCGCGCGTGCACCCGGCGCGCACGCGCGAGCCGGAACGACGGCACGCGCAACACCGGCGCGCGCTGCCGGAAGGTCAACACCCGGGTGCGCGCGCTGCCGTGGAGGTCCACGATCAGGTCGCAGTCCTCGAGTTCGGCGCTCATCGACACCAGGTCTTCGATCCGGAGCGCATCGGGCTCGAGCGCGCGCACGTGCGAGAGCGCGGGCTCGAAGCGCACCACATCCGCGTACTCCTGCCGGGTCCAGAAATGGAGCGCGGCGGCCGGATGGGCGCGCTTGAGCGCGCGCACCGCCGGCAGGGTCAGCACCACGTCGCCCAGCGAGGAGAGCCTTAAGATCGCGATGTTCCGGAAGCCGCCCTCCGGGGCCGCGATCGAGCGGGCGCGCCGCCGCATGATCAGGCCACGAACTGCAAGTTGTAGAGGCGGCGGTAGAGTCCGTCCTGCTCGATCAGCTCGGCGTGGGCCCCGCTCGCGACCACCCGGCCGCGCTCCAGCACCACGATGCGGTGGGCGTGCTGCACGGTCGACAGCCGGTGCGCGATGACCAGCACGGTGCGATCCCGCATCAGGCGCTCGAGCGCCGCCTGGACCAGACGCTCGCTCTCGGTGTCGAGCGAGGAAGTCGCCTCGTCCAGCAGCAGCAGCGGGGGATTCTTGAGCAGGGCGCGCGCGATGGCGAGCCGCTGGCGCTCGCCCCCCGAGAGCTTCACCCCGCGCTCGCCGATCACGGTGTCGTAGCCGTTCGGCAGCCGCTCGATGAACTCGTGGGCGTGCGCCGCCTGCGCCGCGGCCCGCACCGCGCCGTCTGCCGCCTCGCTCAGTCCGTATGCGACATTGTTGCGCACCGTGTCGTGGAACAGGATGGTCTCCTGCGTCACGATCCCGAGGCCCGCGCGCAGCGAGGCCACGGTCAGATCCCGGAGATCGGCGCCGTCGATGGTGATCCTCCCGCCGGTCGGATCGTAGAAGCGCGCGAGCAGGTCCATCGCCGTGCTCTTGCCGGCGCCGCTCGAGCCCACCAGCGCCACCACTTCGCCGCGTCCGATCTCGAAGCTCACGTCGCGCAAGACCGGCACCGCGGGCTGGTAGTCGAAGGTCACCGACTCGAACCGGACCATGCGCTCGAAGCCCTTGAGCTCGCGCGCGTGCGGGGCGTCCACCACCGTCGCGGGCGTGTCGAGCAGCTGGAACACTCGGATCGCGGCGGCCACCCCTTGCTGCACGTTGGCATTCACCTCGGAGAGGCTCTTGAGCGGCGAGATGGTCGAGAGCAGGGCGGTCACGAACAGCACGAACTGCTGCGGCTCGAGCGAGCGATGCTCGAAGATCTCACGGCCGCCGATCCACAGCATGGCCACCGCCACCATGACGATCGCGTACTCGCTCACCGGCCGGGCCGCGGCCGAGACCCTCCGCAGGTGCACGAAGGCGCGGAAGAAGCGTGAGTTCGCCCGGTCAAATTTGTCCTGCTCGAAGTGCTCCATGCCGAAGGCCTTCACCACGCGCGCCCCGGTGATGGTCTCCTGCAGGATGCTGGTGAGATCCGCCATGCGCTCCTGGGCCTGGCCGGAGCGCTTGCGCATCTTGCGGCCGATCGCGACCAGCGCGAGCGCCACCGGCGGCAGCACCACGAGCGAGAGCAGCGCGAGCTTCCACGAGGCGATGAAGATCCAGGCCACGCAGCCCAGCAGTGTGAGCGAGTCCTTGATCAGGTTGCCGACGCCGGCCGCCAGCGAGGCCCGCAGGTACTCGATGTCGTTCGTGATCCGAGACACCAGCGCCCCGGTGCGGCGGCTGTGATAGAAGTCGAGCGACAGCCGCTGGAGGTGGGCGTAGAGCGCGCTTCGCAGGTCCCGGACCGCGGCCTGTTCCACGGAGACCATGAGAAACGCCTGCACGTAGTCCGCCAGGTTCTTGAGCAGCAGCGCGATCAGGATGAACACGCACAGCCGTTCGAGCGCCACGATCGGCCGCGCATCGAGCAGGGTGCGGTCGGCCCAGTCCCTGAGCGGCGCCGGCCATCCGATCAGCCGCTGCGCGCGCTGCGGGGCGACCCCCCCGACCTCCGCGGGTCCTGCCTGCACCTCCTCCACCGCCGGCGGGCCCGAGCGTTCGAACAGCACCCGCATGAAGGGCGCCACCAGTCCGAGCGAGATCGCGGACATACCCGCGTACACCACCATGCAGGCGATGGCGCCGGCGAGGCGCAAGCGGTACGGCCGCAGGTACCCGAGCAGCCGCAGGTAGATCTTCATGGCGACGGCCCGCCGTGGGTGCTTCCGACGGCCGATCGCCGAACGGTCTCGGCGGCGTCCATGCCTCAGGCCACGGTGCCCGGCCCGCGGCGACCGGCGGAGCTCGCCCCCGGATCGGCGCCGCGCTCCGGGCCGAATCCGAGCTTTTCGCGGAGTGCTACGGCCAGCTCCCCGGCGTGGCGGAAGTCGTCCATCGAGTCCTCGCGACGCGCGCTGAGCTGCCCGCTCTCGACCAGCTGGAACACGATCCGCCCCACGTCCTCCCCGGTTCGCACTCCCCACTCCGCGAAGACGGTGTCCGCGAGCTGGCCGAACTCGCGCCGCGCGAGGCGGACGACACCCTCGAGCAGCTCCTGCCCGGTCAGGTGGCGCCGCCCGGGATCGCGCCGCCGGTCCTCGGGCAGCGCCTGGACCGTGTTCCCGAGCGCCGCCATGACGAAGCCGTAGGCCTCGCGCCGGTAGCGCGGATCGGCGGTTCGGATCGCGTCCACCACATCCCAGAAGGTCGTCTCGCCCGCGTTCATCGGCTCTCCCTGGAGGGGTCGGGGCCGGACTATAGGGCCCGCGCTCCGGACGCAGCAAGCCGCCGGTGGCGGCGGGCACGCGTGCCGTCCGGCCCGCGCCGCAGCACGGTCGGGCGCCGGCCCCGCGCCCCCGACGAGCGCGGGCGGTCGAGATTGAAGTGGAGCCCCCGGCTCTCGCGTCGCCGTCGTGCGGACTCCACGATCAGGCTCCCCACCAGCGCGATGTTTCTGAGCTCGATCAGATCGGGCGAGAGCCTGAGCCGCGCGTAGTCGGCCTCGATCTCCTCGCGCAGCAGCGACAGCCGCCGCGACGCGGCGGCCAGGCGCTGATCGGTGCGCACGATCCCCACCAGGTCCCACATCACGCGGCGCACCGCGTCCCAGTTGTGATCGAACACTACGGTCTCGAGCGGGGGCCGCGTCCCGAGCGCGTGCCAGCCCTCGGCGCGCGGGGCGCGGGGGACGGCGTCCAGCCGTAGCCTCACCTCTCGCGCGGCGTGGTGCGCGCTCACCAGCGCTTCGAGCAGCGAGTTGCTGGCGAGCCGGTTCGCGCCGTGAAGCCCGGTACACGCCACCTCGCCCAGCGCGAGCAGGCCCTTGAGGGGGGTGCGGCCCGCGAGCGTGGCGACCACGCCCCCGCACATGTAGTGGGCGGCGGGGACCACCGGGATGGGCTCGCGGGTCAGGTCGAGGCCGTAGCCTCTAAGCGCTGCGCAGATGTTCGGGAAGCGGCGGCGGATGGTCGCGGCCCGGCGGCGGGTGAGGTCGAGATAGACGTGCGGCTCGCCGCGGCGCTTCATCTCGCGGTCGATGGCCCGCGCCACCACGTCGCGCGGCGCCAGCTCGGCGTCGCGGTGAACCCCCGGCATGAAGCGCGTGCCGTCCAGCGTGCGCAGCACCGCGCCTTCGCCACGCAGCGCCTCGCTCAATAGGAAAGACCTGGCGCGCGGATGATAGAGACAGGTGGGGTGGAACTGCACGAATTCGAGATTCGCGACCGGTGCGCCGGCGCGATAGGCCATGGCAAGCCCGTCGCCGGTCGCCACGTCGGGATTGGTGGTGTAGAGGTAGACCTTGCCGCAGCCGCCGGTCGCGACCACCGTGACCCGCGCCGTCACCGGTCGGATCGCCCGGCTCGCGACGTCCATGACGTAGGCGCCCCAGCAGGTGTCCCGCCCCGCCCCGCGGCGCCCCCGCAGGCGCGATTCGAGAATCAGGTCCAACGCCAGCTGGTTCTCGAGGATTCGCACTCGCGGATGCGCTCGCACCCGCCCGAGCAGCGCCTGCTCGATGGCGCGTCCGGTGAAGTCCGTGGCGTGGACGATACGCCGCCGCGAGTGCCCGCCCTCGCGCCCCAGCGCGTAGCCGCGGGCGGAGCGGCTGAATCCCACGCCCAGCGCGTCCAGCTCGCGCACGCGCTCCGGGGCCTCGCGCACCACCTGCCGCACCACCGCGGGATCGCACAGGCCGGCTCCGGCGCGCAGCGTGTCGCGCTCGTGATCCCGGTAGGAATCGTGGGGATCGAACACCGCTGCGATGCCCCCCTGGGCGTAGTTGGTGCTGGCCTCCTCGGCCCGCTTCTTGGTGAGCACCAGCACCCGGCCGAATCGGGCGGCCTCGAGTGCCAGCATCAGGCCCGCGATCCCGCTCCCCAGCACCAGCACGTCGGTATCGCTCACGTGCGCCCCAATCCCTCTGTCACCAGGTGCTCCACGGCGTCGCCGCCGCACACCCACTCCCACTCCACCTCGAGGCAGGCCGCCCCGGAGGGGTCGAGCCCCGGAGGCCAGCGCACCGTGTCCTTGGCGGTGAGGAGCAGCGTGGCACCGCTCCGCTCCGCCCGCTCCAGCTCGCGCTCGAGCTCTTCGCGGCGGAACCAGTGGTGGTCCCGGTAGAGCGATCGGCCCGCCACCTCGAAGCCCGCCTCGCGCGCGCTGCGCTCGACCGCGCCCGGATTTCCGGTCGCAGTGACAAGCCAGATCCGGCCCCCGCCGGGATACGGCGTGCCGTCGAGGCGCCGCGCGCCGCGCACCCGGTGGCGCGCCGCGGCCAGCACCGCTGCGGGAGCATAGCGCCGGGCCTGGGCGAGATGCGGCGCGGGGTCCTCGCCCTTCGCGAGTCGCGTCACCACCACGGCCCCGGCGCGCTGCAACGCGCGCCGCGGCTCGCGCAGCCGACCTGCCGGCAGCAGCCGGCCGCCCCCCCACGGGTCCTGCGAGTCGAGCAGCACGATGTCGAGATCGCGCTTGAGGCTCCAGGTCGAGAAGCCGTCGTCCACCAGCACCAGACGGAACCCGCGGCCCGCCGCCCGCGCCGCGAGTGCCCCCTTGCGGCGTCCGACGAACAGCTCGGATTCGCCGAATGCGCGCTCGTAGAGCAGCCGCTCGTCCGAAGCACCCTGCGGCCCCGGCCGGTAGTTTCGCGCCACCACCGTGGCGCGGATTCCGCGCTCGCGCGCGGCGCGCAGCAGGTGGAGCGTCAGCGTGGTCTTGCCGGTACCGCCCACGGTGAGGTTGCCGATGCTCACCACGCGCGCCGCGACCGCGCGCTGCCGGAGCCAGCCCCGCGCGTAGGCACGCCGCCTCCACTCCCAGGCCGCGCCGTAGAGCATGGCACCGGCCGACGCGAGCCGGGCGATCATCGGGGCGGCCACAGGTCCCAGGCGGCGAGACGGCCCACCGCGCGCCGCGCCGCGCCGCGCAGTTCGTTCACCACTTCGAGCGCGGCGCGCGCCTGCTGCTCGCGGGCTTCCGCGTCCCCGAGCAGCCGCGCAAGCGCCCGCTCCAGCTCCTCCACGGTCTCCGCTACGCTGACCGCCGCGCGCCGGCCCAGCGCCTCCAGCCCCTCGCGCTGGGCGTGGGTGTGCGAGCCCACGATCACGGCGGCGCCGCAGGCCGCGGGCTCGAGCGGGTTGTGTCCGCCGTAGGGCATCAGGCTCCCGCCCACGAACGCCACCTCCGCCGCGGCATAGTAGTCGTTGAGAACTCCGAGCCGATGGTCCCAGATCCAGCCGCCGTCTCGAGCCCCGCCGTCCTTCGCCTCGCCGCCGCGCAGCCGCGCGACACCCGCCGCCGCCGCCTCCTCCTCGAGCCCCGCCGAGGCCCGCGGGTGGCGTGGCAGCGCCGCCACCTGCCACGCCCCGCGCAGCGCGGCCGGCAGTCGCCGCCAGGCCTCGGCCAGCACGCGCGCTTCCCCCGGCCGCAGGCTGCCCAGCACCAGCAGCGGCCGTTCCGGATCGAGCGCCAGCGCCCGGCGCGCGCCGGTCCGGCTCGGCGCCGGCGCGGGGAGCGCGTCGCTCTTCAAGTTCCCCGCCACTTCGGTGCGCTCGGTGCGCGCTCCGATCTCGAGCCAGCGGCGCCGGTCGTCGTCGCTCTGGCACAGCACCGCCTCGAGACCCGCCACCAGCGACCTGAGCGGCGAGCCCAGCGCCCGGTAGCGCCGCACCGAGCGCTCGGAGAGCCGGGCACTGACGATCGCGACCGGCACCCGGTCGGCTGCCGCGCGCAGCAGCCAGTGCGGCCAGAGCTCGGTCTCGACGATGAAGATCCGGCGCGGCCGGACTCTCTCGAAGAAGCGCGCGACCGCCTGCGGCGAATCGATGGGAGCCAGCGAAACCGGGAGCCCGGTCTCCAGGAGCCGCGCGCGTCCGGCGCGCGTGGTGGCGGTCAGGCGCAGCCGCGAGCGTGGATCCAGCGCGCGCAACTCGCGCACCAGCGGGCCGACCGCCGTCGCCTCACCGAGCGAGGCGGCGTGCACCCAGGCGTCGCAGCGCTCGCCGGGCTCGGCCCCGCCCATGCGCTCGCTCCACAGCGAACGCTCCGCCGGCGACGCGAAGACCCAGGCCGCGGGCGCCACCACCCCCAGGGCGGGCGCGATCATCCGATAGACCATCCACGCCGCGCTCACGCCGGCTCCTCCGCCCGCCGCCGCACCGCTTCGGTGTGCTCACACAACGCTCGCTCGACGCGGGACCGCCACAGCTCCAGCGCGTCGCCGTCGAGACCGGCCGGCACCGCGATCGGATCGCCGTAATCGACCACCACGCGCGCGAAGGGTCGCGGCACGCGGAAGCGATCCCAGGAGCGGAACACCCAGGCCGAACGCGCAGCTGCCGCCACCGGCACCACCGGCCATCCGGTCCGGCTCGCGAGATACACCAGCCCGGGCTTGAGCTTCTCGGCCGGCCCCCGCGGACCGTCGGGCGTGATGCCGAGCAGGTGCCCGGCCTCGGCGAGCCGCAGCATCTCCATGACGCCCTCCTCGCCTCCCCGTGTGCTCGAGCCGCGCGCGGTCACGAACCCGAGCCGCTCGATGATGCGGGTGATGAGCTGCCCGTCGCGGTGTCGGCTCACCAGCATGGCGATACCCCGGCCGCGGTGGGTGAAGACCAGCGGCAGCAGTCGCGCGTGCCACAGCGCGAAGATACAGCGATTGCCGCGCGCGAGTGCCAGGTCCCGGGCGCCGAGACCCGAGCGATCGATGCGCCAGCTCGCGCCCAGCACGCGCACCAGCGTCGCGGCCGCTGCGGCTCCCAGTTCCATCCACCAGGGGTAGTCCCGGCCGCTCACGACAGCATTCCCCACAGCAGGGCGGCGGCCCGGTCCGAGGCCCCGGGGCCGCCGAGCCGCTCGCGCATCCCGGAGAGCGCCCGCGCCGCCCGCTCGCGCGCGGCCGGATCGTCGAGCAACGGAGCCAGCCGCCCGCTCAGGGATTCGGGGCTGAGTGCCCCCTGGATCAGCTCGGGCGCCACTTCCCGCCCGGCCACGATGTTGGGCAGCCCGATGTGCGGCAGCTTCACCAGGCGGCGCGCGATCGCGTAGTTGAGGAGTCCGGTCCGATAGACCACCACCAGCGGCGTCCCGAGCAGCGCGGTCTCGAGCGTCGCGGTCCCGGAGGCCACCGCGCACGCGGTGGCGTGGGCCTCGATCGCGCGAGTCCGGCCCTCGACCACGCGCACCGCGCCGGCGGACCCGGCACGGGCGTAGAGCCCGGGAGCGAGGCCTGGTGCTGCGGCCACCACCGCGGCGAGCCGCGGCCGGGTGCGCGACAACAGAGCTGCGGCGCGGCGCATGGGCTCGAGCAGGTAGCGGATCTCCTGGGCGCGGCTTCCGGGCAGCAGGCCGAGCAGCGGCTGGTCGGGCGCTACCCCTAGCTCCTCGCGCAAGCGCCCTTCGTCCACTTCGGGCTCGAGCGCGTCGAGCAGCGGATGGCCCACGAACGAGACCGGCACCCCTACCGCGCGGAACACCTCCTCCTCGAACGGGAAAACGACGGCGAGCCGGTCAACCCAGCGCACCATCCCGGCCGCGCGCTCCGGGTGCCAGGCCCACACCTGCGGCGCGATGTAGTAGAAGATGGTGGCACCCCGGCGCTTGAGCTCTGGCCCGATCCGCAGGTTGAAGCCCGGGTAGTCCACCAGCACCACGGCGTGCGGGCGGAAGCGCTCGAGCTCCGCGATCAGCCGCCGCCGCGCCCGCAGCAGCGCGGGGAGCCGGCCCGCGATCTCGGCGAAGCCCAGCACCGCGAGCGATTCCATCTCCACCAGCGGCTCGACCCCGGCCGCCCGCAGCGCCGGACCGGCGACGCCCCGCACCCGGCACGGACCGCGGAGGCGGAGCGCCGCGATGAGAAGGGCGGCGTGGGCGTCGCCCGAGGGCTCGCCCGCGACGATCAGGACACGGCGCTGGTTCGCGTCGACCACGAGAGTGTGCGGCGTTTCATCTCGGCCCGCACCGCCTCGGCGACCTCGAGCGCCAGGCACCCGGCCTCGGCCGAGGCCGCGCCCGCCCCGTCCCCCCGCAGCGAGCGCAGAAACGCGGCGAGCTCCAGGGTGAGCGGCTCGCCCGCCCCCACCGCGAGCCGAGCGCGGGCGATGGCCTCGTGGGGCGCGTCCGCCCGGAAGCGCGCCGGATCGACACGCAGCAGGTCGGCCGACTTCTCGAGCAGGTCCACCGAGAGATAGGCGTCGGCCTGGAAGAAACGGATGCGTCGCAGCCGCTCCTGCGAGACACGGCTGGCGGTCAGGTTGGCCACGCATCCGTCCGGGAACTCGAGCCGCGCGTTCGCGATGTCCTCGTTGCCGGAGAGCACCGCGACGCCGACCGCCGAGATGGTGTCGGGCGCCGATCCCACGCAGTCCAGTATCGCGTCGATGTCGTGGATCATGAGATCGAACACCACGTCGATGTCGAGCGAGCGCGGCTGGAACAGCGCGAGCCGGTGGGCCTCGATGAACATGGGGCGCCGCACGTGGGGACGCGCCGCCAGCAGCGCGGGATTGAAGCGCTCGACCTGCCCGACCTGGAGCCGGACCCCGGCACGCGCCGCCGCCGCCCGCATCGCGAGGGCTTCGTCGAGCGTCACCGCCATCGGCTTCTCGACCAGCACGTGCCGCCCGGCCGCGACCGCCTGCTCCACCGCCGCGCGGTGCGCGACCGTGGCGGTCGCCACCGAGACCGCCTCGCAGGCCTCGAGCAGGGCTTCCGGGGTCGCGAAGGCGCGCGTGGCGTGGCGCCCGGCGACCTCCGCGGCGCGGCCCGGATCTCGGTCGTAGACTCCGACCAGCGCCGCCTCTGCAAGCGAGCGATAGACCCGGGCGTGCTTCTCGCCCCAGGTCCCGACACCCCAGACTCCGACCCGGACCGGGTTCATCGCGGCCTACCGAGTGAGCCCGCGCACCGAGGTCTCGGCGAAGCGCGCCAGGTGCTCGACCTCGGGCACGCCGGGCAGCTCCTCGCGCATGCGCGCCACCGCTTCCGGCACGGTGAGGCCGCGGCGGAACAGGATCCGGTACGCGCGGTCCAGCGCCTGCCGGGTCTCCTTCGCGACGCCGCGCCGCTCGAGCCCCACCGCGTTGATCCCGGCGTTGCGCGGCGGACTGCCCGCGGTCATCACGTAGGGCGCTACGTCCTGCGGGATGCGCGAGCCGCCGCCGATGATGGAGTGGCAGCCGATGCGCACGAACTGGTGGACCACGGTGCCGCCGCCCACGATCGCCCAGTCCTCGACAGTGACGAAGCCCGCGAACTGGACGGCGTTCGCGATCACGACGTGGTCGGCGAGCGCGCAGTCGTGCGCGACATGGGCGTAGGCCATGAGCAGGCAGTGGGAGCCGATGCGGGTGGCGCCCGGCTGCGTGGCGAGGTTGGCCGTCACGTACTCGCGGATCTCGGTGTGGTCGCCGATCTGGAGCTCGGTGCGCTCGCCCCGGTACTTGAGGTCCTGCGGGGGCGAGCCCAGCACCGCGCCGTGATGGATGCGACAGCCGCTCCCGATCCGGGTCCAGCCCGTGAGCAGGGCGTGGCTTCCGATCGTGGTGCGGTCCCCGATCCGGACCTCCGGCCCGATCACGGCTCCGGGCCCGATCTCGACGTCGACCCCGAGCTGGGCGCGCTCGTCCACGAACGCCCCGGGGTGAACGACGGTGCTCACGAAGGGCGCCTGTCCACCACCGTGGCCAGCAGCTCCGCCTCCGCCACCAGCTGGTCGTCCACGTAGGCCTCACCGCGCATCTTCGAGGTGCCGCCGCGGAGCTTGAGCAGGGTGAGCTTGAAACGCAGCTGGTCGCCGGGCGTCACCGGGCGGCGGAAGCGCGCGCCATCCACGCCCATGAAGTACATGAGCTTGTCCCGTGGATCGTCGACCGTGGTCAGCAGCAGCAGCCCGCCGACCTGCGCCATGGCTTCGATGATCAGCACCGCCGGCATGATGGGATGCCCGGGGAAGTGACCCTGGAAGAACGGCTCGTTGATGGTGACGTTCTTGACCCCTTCGATCGAGCGCCCCTCCTCGATGCGGGTGATGCGGTCCACCAGCAGGAACGGATAGCGGTGCGGCATGATGTCCATGATCGCGGTGATGTCCCATTCCTCGGGCGGGCGGCCGGCCCGGCGGCCGGGGAGCGGCAGCGACTGCTTCAAGTGCTTGATGAACGCCACGTGGCTCTGGTGCCCGCTGCGCAGCGCCGTGACGTGCCCCAGCAGCGGGCCCCCCAATAGATACAGGTCGCCCAGCAGATCGAGCACCTTGTGCCGAACGAACTCGTCCGGGAAGCGCAGCGGCTCGGGGTTCTTGAGCCGGTCGTCGCCCACCACCACCGCGCTCTCGAGACGCCCGCCCTTGATCCACCCCGCCTTGCGCAGCAATTCGAGATCGCGCTCCAGCACGAAGGTGCGGGCGGGGGCGATCTCGCGCATGAATGTCTCGTCGTCGATCTCGAACGAGACCGTCTGACGGCCGACCAGCGGATGGTCGTAGTCGATGGTGAAGGTGATCCTGAGGCCGCGGTAGGGAACCGCCGAGAGCTCCACCCCCTCTTCCCGCCACTGGACCGGGCGGGTCACCTTGATGTGGCGCTTGGGGCTCTCCTGGGTCTCGAAGCCGGCGTCGCGCATCAGCAGCGCGATGGGCAGCGCGCTGCCGTCGGCGGGCTCCGGGATCTCCATGGTGCTGGTCTCGATCACCAGGTTGTCGATCCCGAGGCCGGCGACCGCGGCCAGCACGTGCTCCATGGTATGGACCTGGATTCCGTTCTTCTGGAGGATGGTGCGCCGCCCGGCGCGCGGATCGAAGTGGGCGTGCTCGGGACGCACCTCGATCGCGGGATGGCCGGGAAGGTCGGTGCGCACGAAGCGCACGCCGCTGTTGGGCGGCGCGGGGCGCAGCGCCACCGTCCCGATCTCGCCGGTGTGGAGCCCGACACCCTCGAAGCCGGTGGCGCGCGCCAGGGTGCGCTGAAGCTTCGCGGTCACCGAACTTCCTCCCGCTCCTCCTTGAGCTCCAGTTTCCCGACCCGCTCCTCCAGCGCGCGGGTGCGCTGGAAGAGCTGCGGCAGCTTCTGCACCAGCGCGTGGACGCGCTTCCAGATCCCGTGGGGCCCCGCCGGGAAGCCGCTCCACACCTCCCCGTCGGGGATGGACTTGGTCACGCCGCTCCCGCCGCCCACCGTGGCGCGCTCTCCGATGCAGATGTGGCCCGCCAGGCCGGCCTGCCCGCCCAGCGTCACGTAGTCCTCGAGCCGAGTGCTGCCCGAGATGCCGACCTGCGCCACGATGATGCAGTGCCGCCCGATCGCCACGTTGTGCCCGATCTGGACCAGGTTGTCGATCTTGGTGCCGTCCCCGATGCGCGTGCTGTCGGTGGTGGCGCGGTCGACGGTGGTGTTGGCGCCGATCTCCACGTCGTCGCCCACCACCACGTTCCCGACCTGCGGCACCTTGTGGTAGCGGCCGGCGTCGAAGGCGAAGCCGAAGCCGTCGCTGCCGATCACCACCCCGGGGTGGAGGACGCAACGCGCCCCGAGCTCGCACTCCTCGCGAACGGTCACGTTGGGATAGAGAAAGCTGTCCTCGCCGATCCGGGCCAGCCTGCCGACGTAGCAGCCCGGCATCAGCACGGTGCGCGCGCCGATCCGGGCGCCGGACTCCACCACGCAGTGAGGGCCGATCGACACGTCGGCCTCGAGCTCGGCGCCGGGCGCGACCACGGCGTGAGGGTGCACACCGGTCTGCGGTCGGTAGGGATCGGGCCGGAACACCCGCACCGCGCACTGGAACGCCAGGTAGGGGTTGTCCACCTTGAGCAGGGGAATGGGCGCCACCCGCGGCTCGCGCGAGCAGATCACCGCCGAGGCGCGGGTTTCGTCCAGGTAGGCTTCATAGCGCGAGTTGGCGAGAAAGGTCACATCTCCGGGCATGGCTTCGCGAATTCCGGCCACGCCCCGGATCACCGTGGTGCCGTCACCCACCACCTCGCCATTCACCTCGACGGCCAGTTCCGCCAGGGTCCGCACGATCATCGCTGCCGCCTTCCTAGCGCGCGGTTCCCGCCTGCGACCGCGCAGCGAGCTCCTGCAACACCTCCGGGGTCAGATCCAGCGTCCGGTCGACCCAGATGATGTAGCCGCCGGCCGCATCCAGCACCAGGGACAGCCCCTTGTCGGTCGCGAGCTTCTCGACCACCGCGCGGATCTGGCCAACCACCTCGCTGGTGGCCTGCTCGTTCTCGCGCACCGCGCGGCCCTGCGGCCCCCAGATTTCCTGGACGAATCGCTCGTAGTCGCTCACCGCCCGCTGCAGCGACTCCTCCTTCTCCTGGCGCTTCAGGGTCGAAAGAATCGGCCCCTGGTCGCGCACCTCGGCCCGCAGCTGGTTGATCAGGTTTTCCTTTTCCGCCGACTGCGAGCGCCAGCTCTCGACCTTGCGGTCGAACTGGGCCTGCGCCTCCTTGGCAACGGCGTACTCCTGGAAGATTCGGGCGGAGTCAATATAGCCGATTCGGAGGTCCGCGGCCGCCAGCTCCCGTCCCGGGGCGAGGAGCAGCGTGCCGCACGCGGCCAGCATCAGGACCCGCCGTGGAGTCAAGCAGCCTCCGTCTCGCGCTAGAAGTTGACGTTGCCCAGCAGGAAGTGTCCGACCGCGCGGGGACCGTCGTCGCGGTTGAAGCCGTACCCGTAGTCGAAGCCGACGTTGCCGAGCAGCGGGATCTCGAGGCGGAATCCGGCTCCCGCGCTGAGCTTGAGATCGAACGGCTTGATCTCGTGCCACAGGTCCCACACGTTACCAGCATCGAAGAAAATCACACCATGCAGCGGGTGAACAATGGGAAACTGCTGCTCCAGGGTGTACACGACGAAGGTGCGCCCGCCGGGATAGCGGACGTGCGCCGTGGTGGTGTCGTACACCGTGCTGTCGTGCGGCGCGGGCAGTGAGATGGAGAGCAGCCGGCTCCGGATGGTCGTGATGATCCGGTTGAACTTGTCGGGAACGACCTGGTAGTCGTCGTAGCCGCGGAGCGGATCGGGCGTGGTGCCTCCTCCCAGGCGGAACTTCTCGTAGGTGGGCACCGAGCGGTTCTGATCGCCGTACTCGCCGAGTAGCCCGACGCGCGCCTTCAGCAGGGTGGTCATGCCCTTCAGCACCGACGGCACGTAGATTCGCCCCTCGAACCGGTGCTTGTGGAAGTTGACCGAGCCCCCGAACGGCCCGCCCGCAAATTCGTCGTTGGCGGTGAGCCGCGTGCCGCGCACCGGATAGAACGGGCTGTCGGTGGTGTTGCGCAAGAAGCTGGTCTCGAAGCTGCTGGTCAGGACCCCCTTGCCGGTCGTGACGCCGGTCAGCGCGAGCTGCTCCTCGGGCGTCAGGGCGCTGCTGAGCTGGTCGATGGTGACGCTCTCGAGCCGGTACGACAACGATCCGCGTGAATAGTCGGGCCACCGCAGCGGACGCCCGATGCGGCCCGAGCCGCCCACGCGCTTTTCCTTGTAGAGATCGCGATCGCGCGTGCTGTTGAAGAGCGAGAACCCGAGCAGGGTCGGCGTGTCGCGGAACCAGGGCTCGGTGAAGCTCACGTAGTAGTCCGACCGTTTGCCGCCGCGCTCGAGGTGGAGCTGAACACTTTGCGCGTTGCCGAGCACGTTGTTGTGCCCCAACTCCAGGTAGCCGGTGAGTCCGCTCTCGTTCGTGTAGCCGGCGCCGGCCGAGGCGGTGCCGACCTGCTTCTCCTTGACCTTCACCGAGAGATCGACGTCGGTGCTCTCCGCGGGCACGAAGTCGATCTGTACGTCCTCGAACAGCCCGAGCCGCGAGATGTCGTCCCGGGTGCGCATCAGCTGCGAGCGCCTGAAGCGGTTGCCCTCGTGGATCGCCATCTCACGGCGGATCACCTTCTCGCGCGTGTTCCGGTTGCCGCTGATGGTGATCAACCGGACGTTCGAGGGTTGCCCTTCTGTGACCACGAACTCGACGTCCACCACCGAGTCGCGCACCGTCTCGCGCGGCTCGATCTGAAGGTAGAGGTAGCCCCGCTCCGAGTACTCGGCGTAGGCCAGGCCCTGCGCGCGCTCGATCCGCGAGACGTCGTATTCCGGCCCGCCGCGCCTGGGCCAGAGCTTCTCGAGCTCAGCGCCGCTCACCACGCGGCTGCCGCTCCAGCTCACGCGCCCCATGCGGTAAAGCCGCCCCTCGTCCACCGTCACGCGGAGCACCAGCCGGTCGGGGGCCCGCCCGGACACCAGGTCCTGCGCCAGCACGCGCATGTCGCGATAGCCGCGGCTGCGACAGAAGCGCTCCAGCCGCTCGCGGTTCTCGTCGAACTCCTCCTCCTTGACGTCGCCCCCGCCGAGCAGGCCCCGGGCCTTGCTCTTGAGCTGCTTGCGCAGTTTCTTGGCCGGGAAGGCGCGGGCGCCGGGGAATTCGACGCGCTCGATCTTGACCCGCTCGCCCTCGCGGACAATGAAGCGGATGCCCACGTCGTGGCCACCGCTTAGCGTGTCGGTCAGCGCGTCGATGCTGACCCGGGCGAAGCCGTCCTCGCGGTAGTGACGCAGCAGCGAGTCCACCTGGGTGTGCAGCGTGGTCGGCGAGTAGGTTTCGCCCGCACGGAGGAAGAGCTTCTTCTCGAGATCGGCAGTCGCCTTCCGCTTGTTGCCGGAGAATTCGACCTTCGAGATCCGGGGCCGCTCTCGCACGTGGATGACGAGATCCATCACGTCGCCGCTTCGGAGGTATGACACATGGATGTCGTCGAACAGCCCGAGCGCGAAGAGCTTGCGGATCCCGCGTCGCACCGCCTCGTCGGCGAAGCGCGAGCCCTCCGCGACCTCGAACGAACGCAGGATGCGCGTGCTGTCGACGTAGACGTTGCCCTCCACCGAGACCCGTCCCACGTCGAGCATGCGCGGGGCGGCCTGCTGCGCGGTGTCGGGCGCGACCATCGCCGCCGGCTGCGCTCCCACCGGCGCCGCGAGCAGCCCGAAGAGGAGGGCGAGGATCGCGCTAGCTCCTCGGGGAGGCAGGGGTGGGTGCGGGAGCGGGCGCGGGAGCGGGAGCGGGAGCCGGGGCCACCAACGGCTCGAAGGTGAGCTCGTCGGCCGAGCGGGCGACGCGAATACGCGCGCCAGCCGGAAGCTGGCCGCGCAGGATGAACTCCGCGAGCGGATCCTCAAGCAGGCGCTGGAGGGCGCGCTTGAGCGGCCGCGCCCCGAGCGACGGGTCGAACCCGCGCTCGACGAGGAGATCGGTCGCTTCCTGGCTGATATCGAGATTGATCTCTTGCGCACGAAGTCGCTCTCTGAGCTGGCCGAAGAGGATTTCGACGATGTTCTTCATGTCGTCCCGCGACAGGGAGTGGAACACGATGACGTCGTCGATGCGGTTCAGGAACTCCGGGTTGAACGCGCGCTTGAGCTCGTCCTGAACCGTGCTCTTGATGGCGGCGAACTGCTGGACACTGCCCTCCGCCTTGGTGAAGCCCAGGTTCCGGCCGCCGCTCAAGATCTGCCGCCCGCCCAGGTTCGAGGTCATGATGATGACGGTGTTCTTGAAATCCACCCGCCGCCTCGAGCTGTCGGTCAGCACCCCGTCGTCCAGCACCTGAAGCAGGATATTGAACACGTCCGGGTGGGCTTTTTCAATCTCGTCCAGCAGCACCACCGAATAGGGCTTGCGCCGCACCTTCTCGGTGAGCTGGCCGCCCTCCTCATACCCCACGTAGTCTTTTTTTTTTAATGATACGGCGGCCACCGAGAATTTCTCCATGTATTCGGACATGTCGATGCGGATCAGCGCGTCGTCGTCGTCGAACAGGAAGCCGGCCAGCTTGCGCGCCAGCTCGGTCTTGCCCACCCCGGTCGGCCCCAGGAAGATGAACGAGCCGATCGGCCGCTTGGGATCGCGCAGCCCGACCCGGTTGCGGCGCACCGCGCGCGAAACCGCCCCCAGCGCCTCGTCCTGGCCCACCACGCGCTTGCGGATCTCGTCCTCCATCCGCAGCAGCTTCTGGGTTTCCTCCTCGGCCAGCTTCACCACCGGGATGCCGGTCATCACCGACAGCACGGAGGCGATGAGATCCTCGTCCACCTGCACGTCCTTGTCGCGCTTGGACTCGGACCAGGTTTTCTTCAGCTCGTTGCGTCGCGAGCGCAGCTCCTTCTCGCGGTCGCGCAGCCGCGCCGCCTTCTCGTACTCCTGGCCGCGGATCGCGGCCTCCTTCTCCTTGATCACTTCCTCGAGCTTCTTCTCGAGCTCGTGGATCTCGGAGGGCACCGTGCTCACCGAGAGCCGCGCCCGGGCGCAGGACTCGTCGATCACGTCGATCGCCTTGTCCGGGAAGAAGCGGTCGTTCATGTAG
>CAZYQK010000013.1:0-33056 GCA_964650245.1 uncultured bacterium | reverse complement strand
ATGGCGTACGAGGGGCTCAACAACATCGGCGAGCTGGGCCGGCGTGTGATCGTGGTGCTCAACGACAACGAGTGGAGCATCTCGCCCAACGTGGGCGCGATCTCGCGCTACCTCACCAAGCTCACCACCAGCCGCATGTACCGCGCCATCGAGCGCGACGTCTACGAGCTGCTGGGCAAGCTCCCGCGGCTCGGGCGCCGGGCCCAGGAGGCGGCGCGCCGCGTGAAGGAAGGCCTGCAGAACCTGGTGGTGCCCGGCGTGCTGTTCGAGGAGATGGGGCTCAAGTACTTCGGCCCGATCGACGGCCACAACCTGGACGTGCTCGAGGAGACGCTGTCCGACCTCAGGCGGTTCGAGGGACCGGTGCTGCTGCACGTCGTGACCCGAAAGGGCAAGGGCTACGTTCCGGCGGAGCAGGACGCCGGCACCTTCCACGGCGTGGGCGTGTTCGACCCGGAGACCGGCACCGCGTCCAAGAGCTCGAAGAAGACCTACACCCACGTGTTCGGCGAGACCGCGATCGAGATCGCGGAGAAGATCCCCAACCTGGTCGCGGTCACCGCGGCGATGACCGACAACACCGGACTGAAGCCGTTCGCGAAGAAGTTCCCGGACCGCTTCTTCGACGCCGGCATGGCGGAGGAGCACGCCGTCACCTTCTCCGCGGGCCTCGCCTGCGGCGGGATGATCCCGCTCACCGCGATATACTCCACGTTCCTCCAGCGCGCCTTCGACCAGCTCATCCACGACGTGGCGGTGCAGGACCTGCACGTGGTGCTGGCGGTGGACCGCGCCGGTCTGGTGGGCGAGGACGGCGCCCCGCAGCACGGGGCGTTCGACGTCGGTTTCCTACGCATGATCCCGGGCATGGTCGTGATGCAGCCCCGCAGCGGCGAGGAGCTGCGCGACATGCTGTGGACCGCGGTCCATCACCGCGGAGGCCCGATCGCGGTGCGCTACCCGCGCGCCAACATCCCCGAGGACGCACTGCCGCAGCGCGAACCCCGCATCCTCGCGCTGGGCGCGAGCGAGCAGCTGCGCGCGGGCGGCGACGTCGCGATCCTGGCGCTCGGCACCATGGTGGTGCCCTCGCTGGCGGCGGCCGAGACGCTGGCCGCGGCCGGCGTCTCCGCCACCGTGGTCAACGCGCGCTTCGCCGCCCCGATCGACGAGCGCGCGGTCACGGGCCTCGCGCGCTCGGTGGGCCGTCTCATCACGGTCGAGGAAAACGTTCCGATGGGCGGCTTCGGCAGCGCGGTCCACGAATGCCTCGAGCGCCACGGGCTCTCGGCCACGCCCATGCTGCGCCTGGCACTGCCCGAGAGCTTCGTGCCGCACGGCAAGCGCGATGAGCTGCTCGCCAAGGTGGGGCTCGACGCCGCCGGCATCGCGGCGCGCGCGCTCGACTGGACCAGGGTCACCCAGCGCCAGTACTCATGAAAGCCCGCCTGCGGCGCGTCGGGATCCTGGGCCACACCGGCCGGCCCGGCGTGCGGCGCGCGGCGCTGGCACTCACCCGGCGTCTCAAGCGGCAGGGCATGAGCGTGCGGCTCGACGCCCGGCTCGCCGGCGAGATCGGCGGCGAGGGCATGAGCCTGCGAGGGCTCGCGCGTTGGTGCCAGATGCTCGTGACGTTTGGCGGCGACGGCACCGCGATCACCGGGGCGCGCGCCCTGGCCGGCACCAACGGCGTGCTGGTGCCGATCAACCTGGGCGGGCTGGGCTTCCTGACCGTCGCCGAGAGCCGCGAGCTCGACCTCGCAGTGCGCCACGCGCTGGACGGATCATGGCCGGTGGTCCGCCGCCGGCTCCTGAGCGCGCTGGTGCGCCGCGGCAGCCGCACCGTGAAACGCGCGCTGGCGATGAACGACGTGGTCATCAAGGGCGCGGGCGGCTACGCCGCGATCCATCTGCGCATGGCGGCGATGGGACACGACCTCGGTCACCTGGTCGCCGACGGACTCATCGCCGCGAGCGCCGCGGGCTCGACCGCCTACTCGCTGTCGGCCGGCGGCCCGGTGCTGGCGCCCGACGTCGAGGCGATGGTGGTGACGCCGGTGTGCGCGCACTCGCTCGGCAGCCGCTCGCTGGTGCTGGCACCCGCGACCGAGCTGGCGCTGCGCGTGATCGGCTCCTTCGATCGCGTGCTGCTCCTGCTGGACGGGCAGGAAGGCGTGGATCTCTCCCCGCGCGACGAGATCCGGGTGCGGCTCGATCGCGTTGCGGTGCGCATGCTGCAGAACCCCGACCGGCCCTTCGCGCGCTCGCTGCAGGCCAAGCTCGGCTGGCAGGGGAGCGCGAAGCGCAGCATGTAGCCGTGCTGGAGCGCCTGCGCATCCGCGATCTCGCCCTGCTCGACCAGGCCGAGGTCGATTTCGGCCCGGGCCTCAACGTGGTGACGGGCGAGACCGGCGCGGGCAAGTCGCTGCTGGTCCAGGCCGCGAGCCTGCTGGTGGGCGAGCGCGCGGACGGTGACGTGGTGCGCGAGGGCGCAGCTGCCGCGGTGGTCGAAGGCGAGTTCCGGCTGGCGGGCGAGATCGCGCGCAGTACCGCCGCGCTGCTCCAGGAATGGGGCCTCGAGTTCGACGGTGAGTCGCTCATCGTGCGCCGCGAGGTCCAGGCCGGCGGCCGCAGCCGGGCCACGGTCAACCAGTCCCCGGTGACGCAATCCGCGCTGCGGAAGCTGGGCGAGATCCTGGCCGACCTCCACGGCCAGCACGAGCACCAGAGCCTGTTGCGCGAAGGCGCGGCGCTCGCCACCCTGGACCGGCTCGCTGGGCTCGAGCCCGAACGCGCGCGCTACGCGGACGCCCTCGCGGCGTTCCGCGAGGCCGAGGGCGATCACGAGCGGCTCGAAGCATCGCTCGCGACCTTCGCAGAGCGCCGCGACTATCTCGCCGCTGCAGCCCACGAGCTGGACGAGGCGAGGTTGCGCGAAGGGGAGGAGGACGAGCTCAAGCACGAGGCGGCGCGCCTGGCCCACGCCGACCGGCTCCGCGCGCTTGCCACGCAGGCCCTGGAGCGCCTGTCCGAGGGCGACGGGGCCGCGGCGGAGTCACTGGCGGCGGCGGTGCGCGCGCTGGAGCAGGCGACAGCGGTGGACGCCAGCCTCGAGGAGCTGATCCCCCCGCTGCGCGAGGCCGCGATCGCGGCGGGCGAGACGGCGCGCGCGCTGGCCGACTACGCGTCGCGGCTCGAGGCGGACCCCCTGGTACTCGAGGAGGTCGAGCTGCGGCGTGATCTCTACGCGCGCCTCACCCGTAAGTACCGCCGCACCACGGTGGAGCTGGTTCGCTGGCGCGAAGAGCTGGCGCTGGAGCTGGCGCAGGGCGAGGACGCGGAGGGCTCGCTCGAGCGCGCCCGCGCGAAGCTCGTGGCCACCGAGTCCGCGGCGCGCTCGCTCGCCCTTGCACTCTCGAAGCGCCGGGCGGCGGCCGCGGCCGAATGGAGCGCCGGGCTCAGCCGCGAGCTCAAGCCGCTCGGGTTCCAGCACGCGCGCATCGCGTTCGAGGTGCGGCCCGTGGAAAACGCGCGGCCGGGTGCAACCGGGATGGACGAGGTGAGCCTGAGCTTCAGCGCCAATCCCGGCGAGCCGCCGCGCCCGCTCGCGCGTATCGCTTCGGGCGGCGAGCTGTCTCGCGTCATGCTGGCCCTGAAGACGGCGCTGGAAACCCATGACCGCGTTGACCTTCTGCTTTTCGATGAAGTAGATTCCGGCATCGGCGGTGCGGTGGCTCGGGCGGTCGGGGAGCGCCTCCGGCGGCTGTCGCGGCACCGCCAGATCATCTGCGTGACCCACCTCCCCATGATCGCCGCGCTCGCCACCCACCATCTCGGAGTCACCAAGCACGCCGCCGCGGGCCGCACCGTGGCCCGCATCGCCACGCTCGATCGCGGCGCGCGGATCGAGGAGCTCTCGCGCATGCTGGCCGGCGACCGCGTGACCGAGACCACCCGCCGCCAGGCGCGCGAGCTGCTCGGCGAGGCTCCGCTCCGGGCGGCCGCGCGATGATCGCGCCCTCGCTCGCGGAATTCCGCACGCTCGCGAAGGGCGGCAAGCTGGTCCCGGTCTATCGCGAGCTGTTCGCGGACTACGACACTCCGGTCGCCGCGTTCCGCAAGATCGACGAGGGGCCGTACTCGTTCCTGCTCGAGAGCGTCGAGGGCGGCGAGAAGTGGGGACGGTTCTCATTGCTCGGCAGCCGCCCCTCGCTGGTCTTCACCGCGCGCGGCGACCGCTGCGAAATCCGCGAGGGCGACCGGGTGCGAGCGGGAACGCGCCATCCGCTCGAGGAACTGGCCGATCTGCTCCGGGCCCACCAGGCGGTGGCGCTCCCCGGGCTGCCGCGTTTCTGCGGCGGCGCGGTCGGCTACTTCGCATACGACGCGGTGCGCTGGTTCGAGCGCGTACCGGCCAAGTCCCGGGACGACCGCCAGCAGCCCGACGCGGTGTTCATGTTCGGCGACGTGGTGAGCGTGTTCGACAACCTGACCCACACGCTCAAGGTGGTGACGCACGCCCGCGGCGGGAGCGACCCGGACTCCGCATACCACGCGGCGGTGGGGCGGCTCGACGCCGAGGTGAAGCGCCTCTCGCGCGCGTTGCCGTGGACCGAACTCGAGGCCGGGCGCGAGCCGCCCGAGCCGCGCTCCTCGGCCGAGCGCGAGGGATTCCTCCGGGCGGTCGAAGCCGCGAAGGAGCACATCCGCGCCGGCGACATCTTCCAGGTGGTCTTGAGCCACCGCATGAGCGCGCCGGTCACCCGGCCCGCGTTCGAGGCCTACCGCGCGCTGCGCGTGACCAACCCCTCGCCCTACCTCTATTTTCTCCGGCTCGGCGACTTCTCGTTGGTGGGCTCCTCGCCCGAGGCGCTGGTGCGCCGTACCGACAGCGTGGTCGAGGTGCGGCCCATCGCCGGAACGCGGCCGCGCGGGCGCAGCCCCGAGGAGGACCAGAAGCTCGAGGAAGAGCTGCGCGCGAGCGAGAAGGAGCGCGCCGAGCACGTCATGCTGGTGGACCTCGGGCGCAACGACGTGGGGCGGGTCGCCGAGTTCGGCACGGTCGAGACCAACGAGTACATGCTGGTCGAGCGCTACTCGCAGGTCATGCACCTGGTCTCGAACGTGCGCGGCCGGCTCAAGCCCGGGCTCCAGCCGCTCGACATCGTG
The DNA here is from genome assembly GCA_964650245.1 of uncultured bacterium. GTDB lineage: Bacteria > Eisenbacteria > RBG-16-71-46 > RBG-16-71-46 > RBG-16-71-46 > WS-2. The sequence goes on along the minus strand of CAZYQK010000013.1, from coordinate 27,887 downwards.
CGCGCCTGCTTCCCGGCCGGCACGGTGTCGGGCGCGCCCAAGGTGCGGGCGATGGAGATCATCGAGGACCTGGAGCCGCTGCGTCGCGGGGTGTACGCGGGCGCGGTCGGCCATTTCGACTATCATGGCAACCTCGACCTGGCGATCACCATCCGCACGCTGGTCTACTCGGGAGGCGAGGCGCACTGGGGCGTGGGGGCGGGGATCGTGGCGGACTCCGAGCCGGAGTTCGAGTGGCAGGAGACTATCGCTAAGGGCCGCGCCCTGTGGCTGGCGGTTCAGCGCGCGGAGCGCGGTGGGGCATGAGAGAGGACGACGCGTGATCGCGGTCATCGACAACTACGACTCCTTCACCTACAACCTGGTCCAGTACCTGGGCACGCTCGGGGCCGAGCTCGAGGTCTACCGCAACGACGCCATCACGGTGGAGGCGCTGGCCGCGAAGCCGCTCGAGGGGCTTGTCATCTCGCCCGGCCCGGGCGAGCCGCGCGACGCGGGCATCACGGAGGCGGCGATCGCGAAGCTGGCGGGAAAAGTGCCGGTGCTCGGGGTGTGCCTCGGGCACCAGGGGCTGGGCGAGGTCTACGGCGGCAAGGTGGTGCGGGCGCAGCGGCTCATGCATGGCAAGACCAGCCCCATCCTCCACAAGGGTCGCGGGCTCTTCGCCGGGCTCGACAACCCGTTCGAGGCCACGCGCTATCACTCGCTGATCGTCGAGCGCGAGAGCCTGCCGGCCGTGCTCGAGCTGATGGCGTGGACGCCGGAAGGCGAGATCATGGCGCTCAAGCACAAGGAGCACGAGACCTGGGGCGTTCAGTTCCACCCCGAATCGGTGCTCACGCGGCCCGGCCTCAAGCTCATCGAGAACTTCCTGACGCTGTGCCGACAGCACGGGAGTGTGCCGCGGTGATCCAGTCCGCGATCGGGCGTGCGGTGATGAAGGACGACCTGACGCGCGACCTGGCGCGTGCTGCGATGGAGCAGATCCTGGCGGGCGAGGCCACCCCGGCTCAGATCAGCGCGCTCGCGGTGGCGCTGCGGATGAAGGGAGAGACCCCGGACGAGATCGCGGGCATGGCAGAGGCCATGCGCCGCCGGGTGGCGCCGATCCGCACCCGGAGGAGCCCGCTGCTCGACACCTGCGGCACCGGCGGCGACAACGCCGGCACCTTCAACATCTCGACCACGGTCGCGATCGTGACCGCGTCGTGCGGGGTCGCGGTCGCCAAGCACGGCAATCGCGCGGTTTCGAGCCGCACCGGAAGCGCCGACGTGCTGGAGACGCTGGGCGTCCCCATCGACCTGACGCCCGAGAGCGCGGGACGCTCGCTCGACATCCTCGGCATCACCTTCCTGTTCGCGCCCAACTACCACACCGCGCTGCGCCACGCCGCGGTGCCGCGGCGCGAGATCGGCGTGCGCACCGTGTTCAACGTGCTCGGGCCGCTCACCAACCCGGCGGGCGCGACCCGCCAGCTGCTGGGCGTCTACACCGACACCCTGGTGCGTCCGGTGGCCGAGGTGCTGCGAGAGCTGGGCAGCGAGCGCGCCTGGGTGGTGCACGGTCGCGACGGCCTCGACGAGCTCACCGTATTCGGGCGGAGCCACGTCGCAGAGCTTAGGGACGGCGAGATCCGCGAGTTCGACATCGACCCCGCGACGCTGGGCCTCGCGCACACCGAGCGTACGAGCGTGGGGGGCGGCGATGCGGCCGCGAACGCGGCGCGCATCCGCGCGGTGCTGGCGGGAGAGAAGGGGGCGGCGCGCGACATCGTGGTGCTCAACACCGCGGCGGCGCTGGTGGTCGCGGGGGTGGTGGACGGCATCGCGGACGGCGTGGCCCGGGCCGGCCAGGCGATCGACAGCGGCAAGGCGCGCGAGAAGCTCGCCGAGCTGGCGGCGTTCCGGGGCTGAGCACGCGCGGGCGAACCGCAGCCACGAACGCCGCGCGCGGCGCGTTCGGCCCATTTCGGAGCGGGTGAGGGCCACCCGCCGGGCGAAGGGAGGCACGGCCATGTTCTGCACCCGATGCGGCGCGTCCATGCCGGACACGGCGGCGTTCTGTCCTCAGTGCGGCGCTCCGGCCGCGGGTGCGGTTGCGCCCGCCGCGGCCGGCGGCCCGCCGGGCACCGCCACAGTGGCGCCGGCGGCCGGCGTTCTCTACGGCGGCTTCTGGCGGCGCTTCTGGGCCTACGTCATCGACGGTTTTCTCGTGGGCGCGGTGACCGTCCCGATCGGACTCGCGTTCGGCGTGCCGCTGTTCTTCGCCGCGGCCATGCGTGATTTCAGCGCCGAAACTCTGGCCGCGATGATCGGAGCCTCGATGATGCTGGCGGTCATCCGGCTCGCGATCTGGTGGCTCTACTTCGCCCTCATGGAAAGCTCGGCGAAGCAAGCGACGCTGGGCAAGCTGGCGCTCGGCCTCCGGGTCACGGATCTGGCCGGCCGGCGCCTGTCGTTCGGCCGCGCGACCGGCCGCTGGTTCGGTCACGTTCTCTCCTCCATGATCTTCATGATCGGGTTCATCATGGTGGCGTTCACCGAGAAGAAGCAGGGCCTGCACGACATGCTGGCGGGCACGCTGGTGGTGCGCCGCGTCGGGTCGTCGTGAGCGAGGAGAGCATGGCACGGTCGAGCGCCGACTTCCTGACCCGCATCGCCCAGGAACGCAGCCGGCGGGTCGAGGAGCAGATGCGGCTGGTCCCGGCGCACGCGCTGCGAGCGCGCCTACCGAAGACCCGTCCCGCCGGGCGGCTGGAGCGCGCCCTGCGCCGCGGCCCACCCGAAGCCCCGCTGCGGCTGCTGTGCGAGATCAAGCGCGCGTCGCCCTCGCGCGGGATGCTGCGCGCCGACCTCGACCCGGTCGCGATCGCGAAACTCTACGCGGCCGGGGGCGCCGCCGCGATCTCGATCGTCACAGAGCCCGACCACTTCCGCGGCGACCTGGAGTGGATGGACGCGGTGCGCCCCGCCGTCCAGCTCCCGCTGCTGCTCAAGGACTTCGTCGTCGACTCCTACCAGATCCTCGACGCCGCGGTGCGCGGCGCGGACGGCGTGCTGCTGATCGCCGCCCTGCTCTCCGACGTCCAGCTCCAGCGGCTCATCACCGACGCGCGCCTGATCGGACTCGACTGCCTGGTCGAGGTCCACGAGGAGGCCGAGCTCAAGACCGCCCTCAAGGCGGGCGCGACGCTGCTCGGGATCAACAACCGCAACCTGCGCACCCTCGAGGTCGACCTCGCGACCTCGTTCGAGCTGCTCCCACGGGTGCCGCCGATGGTCACCGCGGTGGCGGAGAGCGGGATCGCGACCGCCGAGCAACTGATGCGCCTGCGCGCCACGCGCTGCGACGCGGTGCTGATGGGCGAGGTGTTCATGGTGAGCGGGGACCCGGCGCGTACGCTCGAGCAGCTCCAGGCCGCGGCGCGGGGGTGATGTGGCGGAGCCGGAAGCGCGGCACACCGTGGTCAAGGTGTGCGGCCTGACGCGGGCCGAGGACGCGCGCGGCGCGCTGGAAGCGGGCGCCGACTGGCTGGGCTTCATCGTGATGGGGGAGAGCCCGCGGCGGGTGGCGCCCGAGCGCGTCGCCGAGATTACAGCGGGCCTCGCCGGCACGACCACGGTGGCAGTCATGGTGGCGCCCACGCCGGATCAGGCGCTGGCGCTCGCCGGGCGCGCCGGTGCCAGGCGCGTCCAGTTGCACGGGGTGGACCCGGCGAACTGGCCCGTGGATTTTCCGCTCCCGGCCGCGATCGCGGTGCCGGTCGCGAACGACGGCTCGCTGACCGAGCCCTTGCCCGCGCTCCGGCATCTCGTCCTGCTCGATACGGCGCACGCGCGGCTGGCGGGCGGGACCGGGGAAACGTTTCCGTGGGAGACCGCGCGCGTGGTGGCCGCCACCCGGCCGGTGCTGCTGGCGGGTGGGCTCGACGCCGACCGTGTGGGCGAGGCGCTGGAGGTGGTGCGGCCGTTCGGGGTGGACGCCTCGTCACGGCTCGAGCGCACGCCGGGCATCAAGGACCTGGATAAGGTGCGGCGCTTCATCGCCGCGGTGAGGGCGTGGGATGAGCGGCAGCGCGACCGGACCTGACGCCACCGGCCACTTCGGCCCCTACGGCGGGCGCTTCGTCCCCGAGACGCTGATCTACGCGCTCGATCAGCTCGAGGCCGAGTACCGACGCGCCAGGTCCGATCCCGCTTTCGAGCGCGAGCTGTCCGACACGCTGCGCGACTTCGCGGGCCGTCCCACGCCGCTGTTCGAAGCCCTGCGTTTCTCGGAACGGGCGGGCTGCCGCGTGTTCCTGAAGCGTGAGGACCTGCTCCACACCGGCGCACACAAGATCAACAACACCGTGGGCCAGTGCCTGCTCACGCGGCGCATGGGCAAGCCGCGCGTCATCGCCGAGACCGGCGCCGGGCAGCACGGCGTGGCGACCGCGGCCGCCGCCGCGCGCTTCGGGCTCGAGTGTACGGTCTACATGGGGGTCGAGGACGCGCGCCGCCAACACTTGAACGTCCAGCGCATGAAGCTGCTCGGCGCCGAGGTGCGCGAGGTGGACGCCGGCAGCCGCACGCTCAAGGACGCGATCAACGAGGCGCTGCGCGACTGGGTGACGCGCGTGCGTGACACCCACTACGTGCTGGGCTCGGTGCTGGGCCCGCATCCGTTCCCGATGCTGGTGCGAGACTTCCACCGCGTGATCGGGATCGAGGCGCGCGAACAGTTCGAGCGCCAGACCGGCGGGCTGCCCGATGTGCTGGTCGCGTGCGTGGGCGGCGGGAGCAACGCGATCGGATTGTTCCATGCGTTCCTGGGCGACGCGGCGGTGCGCAAGGTCGGGGTCGAGGCCGGCGGCCACGGCCTCGCGAGTGGCAAGCACGCGGCGCGCATCCCCGAGCACAGCGTGGGCGTGCTGCACGGAACGCGCACCCTGGTGCTGCAGGACGAGCGCGGGATGATCCGCGAGACGCACTCGGTCTCGGCCGGGCTCGACTACCCGGCGCTCGGCCCCGAGCACGCCTGGCTCGCGGACCAGGGGCTCGCGGAGTATTCGAGCGCCACCGACGACGAGGCGCTGGCGGCGTTCGAGACGCTCTCCCGGCTCGAGGGCATCCTGCCCGCACTCGAGACCGCGCACGCGCTGGCGTGGTTGCTGCGCGAGGGCAAGGCGTTGGGCGAGGACGCGCGGGTGATCGTCAATCTCTCCGGCCGCGGCGACAAGGACGTGAGCGAGGTGCTGCGGGTGACGGGGCGGGGGCAATAGGCCAGAGGAGGAATGGAGCGATGGCACGCAGGAGTTCGCTCGTCTCGCAACACCTCGAAGGAATCTCGCGCGAGGCACTCGAGCGTTACCAGAAGCTTATACGGACCTACATCCGTCGCCGCCAGGGTGTCTACGCACTCTATCGGCGCAAGCGGCTGTACTACGTCGGCCTTGCCGGCAACCTGACGGGCCGCCTCAACGCCCACCTTCGGGACCGCCACCACCAGTCCTGGGACCGCTTCAGCGTCTACCTGACCATAGGTGACAGCCACCTCAAGGAGATGGAGTCCCTCCTTCTTCGCATCGCGAAGCCATATGGCAACAAAGTCAAAGGCCGCTTCGCGAAGTCGGAGAACCTCCTTCGGAGATTCAAACGGGACGTCCGCAATTACATGCAACAGGAGATCGACAGCCTGGTGGGGAGACTGAACCCGCGTGCGACGCAGATTCCCCGCACGGGAGCGAACCACCGCCGAAAAGGATTGCTACTACGACTCCTCGGACGCAGTCGAAAGTTGAAGGCCCATTTCAAGGGAAAGACATTTCGAGCCAGGGCCTTGCGGGACGGGACCATCCGGTTCAACGACAAGAAATACTCGTCACCGTCGAAGGCCGCGTCAGCCGCCGCGGGCCGCGGAGTCAATGGCTGGTCGTTCTGGAGGTACGAGCGGGCTCCGGGAGACTGGGTACGCATTAGGGAGCTTCGACGCTGAGCCAACGCCACTGGATGCCGCGACGAATCGGCACCTCCCGAACCGTGCCGCGCTCCGCCTCGCGTGACGCCCCGGCTCACGCTGTGCTATAAACGCTGGCCGCTGCGCCCGTAGCTCAATTGGATAGAGCGTTAGCCTCCGGAGCTAAAGGTTACAGGTTCGATTCCTGTCGGGCGCACCAGCCTTTCTTCCCGCCGCCGGTCCCCACGTCATGACTGCAGAACCCAGCCGTCCCGACCCCTTCGAGCCCCACGCCGCGCCCGCGATGGCGTCGATGTTCGACGACGTCTCGCCGCGCTACGACCTGCTCAATCGCCTGATGACGCTCGGGCAGGACGGTGCGTGGCGGCGTGCCATGTGGCGCGCGGTGCCGGAGCAGGCCGGCGTGGTGCTCGACCTCTGCACCGGGAGCGGCGTGTCGCTCACCGGGCTGCGCCGCCCGGGACGGCTGGTGCTCGGGATGGACGTGAGCTTCGCGATGCTCGAGCGCGCGGCGGCCGAGCACGGCAGCGCGGGCTGGGCGCCGCGGCTGGCGTGCGCGGACGCGTTCCGCCTGCCGCTGCGCGACGGCGCGCTCGACGCCGTCACGATCGCCTTCGGCGCCCGCAACCTCCGGCCGCGCGATCGCGCGCTCGCCGAGCTGGCGCGCGTGCTGAAGCTCGGCGGCGTGCTCGCCGTGCTCGAAGCGTCCGCCCCGCGTCCCGGTCCGCTCGCGCCGCTCCACCGCTTCTGGATCCGCCGCATGATCCCGCTGCTCGGCCGGCTCTCGCCGAATCCCGCGGCGTACCGCTACCTGAGCGAGTCCATTTTCGAATTCGGCCCGGGCCCCGAATTCGAGCGGGCGCTGGCCACGGCGGGATTCGAGGTCGAGGGTCGGCAGGCATTCCTGCTCGGCGCGGCCCGGCTGTGGGCTGCGCGGCGGGGGAGACGGCGTGGTGAAAAAGCAGCCGAGTCCGCCGCCAGCGTGCAATTTGCCCGGGAGGAGGAATCCGGCCGGGGCAAGATTCCCCAATCGGCCCCGCGGGGGGACGCCGAGTACCGGGTTTGGACCGCGGCCCAACTCGCGGTGGCGGTCACCCTTCTGGCGGCTCTGGTCGTGGGCCTCCGGTTCTTCCTCAAGTCCAGCGGCGGCTTTCCGTTGGGCCCGCGAGCCCGGCTCGGCGCTACGCTCCTGCTGGTCGCCGCGACGGTGTTCAGCGCCGTCCGGGCGGTGGCGCTCCTCCGGCGCCTGCTGGTTCCCCCGTCGCGACGGTAAGCTCTTAGAACATCCCGGCATAAGGGTTGCTCGGTAGGGGTCGGATAGATCCCGAACATCGGCCCGGAAGCCACGCCATGCAGCCGCGCGAAAGAATCCTCGAGACGCTGCTCGACCTCTCGAACCGGACCACCGGCCGCTCGCGCCCGGTGCTGCTCGAGAAGGCGTTGCGCAGCGCGCTGACGCTCGCCGAGTGCGACGGCGCGGCGGCGCTCACCACGCACGGCCGGAAATACGAGCGCCTCGCACTCACCCGCGACGATCACCACCCGCAGCTGATCGAGGTTCCGCGCCAGGGCAGCGATTTCATCCGCACCCTGCTGCGCAACGGGCTGCCGGTGGTGAGCCCCGACCTGGCGGACGACGGCCGGGTGAACACCGAGGACGGCTGCCCGGGCGTGCCGGCGGGTCCCGCGCTGTTCGTGCCGCTCTGGCAGCGCGAACAGGCGGCGGGCTACCTGGCGCTCTATCGGCATCGCGGCCAGCCGCGCTTCACCACCGAGGAGACGCGCGTCGTGCTGCTGCTCGGGGCGTGGACCGGGATGGCGATCGAGAATCTGCGGCTCTCGGAGAGTCTGGAGAAGCTCGCGGTCACCGACGACCTGACCCAAGTTTACAACTACCGCTACCTCAAGACCGCGCTGCGCCGCGAGATCAAGCGCGCGGGCCGGTTCGGGCAGGAACTCGCGCTGATCATGATGGACGTGGACAATCTCAAGGCCTACAACGACCGCTTCGGCCATCTGCGCGGAAGTTTCCTGCTCAAGGAGATGGCCGGGCTGGTGGCCGAGCAGGTGCGCTCGTTCGACCTGGTCGCGAAGTACGGCGGCGACGAGTTCACGCTGATCCTGCCCCAGACCGATCGCGAGGGCGCGATCGTGGTGGCGGAGCGGGTGCGCGCGGCGGTCGCCGCGCACGCGTTCCCCAACGCGCCGGACGGCACCATTACGATCAGCCTGGGCGTCGCGACCTATCCCGCGGACGCGGACGACGGCAACAGCCTGATTCAGGCCGCGGACCGCGCGCTCTACCTGGCGAAGCAGCACGGGCGGAACCGGGTGGAGTCGCTGTGGCCGCAGGTGGCGTGACCAACGGAGCCCGGCGCTGATGCGGGCGGCAGGTGCCGCGGAGGTGGGCGGAGGGCGTCGCTGCGGCCGGCGGGCGCCGCGTTGACCCTCGCGCGAAGCGGCTGATAGACTGCGCGGCCCCGGACGAGAAGGACGCGTCCGGTTTGTTGCGTGAGGCGGGATGGAGGCTCGGGCGTGACGGATTCGATCGGAATCGCGGTGGTCGGCACCGGCGACTGGGGCGCCAACCTGGTCCGCAATTTCGCGCGCCTGCCGGGCGCCCGGCTGGCCGCGGTGTGCGACAGCGACCCCAGGCGGCTCGCCGCCGCCGCGGCCCAGTACCCGGGGGTGCGCGCGGTGGACTCGATCGAGGAGATCGCGGCCGACCCGGAGGTGCAGGGCGTGGTGGTGAGCGTCTCCGCCGTCAGCCACCACCCGCTCGCGAAGGCGCTGCTCGAGGCCGGCAAGGACGTGTTCGTCGAGAAGCCGCTCACGCTCCAGGTGGCGCACGCCGAGGAGCTGGTGCGGCTGGCCCGCGAGCGCGGCCGCATCCTGATGGTCGGGCACCTGCTGCTCTATCACCCGGCGGTGCGCTACGTGAAGGGCCTGATCGAGCGCGGCGAGCTCGGCGACCTCTACTACATCTACTCGCAGCGGGTGAATCTCGGAAAGGTGCGGCGCGACGAGAACGCGCTGTGGAGCTTCGCGCCCCACGATCTGTCCGTGATTCTGCACCTGCTGGGGATGGAGCCGCTGGACGTGGTGGCGCGCGGCTCGGCGTTTCTCCAGGGCCGGGTCGAGGACGTGGTGTTCGTGGACCTGCGCTTCCCGGGCGGCAAGCTGGCCCACCTTCACGTCTCGTGGCTCGATCCCCACAAGCTCCGCAAGTTCACCGTGGTGGGCAGCCAGAAGATGGCGGTGTTCGACGACATGGAGGCGAGCGAGAAGGTCAAGATCTACGATAAGGGCGTGGACCGCGCCGGCGAGGTGGTGTCGTACGGCGACGCGCTCACGGTGCGCAGCGGCGACATCCTGATCCCGAAGCTCTCGCTGCAGGAGCCGCTGGCGCTGGAGTGCCGGCACTTCGTGGAGTGCGTCCGCGACCGCAGGACGCCGCTCACCGACGGGGAGGACGGCCTCCGGGTGGTCAGGGTGCTGGCCGCGGCCCAGGCCTCGCTCGATCAGGGCGGGGCGCCGGTCGCGGTGGCGGGCGCGACGGCGGGGGTGCGATGAGTGCCGCCGTCCATCCGGGCGCCCGGCTGGGAGCCGGCACGAGCCACGGGGAGGGCTGCGTGATCGCCGCCGGCGTTCAGATCGGCTCGGGCTGCGTGATCGGCCATCACGTCGTCATCCACGCCGACACCGTGATCGGCAACGACGTGCGGATCGACGACCACGCCACGCTCGGCAAGCTCCCGATGCGCGCCGCCAACTCGGCGACCACGCGGGAGCAGGCGCTGCCGCCCCTCACGGTGGGGGACGCCTGCATCGTCGGCACCGGCGTCGTGCTGTACCGCGGCGCTGCGATCGACGCCCGGGTGCTGATGGCCGATCTCTGCACGGTGCGCGAGAACGTCAGCGTCGGGCGCGGCACCATCGTGGGTCGCGGCGTGACGGTCGAGAACTTCTGCAAGGTGGGGCGCTACTGCAAGCTCGAGAGCGAGTGCTACATCACCGCATACTCGGAGCTCGAGGACCGGGTGTTCGTGGCGCCCGGCGTGGTGACCTCGAACGACAACTACGTGGGACGCACGGCCGAGCGCTTCAAGCACTTCAAGGGCGTGACCGTGAGGCGGGGCGGACGGATCGGCGCCGGCTCGGTGGTGCTGCCGGGGATCACCATCGGCGAGGACGGCCTGGTGGCCGCGGGCTCGGTCGTGACGCGCGACGTTCCGCCCCGCACCATCGTGCTCGGAACGCCTGCGCGTCCATGGCGCGAGGTTCCGGTGGAGCAGCTGCTCGAAAACCAGGGCTGGGTGGACGCATGAGCGCCGCCGCCGACCAGGGAGAATCGCGATGACCGCCATGCCGACCCGCGCTGCGATGACCGTGCCGCTGCTCGACCTCAAGGCCCAGTACGCCGACATCCGCCAGGACCTGGACGGCGCCGTGCGGCGCGTCATGGAGAGCACCCGCTTCATCGGCGGCCCGGAGATCAGCGGGCTGGAGGAGGAGGTGGCGCGCTACTCGCAGTGCGCGCACGCCGTGGCCTGCGCCTCGGGCACGGATGCGCTGCTGCTCTCGCTGTGGGCCCTAGGGGTAGGTCCGGGCGACGAGGTCATCACCAGCGCCTACTCGTTCTTCGCCAGCGCCGGCACCATCGTCAACAACGGCGCCACGCCGGTGTTCGTGGATATCGACCCGGGCAGCTACAACATGGACCCGCACCGGCTCGAGGCCGCGTTCACGCCGCGCACCAAGGCGGTGATGGCGGTCCACCTGTTCGGGCAGTGCGCGGACATGTCCACCGTGCGGGCGATCTGCGAGAAGCACCGGGTGTGGCTGATCGAGGACGCGGCCCAGGCCATCGGCTCGGAGTGGGAGGGGCGGCGCGCCGGCTCGATGAGCGACTACGGCTGCTTCTCGTTCTTCCCGTCCAAGAACCTGGGGGCCGCGGGTGACGGCGGCATGATCGTGACGCAGAACGCCGAATACGCGGATCGCGTCCGGCTGCTGCGCGAGCACGGCGCCCGGCCCAAGTACCACCACGGACTGGTCGGCACCAACTCGCGGCTCGACGCGCTGCAGGCGGCGATCCTGCGCGTCAAGCTCCGGCACCTCGACCGCTGGAGCGAAGGGCGCGCGAAGAACGCCGGGCTCTACGACCGGCTGTTCGAAGGCTCGCCGGTAGGCAGGCCTTACCGGGACCCGCGCTCGCGCCACATCTACAACCAGTACGTGATCCGGGTTTCCCGGCGCGACGAGCTCAAGTCCTGGCTCGGCGACCGCGGTGTCGGATGCGAAATCTATTACCCGGTTCCGCTCCACCTCCAGAAGTGCTTCGCCTCGCTCGGCTACAAGCCAGGCGACATGCCTCATTCCGAGGCGGCGGCGCGCGAGACGCTGGCGCTGCCGATCTACCCCGAACTCACGGAGGACCAGATCCGCCACGTCGCCGCGACGGTGCGGGAATTCACGGACACCTGAGACGATTCACCCACCGCGGCGCGCCACTCCCTCCCCGCCCTGAGGCGGCGCGCCGGCCCGAACCCTGAAGCGCGCATCGGTCGCGCCCCATGAGCCGATGCCCGGGCCACGTATCCCATGGATGGCTTGCGGCAAGATGCCCTGCGCGAGTTGCTGCGCCGGGTGGACGAGGTGCGCGGACTCTCCGAGCGCTCGGAGGTCCCGACCGCGCTCGCTCCCGGCGACACCGACGCGCTGATTCGCACCCTGAGCGAGCTGGTCGAGGAGCTGGAGCGCAGCCACCGCAGGCTGATCGAGACCAACGTCCAGCTGGTATCGCTGCGCGAGGTCGCGAGCAGCATGGTGAGCGCGCTCGACAGCGGCGAGACCACCCGCACGGTGACGCGCTACCTGTGCCGGGCGTTCGGCTTCGAGGACGTCTTCCTGCTGCTGATCGACCGCGAGCGCGCGCGGCTCGATGGAACCTGGACCCACCGAACGGGAGAGCGCGAGCAGACCCACGGGCTCGAGCTGTCGCTGCTCGGGGATCACGGATCGCTCACCCGGGCGCTGTGGCTCAACCGCACCGTGGTCCAGAACGCGCCCCGCTTCCACCTTCCGGCGGTCCTGCCCGACGGCCATCCGCTGCAGGACGTGTTCGAGAGCCTGGGCCAGGTGACGAGCGTGCCGCTCCAGCGCAGCCAGCTGGTGCTGCCTGCGACCGAGCCGCACGAGCTGTGCGGGGCGCGCTGCATACTGGGCGACGCCGCTCTGCTCGCGCCGCCGCCAGGCCCCGCGTCCGAGCGCTGGGCGCTGGAGCGCGAGGAGCGCCAGCAGCACTGCCTCGCGTGCGATCACATGCCGGTGCTGGGGGTGATCGGGATCGCGCGTCGCGCGGCGGGGACGCCGCGCGACGGCGGCGACGCCACGCTGCTGGAGTCCATCGCGCTCTCGGTGGCGCCGGTGGTCGAGAACGCGCGTCTCTACCAGGAGCTGCGCAAGAGCGAGCGCTTCCGCGAGCATGTGCTGGACAGCATGTCGAGCGCGCTGGTCGCGGTGAACATGCAGGGTGAGATCCTGACCTTCAACCGCGCCGCGGAGGAGCTGCTCGGCTACCCCGAGTCCGAGGTGCTGGGCCAGCCGTTCGGCGCCCTGTTCGGCGGGGACGGCGAGGGGCTGCTGCGGGCGACCCTGGAGCACGGCCGCGAGACCCGGCGCGAGGAGACCGTGCTGCGCGCGCGCGACGGCTCTCCGGTGCCGGTCAGCCTCACCAGCTCGCTGCTGCGCGAGGAGCGCCGCAGCGTCTACGGCGCGATCGCCACCTTCGTCGACCTCACACCGATCAAGCGCGCCGAGGAGCACGCGCGGCGGCAGGATCGCCTGGCCGCGCTCGGGCGTTTCACCTCGAGCGTCGCCCACGAGATCCGCAATCCCCTGACCGGGATCGCCGCCGGTGTCCAGTACCTGACCCGGAGCATCGCTCTGCACGATCCGCAGCGCGAGAACCTGGACTTCATCCAGAGCGAGATCAAGCGGCTGGACCGCATACTTCAGGACTTGTTCGACATCACGCACCCGCGCGGCCTGCGTGTCGAAGTCGCGCCGCTCGAGGACGCGGTGCGGCGCTCGATCCACTGCGTCGAGGCGCTGCGCGTGGAGCGCGGCGTGGAGATCCGACTCGACATCGCGCCGCGCACGCCGGCGATCCCGCACGACGTCGAGCAGATGGAGCAGGTGCTGATCAACCTTTTCAAGAACGCAATCGAGGCATCGCCACCGGACGCCCCGCTCACCGTGAGCCTCGCGCCGACCTCGCCGGCCGTGCGCGGGAGCGCGCGCGAGCCGGCCGGACGCCGGAGCGCTCCGGGGGTGGTGGTGCGGGTCGAGGACCGCGGCTGCGGTATCCCGGCCGAGCACCTGCGAACGGTGTTCGAGCCGTTCTTCACCACCAAGCCGGGCGGCAGCGGGCTCGGCCTCTACATCAGCCACGACATCGTGAAGCGGCACGGCGGCAGCATGACCGTACACAGCGAACCCGGACGCGGCACGACCTTCGTGGTCGAGCTGCCGCTGGAACACAACGGAGGGAAATCATGAGCAAGGCCAACATCCTGGTGGTGGACGACCAGGACTCGATCCGGCATTTCGTAAGCAAGGCCTTCGAAGCCGAGGGCTACGAGGTACAGACCACCGGCTCGGTGCGCGAGACCCGGCAGGTGATGGAAGGCAACATGCCGGACCTGGCCGTGCTCGATCTCAAGCTGCCGGACGGGTCCGGGCTCGATCTGTTGCGTGAGATCAAGCGCATGGACCCCGACGTCGGCGTGATCCTGATGACGGCCTTCGGCGAGCTCGAGACCGCGGTCGAGGCGATGCACGCGGGCGCATACTGGTTCGTCAAGAAGCCGTTCCAGAACGAGGAATTGATGGCGCTCGCGGCCCGCGCCCTGGAATCCCAGAAGGTGCGGCTCGAGCTCAAGCGGCTCCGCCACCACGCGTTCGCCGACGAGGACTACCTCCATTCGGCCGCCCCGGCCATGCAGGAGGCTTACGCCATCGCCGAGCAGGTGGCGCGCGGCGACACCACCAGCGTGCTGATCGAGGGCGAGAGCGGGACCGGCAAGGAGTACTTCGCCAACCTCATCCATCGCATGAGCGCCCGGCACGACCAGCCGTTCGTCGAGATCAACTGCGCGGCGATCCCGAGCGAGCTGCTCGAGAGCGAGCTGTTCGGCCACGAGAAGGGCGCGTTCACCGACGCCCGCGCCCAGAAGCTGGGGCTGATGGAGCTGGCGAGCGGCGGCACCCTGTTCCTCGACGAGATCGGGGAGATGAGCCCCATGCTCCAGGTGAAGCTGTTGCGAGTGCTGGAGGGCCGCAACTTCAAGCGCGTGGGCGGAACCAAGGACATCACGGTCAACCTGCGCGTCATCTCGGCCACCAACCAGGACCTCGAGAAGCGGGTGCGGGAGGGAGGCTTCCGCGAGGACCTCTACTACCGGCTCAAGGTGGTGCCGCTCTACGTGCCGCCGCTCCGCGAGCGCAAGGAAGACATCCTGCCGTTGTCGCGGCTCTTCATGGACCGCTTCGCGCGCCAGTTCCGCAAGCCGTTCCGCGACATCTCGGCCGCCGCGGAGCGCATTCTCGCCGACTACCCCTGGCCGGGAAACATCCGCGAGCTCAAGAACCTGTTCGAACGCACCGTGCTGCTCGAAAACGGCGAGCTGCTGGAGCCGCAGCACCTCAAGATCGCCCCGCGCGCGCGCGCGGCGGAGGAGACCACGATCGGCCAGCGCGTGGACGAGTATCTCAACGGCAACCTGTCGAACGGCGGCATTCCGTTCGAGGCCGTGGTCGAAGAGGTGGAGCGCGCCTTGATTCTGCGCGCCTCGTATGCTACCAAGTGGAACCAGAGTCGCACCGCGGACATGCTCAATCTCAAGCGCGACAAGCTGCGCTACCGCATGAAGCTCTACGACCTCCAGCCGGGGAACGGAACGCGCTCGGTCTCCCCGTAGGCCTCTCGATTGCCGAACCGACGCACGAGCCTGGTCCTGATCGGAATCGCGCTCGCCGGCGGTTCCTGTGCATACAGCACGAGCACCGCGCTGCTCCCGAGCCATCTCAAGACGGTCGGGATACCGGCGTTCGAGAATGCCACCACCGAGTACTCGCTGAAGCAGGAGATCACCGACGCCGTGGTGGCGCGCTTCGTCCAGGACAATCACCTGCGGGTGGTGGACGAGCGCTCCGCCGACGCCGTGATCCGCGGCAAGATCGTCGGCTACAAGAACTCGGTGTTCGGGTTCTCGACCGAGAAGACCGCCCAGGAATACCGCGTCACGGTCGTGGTCTCGGTGGTATTCAAGGACCAGGTCAAGAACCGGGAAATCTGGAGCGACCCCAACCTGGTCAAGACGGCCAACTACTTCGTGGTGGACACCCCCGGCGCCGCCGCGAAAACCGAGCTGGATGGCCGCAAGGAAGCCATCCAGAAGCTCGCCGATGAAATCCTCACCCGCTCGGTCGACAGCTGGTAGGGGCGCTGTCCCGCGCGGGGGTAGCGCCTCGCGCGCGGCGGCCGAGCGCGGCGGCGCGCGCGCGGGCGGCGCGGTCACGACCGCCTGGCTGTTCGAGCGCCTGGACCGCGCGTCGTTCCCGGCCACGCTCTACCTCGAGGGGCCGAGCGAGGCGCTCAAGGCGGCGCTGCTCAAGGAGCTGAAGCGGGCGTGGGCGGGGGCCAATCCCCAGTCGCCGGTGTCCCGTGTGTTTCGCGCCGCGGAATCCAGCGTCGAGGAGGTGCTGGCCGCCTTCCAGGGCGCCTCGCTCTTCAGCCCGCGCGACCTCGTGATCCTGCTCGAGGTCGAGGACTTCGCACGCAGCGAGAAACGAATCGCTGCGTTCGCCGCCGGGCTCGCCCAGCCGGCCGGCGAGTCGTGCCTGGTGCTGCTGGAGTCCGCAGGCGAAACGGTGCGCAAGTCGCTGGAGCCGCTGCGCGCCGCGTGCGAGGCGCGCTGGCTCGCGTTCCCGCCGCCGTGGCCCGAGCTGTCGTCGTGGGGCGCGCGGCGCGCCGGGCGCGAGGGGGTGGAGGCCGAGCCCGGGGCGATCGAAGCCGTGGTCGAGGCGTGCGAGGGCGATCCGCTCACGTTCTTCAACGAGCTGGACAAGCTCGTCACCTGGGCCGGGGCGAACGGGCGGCTGGCCGCGGCCGACGTGACGATGCTGCTGCGGCCCGTGATGGGAGCGGAGCTTCCCGAATACCTGGGCGCCGTGGCGCTCGGCCAGCCCGGGCTCGCCGCCCAGCGGCTTGGCCGGCTGCTTGCGGCGGGGGTGGGGGAGGGCGCCGTGCTGTTCGCGCTCTCCAACCTGGTGGGTGGCGCGCTCGGCGGCTGGGCGCGCCACCGCGAGCTGAGCGAAGCGTTGCGGCGCCGGCTGCCCCCGCCCGCGCTGGCCCGCGCGGTGGACGCCATCTACCGCGCCGAAGCCGCATGGAAGAGCGGGCGCGCCGACGTGGTAGCGGTGCTGGAGCAGGCGACGCGCACGGTGTGCGCCCCGGCCGCGCACGGCCAGCGGTGAGGGCGCGGCGCTCCCCGTGGCGCGGCGCCCCCGCCTCGGAGTAGTCTCCGCCGACCTCCAACCCCCAAGAGACCATGAGCCACCGCTACCCGTTCGCCGACGTCGAGCCCAAGTGGCAGAAACACTGGGAGCAGCAGAAGACCTTCCGGGCAGATGACCATTCCCCGAAACCCAAGTATTACTGCCTGGACTTCTTCCCGTACCCCTCGGGCTCGGGGCTGCACGTGGGCCACCTCGAGGGCTACATCGCCACCGACATCTTCTCGCGCTACAAGCGCATGCGCGGCTTCAACGTGCTCCATTGCACGGGCTGGGACGCGTTCGGGCTGCCGGCCGAGGAGTACGCGCGCAAGACCGGCGTGCATCCCGCCATCACCACCAGGGAGAACGTCGACACCTTCCGGCGGCAGATGAAGCGCGCCGGCCTGTCGCACGACTGGGATCGCGAGATCAGCACCACCGATCCCGACTACTACCGCTGGACGCAGTGGATCTTCCTCAGGCTCTTCGAGCGCGGCCTGGCGTACGTCGCAGAGGTGCCGGTCAACTGGTGTCCGGAACTCGGCACGGTGCTGGCGAACGAAGAGGTGGTGGACGGCCGCAGCGAGATCGGCGGGGACGCTGTGGTGCGCAAGCCGATGCGCCAGTGGGTGCTCAAGATCACCGCCTACGCCGACCGCCTGCTCGAGGACCTGGCGCTGGTGAACTGGCCGGCCAGCACGCTCGAGATGCAGAAGAACTGGATCGGCCGCTCGACCGGGGCCGACGTGGACTTTCCGATCGAGGGCGTCAACGGCAACATCCGTATCTTCACGACGCGGCCCGACACGCTGTTCGGCGCCACATACATGGTGCTCGCCCCGGAGCATCCGCTGGTGTCGGCGCTCACCGTGGCCGCCCGCCGCGCAGAGGTCGAAGCGTATCGCGAGGCCGCGGCGCGCAAGAGCGACCTCCAGCGCGCCGATCTGGGCAAGGACAAGACCGGCGTCTTCACCGGCAGCCATTGCGTCAACCCGGTGAACGGAGAACGCCTTCCGGTCTGGATCGCGGACTACGTGCTGATGGGCTACGGCACCGGCGCCATCATGGCGGTGCCCGGACACGACCAGCGCGACTGGGAGTTCGCGCGCGCGTTCGATCTTCCGATCCGCGAGGTGGTGGCGGGCGGCGACATCGAGCGCGAGGCCTACGTGGACCTCGAGCACGGGCGCGCGGTCAACTCGACCACTGGTGACCGCGGCTTCACGATCGACGGCTTGCCGGCGCGCGAGGCCATCGAGACGATCACCGCCTGGCTCGAGGCGACGGGGAAGGGGCGGCGCGCGATCCATTACAAGCTGCGGGACTGGTTGTTCTCGCGCCAGCGTTACTGGGGCGAGCCATTCCCGATCCTGTGGGTGGACGGCGAGCCACGCGCCATTCCCGAGCAGCTGCTCCCGGTGCGGTTGCCCGAAACGAACAACTTCAAGCCGTCGGGCACGGGGGAGAGCCCGCTCGCCAACGTCGGGGAGTGGGTCAGCACGGTGGACCCCGCGTCCGGCCGGCCCGCGCGGCGCGAGACCAATACCATGCCGCAGTGGGCCGGCTCGTGCTGGTACTACCTGCGTTTCCTCGATCCCGGGAATCCGAACGCCCCCGTGGATCCTGCGCTCGAGAAGTACTGGATGCCGGTGGATCTCTACGTCGGCGGGGCGGAGCACGCCGTGCTCCACCTGCTCTATGCCCGCTTCTGGCACAAGGTGCTCTACGACATCGGCGTGGTGAGCACGCTGGAGCCCTTCGTCAGGCTGGTGCACCAAGGCACCATCCTGGGCACCGACGGCCAGAAGATGTCCAAGTCGGTCGGAAACGTCGTGAACCCGGACGAGATGATCGACCGGTACGGCGCCGACGCGGTGCGGCTCTACGAGATGTTCATGGGGCCGCTGGAGGCCGCAAAGCCGTGGAGCACGGCGAGCGTCGAGGGCACCACGCGCTTCCTCGACCGGGTGTGGCGCCTGTTCGTGGACGAGGACGGGGCGCTGAGCCGCGCCCTCGGCGACGCCGCGCCGACGGTCGAGCAGCAGCGGCTGCTGCACCAGACGGTGAAGAAGGTCACAGAGGACCTGGACGCGCTCAAGTTCAACACCGCGATCGCGCAGATGATGGTGTTCACCAACGAGGCGATGAAATTGGAGCGCCGCCCGCGCGCCATCATGGAGCCGTTCGTGCTCGTGCTGTCGCCCTTCGCGCCTCACCTGTGCGAGGAGCTGTGGCAGCGCCTCGGCCATCGCGAGAGCCTGCCGTACGAACCCTGGCCCGCCTGGGACCCGGCGCTGGTGCTCGAGGACCACGTCACGGTGGTGGTGCAGGTGAACGGCAAGCTGCGGGCGACCCTGGAGCTCCCGCGCGGCAGCGACGAGGCCGCCGCCCGAAGCGCCGCCCTCGGAGATGACCGCGTGCGCCGCTACCTCGATGGCGGCGAGGTGCGCAAGGTCATCTACGTGCCCGACAGGTTGCTCAACCTGGTGATCGCGGCACGGTAGCCAGGCGGGACGCCCGGGACCGTCGGGCCCGCCCATTCCGCCACACCCGCCCGAAGCCCGCGGGGAGGAGGCTGGCGCCTCGCCCCGCGGGCCTTACCCTGTCGCCACCCCGGGCCGACCAGATGGCCCCGCCGCCGGGCCCCACGCGCGTAGGTTGACATAATATCTGTTATGCGACATGGCTCCTGGTACGGTTCCGCCTATCCGGGCCCGGTCCGAGCGCCAGAATCGGGCGCTATCCCGGCCCGGCCCCGATCCGGGGTCGGTGCCGCCCCATCTGCCATGCTCCCGCCGTGCGCTCCGTCAACCTCGCCACCGGCGACGCTATCCGCGAGTATGCGGAGTACGGGCGCGACACCGTCGAGGAGCGGTTGTGGGCGGCGCTCGCGGCCCGGCGTTCGTGGGCCCGCGCTCCGGCCTCCGAGCGCGCCGCCGCCCTCGAGTGGATGTCCGGCGTCCTCCGCGGGCGCCAGGCCAAGCTCGCCCGCCTCATGGCCCTCGAGATGGGCAAGCCGATCGCGACCGCGGAGGCCGAGGTCGTGAAGCGTGCGTGGGGACTGCGATCGATTCGGACGGGTGAAGTGAGCCCGGTGGGTAGCGGACAAGTCTCGGTCGAGGAGGCGGTCATGAAGAGAGCCAAAGCGTTCTTCTACGTCTGCGCGGGCGTGTTCCTGCTCGCGCTGTCGTTCCACCTCGGCGCGACGAGCGCGCGTGGACAGGGCGGCGGAACCGGGTGGTTCGTCGAAGGTTCTTATGGGGGGAGCTGCTACGTCGTGACAGCTTCAGGCGACTGGTGGAGGTACGTACCAGGTCTCGGGTGGCTGAACGACCTCGGGAACATCTTCGGCGGAGCATCGGGCGCTCGAACCATCGTCAGCCTCCTGCCCGGCATAGCCCTGACGTCCAATGGAGAGGTCTGGTACGGGGGCAATGGCGGGACGTGGACGAATGCCGGTGTACCTCCTCTCGGTCCGACACCCTCGACGCACGAGAGTTGGGGGCAACTCAAGGCGAAGTACCGCTAGCAGGCTGCTGAAAAAGGGCCCATGACGTGCATCAGCATTCCGGCCGACGCGATCGCAACCGAACAGGTGCTTGGCTGTCGAGCGGGTCGCCTGCCCGATTTCGTCGAATCGGACTTTCGGAGTGTCGTCGCCATGTGTTCACGTCTCCAGCGCCAGGCTGCGCAGCCTCACGAGCCGTTTGAGGTTCTGCGCCAGCGCGATCAACAGCGGTTGTTCCTGCACGCGCTCCAGTCGTCGCAGCCGCATCCGCCGGAGCCCCATGAAGTCCTTCGCTTCGCCGAACAACTCCTCGATCTGCTTTCGGAAGCGCTGCGACAGCGCATAGCCCTGACTTCGCGTCTTGCGCTTCGCCCATGCGCGCAGCGCCTTGGCTTTCTTCTTGATCGACGTCGCCGGACAGGCGATGTGCGGCTTGATCCCGCGTCGCCGGAGACTATCCAGGAAGCTCGCCACGAAGTAGCCCTTGTCTGCTCCCAGCGTGCGCGGCGTCAGTCCGTGCCGTCGCTTGAGCCGCGTCAGCATGGTGCGGCCCGCCTCGGTCTCGGGACGGCCTTCCGCCCGCGTCGTCTCCACGTCCAGCGTCAACCGGCTCTTGTTGTCCATCGTGTAGTGCACGTGATAACCCGGGTACGCTCCCTGACCGTCGCTGCGCCGCGCCAGCCGGGCATCCGGGTCGGTCTTCGACCGATGCGTCTCATTGCGCCGCTGCTCTCCGCGGAAGTTCACCTCCGGGTTGCGGCCGGCGCTGGAGTCGCCGGCGTCGGGCGGTGTCCGGCGCGGCGCCTCGTCCTTCGGCACCGGGTTCTCCTTCGCCACCCGCTTGCGGTACTGCTGGGGCGACTCGCGCACCACGATCGGCTCGATGCTCTTGAAGCTGCAGTTGGCCCGCACCAGCGTGCCGTCCTGGCTCACGTGATGCGCCTTCACCAGCCCCTGCGCCACCGCCCCGGCCACCACGTGGTCGAACAGCCACCGCACGACCTCGCTCTCCTTGAACCGCTGGTTGCGGTTCTTGGTGAACGTCGTCGGGTGCCAGACCTCCGCCTCCAGGTCCAGCCCCAGGAACCGCCGATACGACAGGTTCACCTGGATCTCCCGCATCAGCCGGCGCTCCGAGGTGATCCCGAACAGGTAGCCGATCAGCATCGCCTTGATCAGCTGCTCGGGAGGGATCGACGGACGGCCCGTCTCGCTGTAGTGGGGCGCCAGCTGCTCGCGGATCACCGGCCAGTCGATCACCGCCTCGATCGCCCGCAGCGGGTCGTCCGCCGGCACCAGCTGTTCCACCGAGGTGTACTGGAACATCGCGGTCTGGGTCTTGGCCGTGCCCATCATGGGAGAGGTCTCCTTCCTGGATGGCACGCAACGTACCCGCTCCCGCGATCGAAGTTCACTCCTTTTTCAGCAGCCTGCTAGGCCCGCGCCGACTTCTCCCCCGCCTACCGGTCCGGGCGGTCGCGCGCGTCGGCCGCGCCCGGATACTTCCGGCGCAGCGCGTCCACCCAGCCGTGGGCCTCGGCGTCGGCCGCCCCGGCCTCGCCGGCCAGCGCGAAGTAACGCTCGAAGGATTGGAGCCCCTCGACGGTTCGTCCCTGCTGGATCTGCACCATCGCCCAGCGCCGCCAGGCCTCGGCCCACCCGGGCGCGAGCGTGCGTGCGGCGTAGGCTTCGAACATCCCAGGGGCCTCACCCGGTGTGGTGACCAGCAGAAGATCAGCAAGCAACGCGTGGGCGCCGGGATCAAGCGCGTGCGCCTCGACGCCTCGATGGATGAGGCGGATCGCGGAGAGCGTGTCGCGCGTGCGCAAGGCGGCGAGCGCCGCCTCCACCTCGGGCGTAGGCCCCGGAAGCGGCCGCGCCTCCGCGCGCCGCAGCGAAGCCAGCGCCGAGTCCCGGCCCCCGAGCGCCAGCTCGACCCAGGCCAGCAAGTAGTGGGCGAGCCGTGCCTCCGGGTTGCGCTCGATCTCGAGCGTGAGCGCGCCGCGGGCCGCGGCCGGATTATCGCTCGCCACCAGACCCGCGGCCAGCCGGTAGAAGAGGTTGGGTCCCGCCTCGATCTCACGCAGCGAATCGTCGCGCACCTCGAAGAAGTAGAGCGGGCCGCGCCGGGCCTTCTCGAGGTCGAAAGCGTTCAGGTAGTAGGAGCGCGCGCTGGTGTCGCGATAGGCCCAGCGCACCAGCGGCCCGTCCCCGGTCTGAAACCCGACGTGTCCCGACAGCCCGGCGAAGAACAGCGTACTGCGCGGCGGCACGGCCGGGCGCGCGGCCCTGAGCTGCGCCAGATAGCGTTGGACCGTATCCGTGGCGCGCGAGATGTAGTGGCGGTTGATGTGCGATCGCGCCGTCCACGGGCTGCGGACCAGAGCGAACTCTTCGAGGCTCCCGGAGCGGGCCGAGCCGCACGCGAGCAGGACCACCACGGCCAGCGCCGCGCCGCGTGGGGCGCGGGAGAGCCACGCGCCGAGCGCCAGCGCGACGCCGCACAGGGCGAAGAGGTAGTAGTAGGCGCTCCAGGTGGAGACCACCGGGACGATGGGCGCCGCCCCCAGCAGCGCCCAGGCCACGCCGGTCACGACCGCCCGAGGCGCGCCCCGCCCGCGCGGCTCCGCACGCGGCACCAGCCACGCCAGCGCGGCCAGCGCCAGAGCCAGCGGAAGGATCGGCGGAATCGCCGTGACGAGAGGCCCGAACGACCCGGTCCGCCACTCGAGCCCCAGGATCACCTGCGCGAGATGCGCGAGCGTGGCGGCCGGAGCGCCCGGGTCGAGTGGCATCCCGGCGCCGGGCACGCCGCGGCCGCGCCCCGCGAGCAGCGCGAGCAGGCCCCAGAGCGCAACTGGCACGCCCAGTGGCCAGGCGCGGCGCGCGGTGTTCGTCCAGCGCTCGCCGTCCTTGCGCCCGGCGAGCGCGGCGATCACCGGGGTGAGCAGCACCACTTCCTTCGAGAGCGTGGCGATCAGCAGGGCTGCGGCCGCCGCCCATCTGCGACCGGCGAGGAACAGCCAGAGGGCGGCGAGCGCCCCTCCCACCGCGATCAGGTCCTGGCAGCCGCTCGCCCACCGCAACGGCACGTCGGAGGCGTAGTGGAGCGCGAGCACGGAGACCGCGATCAGGGCCGCGCGCGCCCCGGCCAGGCGCCGCGCGACGCCGTAGAAGAGCGCCAGCACCAGCATCCACAGCCCCAGGTTGACCGCGTGGAAGACACGCGGGGACTCGCCCCCCAGACGCGACACCGCCCAGAAGTGGAGCTGGCGGCCCACCGGCCGGAAGAAGTTTCCGATCGGATCCGGCGCCGAGAGCGCCGCCGGCAACGACCGCCCGCGCACCGCGTCGAGGAATAGAAAGTCGTCTGCGAAGAACGGCAGCCGGAGCGCCGGCCAGTGGTACGCCATCGCCGCCGCCAGCAGCAGGGCCAGCGCGAGCGGCGCGCGCCACGAATCGCGGCGCGCCTGCGGCGCCCCGTCCGTCGCGGGCGGGGTCACGCGCACCGATCCCGGCTCATGCGCTCCACATCGAGGCCTCGTAGTTCTCGTCGGGCACGTCGAAGCGAATCAGGTCGCTGCCGGGGAGATTCTCGATCGGCTCTCCCGCCTCGAGCAGCTGGACCAGCAACTCGACCGACTCGCGGGGCTCGAGGCCCAGGCTCGCGAACGGCACACCCAGCTCCAGCACGCTCCCGATCGCGCAGCGCCCGCCGGCCAGGGGCTCGCACTCGCCGGCCTCGCGGCACACCGGATGAACTCCGGGCTCGAGCCCACGTACGCGGAGGCGCAGCGGACGCGGCCTCAGGAACTCGAGCGTGAGATCGAAGGCCGCCCCTGGTGCTGACGCCGCGGCAAAATCGAGACGCAGGAAGAACTGCTCGTTGTCGAAGCCGAAGTAGAGCTCTCGCGCCACCCCCTCCCCGTGGTGCATCGCACCTCCGCCCGCGCCCAACCGGTAATGGCCGGCGGCGTGCCACTCGTAGAAATGGGTGCGCCGACCATCGATCGTGGGCCGCACCAGCCCGATCGGAGCCTGATAGGCCCCTGGCCCCGCCTCGGAGCCCGAGATCGACACCTGAAGCCAGCCCGGAGACGCCTGGCCGCTGCGCTCGTAGGCGGCCCGCAGGTGCTCGCGGAACAGGCGGTCGAAAACCGCCTTGTCGCGCGTGTGATGGTCGTCCCCGTACCACCAGAACCAGTCGGAGCCCTCGGCCGCGAACAGGCTTTCCCAGGCCTCGGCGTGACTCTCCGCCGTGGTGCCGGCCTCGACCAGCGCGCGCCGCGCGCGGCTCACCAGGTCCCAGGCCCGGTTCTTCTCGGGATGACCGATCCAGATGTGAAAGTCGGCGTCGATCCACGAGCCGGAATGGAGCCGGGGCAGCGCTCCGAGCGCGGCGCCGTCCGCCACCGCTTCCGCCGGCGTGCGAGTGCGGATGTCGGGCGCACGCTCGAGTGCCGAATAGAGCGCTTCGAGAAACGGCCCGCCGTCGTCGGGGTAGTACTCCCAGCAATTCTCGCCGTCCAGGATCACACTCACCAGCGGCACGCGCTCGCTGCCGGACTCCCGGGCCACGCGCCGCACGCGCGCGAGAAAATCGGCCGCCGCCTCTTCCGGATTCCAGTGGTGGTAGACGAAGCCGATCCGATCGCTGAGCTCGTGGTCGCGAAACAGCAGCGCGACGTCGCCGGCGGGCGTGGCGAAGCGCCACGGCCGGTAGAGCTGCTCGCGGCGGCGCGCCCCCGGCGGGAGCGATTGCCACAGCACGCCCTCATCGCTCGCGAGCCAGCGCACGCCGCAGCGCACCGCGAGTTCCGCCGCCTCCGGGCTCACGCTGCCCTCCGGCGGCCACATCCCGAGCGGCGGGGCGCCGAACACCGCGGCGTGACGGGCGCGCGCGCTGGCGATCTGGCACGCGGCGTCCGCGGCGGATTCGAAGCGCTCGGCGGGCAGCTTGAGGTCGGGGCGCGCCCGCCGCGCCGAATCGAGACTGACCAGCAGCGGGAGGATGGGATGGTAATAGGCCGAGGCCGAGAGCTCGATCTGCCCGCGCTCGGCCAGCGCGCGATACGCGGGCACCACCTCGCCGAGCAGGCGCCGGTGAAGCGCCAGCAGGTCGTCGCGATGCGGCGGCGAGAAACCGCCCGCACGCTCGAGCGCGCGCGCCGCTTCCGGCTCGCCGTAGAACAACGGATCGATCCAGGCCAGCAGGAACCAGCACTCGAGGGCGAGCAGCTCATCGTCGGTGACGGGGCCCGCGGCGTGGCGGCCGCGATCGCCCCGCCCGGCGAGTGCCAGGTAGCGCGGCCAGCGCTCGAAGGCGTGACGCGGGGCGGCCGAACAGCGCGATTGCAGCTCCGCGCGCTCCTCGGCCGACAGCTCGGAGAGGGGGCGCGCGAGGAGCTCGAACAGATCGTCGGGTGCGCCTGCGGCCGCGGCCTCGAGCTGGTCGAGCAGCGAGGGCACGAAATTGAAAGCGGCCTTGAGCGAAGGATGACGCTCGAGCCGCCGCGCCATGTCCAGATAGTCCTTGGTGGCGTGCAGGCGCACCCAAGGCAGCAGCGAACGTCCGGTGCGCGGGCTGCGATAGTCAGGCTGGTGGTGATGCCAGAGGAACACCAGATCGACCGGTGAGGCCGGATCGCTCAAGCTGCTCTCCTCACCTGCGGACCGCGGAAGCAGGCTGCCGAAGAGGTCGAGCACAAGGCGGCGAGGGAGCGACGAGCGAGGCGTATCGAGAGATACTCCGCAGCGAGGAGCGACCGAGCCAACGCAGTGATCGGCCTTTTCGGCAGCCTGCTAGGAGGATCCGCCGCTCAGTTCGCCCAGGTGAATCCGCGCGGTGTTGGCATAGGAAGTTTCGCCGAACTCTTCGATCAGGCGCTGCAGGCGCCGGGTGGCCTCGGCGGGCTGGTCTAGGGCGCGGTAGCAGCGGGCGGCCGCGGCCAGGAACTCCGCGGAGGATTCGCGGTCGAACTTGCCGACCAGCGACTCGTAGGCCTCGGCCGCGGGCTTGAACTGGCGGTCGCTCTCGAGGGCGTATGCGTAGCTGCGGCGCACCGCGTCGTGGATGGCGCCGCCCCTGGTCTTCTCCAGATACCGGCGGTACTGCTCGACCGCCGCCTTGAAGTCCCCGTTCCAGAAATTGTCGTCGCCGGCGAGCCGTAGCGCGTCGATGCCGCTCGGCGTCGAGCCGAATTGCTCGGCAACCGTGCGGGCGAGCGTGAGCGATCGGGCGTATTCGCCCTGCCAGAAGTAGATGTTGGCCTCGGCCAGGCGCCCGGCAGCCTGCTCCTCGGCGGCGGCGCGCGCGCGCAGGGTGAAGACGGCGACCAGCGCGATCGCCGCCAGGATGCCGGATCCCGCCATCACGAAGCGGCCGCTACGGCGCCAGAACTCGCTCGCGCGGTCGAGGAGTGCCGCCCCCGGGTCCTCCATGTGCGCCCGGTGTTGCGACGCTAATGACAAGCTGGGCCTCCCCTTCTGCCATTCGGATAAAGTCGGGACTGAGAACGCTTTCGATTCGAGCGGCCGAGACCCTAGCCGCTCGCGCCAGAGGCGTCAAGCCGGGCCGCAGCGCACGCAGGCGGCGGCGCCCCGGGCCCGAACCAGCATCTCGGCCGCCGCCCCGCAACTCGGGCAGCCGGGGAGGGCGGGCCGGCCGCGCGCTACGTCGACGCGACTCGTCAGCCGCACGTGCACCGCACCGGCCCTGAGCTCCTGTTCCAGGTCCGCCACCGGCCACGACCATTCCGAGATCCCCCACACCCGGAGCTCGGTCTTGAGGGCCCAGCGCTGCCGCACTTCGGCCGCACGGCGCTCCCACTCGAGCTTGAGCGAGGTGGCGTCGCCGTGCTCGATCTCGGACTCCTCGCCATTCGGGCTGCGCCGCCGCAGTCGCTCCTCCTCCTCCTCGATGCGCGTCGAGAAGAAGGCGCCTAGCCGCTCGAGTTCGTCCTCGCGCCACCGCGAGACCGCCCGCTCCCACTCTTCCTCACGCTCGTCCAGCAGGCGGTCGAAGTGACGGCGGGCGTGCGCCATCCAGGCCGACTGCTGGGCGGCGTCCAGCTCATCGGCGATCTGATAGAGGCCCTCGCGCGCGCGGACGTCTTCGAGCTCCGAATCGCGCACGCTCTCGACCAGCGCCCCGGTCCGGTCGAGCAGCAGCACCCAGGACTCCTGCCACGGCAGTCCCCCCCAGCGTGTGACCACCCCGTGAAACGCCACGCGCCGCTCGTATCGCACCGGTCCGAGCCGCGCCGGGCCCCAGGTCAGGCCGCGCACCCGGCACACCGACGCCAACCCGTCCTCGGGCGCTCCCGGAACGCGGGCCAGGGCGGTGCGCCGGGTGCACACCGGAGTCTCGAGCGCGGCCTCAAGCAGCTTGCGGCCCGCGGTGCTGCCGGGAGCGGTGAACCAGGCGCCGCGCGGCAGCGTCGCGCGCTGCGGGTCGAACACCATGCGCACACGCTGCCGGCGCCAGCGGCGCTTGAGCGCGGGCGAGAGCTCCACCTCCCAGTCGCCGCGCGCGGCCGGACTCACGCGGCAGTCCGAGGCCTCGAGCCAGCGCCCCACGAACTCCCGCCACTCGGGCGGGAGCGCCGCCGCGGCGGGCGCGGGCGCGACCGGAGCCGGCCGGGATCGGGCCCGGCGGCGGCGGGGCGGAACCTCGGTGATCACGGTCATGGCTTCTTCGCCTCCCTCTGTTCCGCGGCCGAGGGAAAGAGCCAGCCCTGGCGATCCTTCTGCTTCTGGTAGAGGCGCCGCGCCACCACCAGATGCTGCGCGAGCTCGGCGACGCGGCGCTTGCGCACCCGCGGGTTAGTGGTCTCGGTCCAGCGCTTGAAGACCTCG
>CAZYQK010000012.1:29174-33455 GCA_964650245.1 uncultured bacterium | reverse complement strand
TGCGCGATGTGCGCAGCGGCCTGCTGTGGTCGGCCACCCACCAGCCGGTGTGCCGCGAGCCCGAGCGCTACCGCGTGACATTCCGCGCCGACGAGGCGTCGTTCGAGCGCACGGACGACGGCATCGAGACCAGGCTCGAGATCACGGTATCCCCCGAGGACGACGTGGAGGTGCGCCGCGTCACGCTGGTCAACCGCACCGACCTGTTGCGCGAGATCGAGGTGACGAGCCTGGTCGAGATCGTGCTCGCACCGCCCGCCGACGATCTCTCCCACCCGGCGTTCCTCAAGTTGTTCCTCGAGACCGAGTACCGCCCCGAGTGCACGGCCCTGCTGTGCGGCCGCCGCCCGCGCTCGCCCGACGAGCTGGCGCCGTGGGCGGTGCACGTGATGAGCGCCGAGGGCGGCGTCCACGGTGCCATCGAGTGGGAGACCGACCGCACGCGATTCCTCGGCCGCGGACGCACGCCCGAGGATCCCATCGCCCTCGACGGCCGGGCGCTCTCGGGCACCACGGGAGCGGTGCTCGACCCGGTCCTGAGCCTGCGCCGGCGCGTGCGCATCGCCCCCGGCGGGCAGGTGCGCCTCGCGTTCGCGACCGGGGTCGCCACGAGCCGCTCCGCGGCAATCGCGCTGGCGGAGAAGTACGACGATCCCGCCTCGGCCGCCCGCACCTTCGCGCTCGCCACCACCCAGACCCAGATGCGGCTGCGTCACCTTGGCATCTCGACCGATGAAGCGCAGCTCTACGAGCGGCTCGCCTCTCACGTGCTGTGGACCGATGCCTCCCTGCGCGCCGCCCCCGCGCTCCTCGAGGGCAACACGCTCGGCCAGTCCGGCCTCTGGTCGCACGGCGTCTCCGGAGACCAGCCGATCCTGATCGTGCGCGTGGTTCAGGACGACGATCTGTCCCTGGTGCGCCAGGTGCTGCGCGCGCAGGAGTACTGGCGGCTGAAGGGCCTCAGTGCCGACGTCGTCATCCTCAACGAACATCCGGCGAGCTACCTGGACGAAATGCACGAGCAGCTCCAGGGCCTGCTCGAAAAGGGCCCGTGGGCCGCATGGAGACACCGCCCCGGCGGCGTGTTCCTGCTGCGCGGCGACGGCATGCCGGAGGCCGAGCGCATGGTCCTGCTGGCGGCCGCGCGTGCGGTCTTAAGCGGCGAGCGCGGCGAGCTCGCCGACCAGCTCGCTCTGCCGTACCCCGAGCCGAGCTGGCCGGAGGCACTGGTGGCGCGACTTGTACCCGAGGCGGCGCACGCGCGCGATGCCGTCCTCGAGGTTGAAGCCCCGCCGCTCACCCACGGCAACGGACTGGGCGGCTTCACCGCCGGCGGGCGCGAGTACGCGATCGTGCTCGAGGGCGATGCCGACACTCCTCTGCCGTGGGTGAACGTGATCGCGAACGAGCGCTTCGGCACCGTGGTCGGCGCCACCGGGGCCGCCTGGACCTGGGCTGGGAACAGCCGCGAGAACCGCTTGACGCCGTTCGGCAATGACCCGGTGAGCGAGTTCAGCGGCGAGGCCATCTACCTGCGCGACGAGGACTGCGGGGAGACGTGGGGCGCCACGCCGGGTCCGCTGCCGCGAAAGCGCGACGGCGGCCGCTGGGTCACGCGCCATGGCGCCGGGGTCACGCGCTACGCCCACTGCGCCCACGGCGTCACCTGCGAGCTCGCGGTGTTCGTGCACGCCGAGGAGCCCCTCAAGCTCTCTCAGGTCTCGCTCACCAATCACACCGCGGTCACCCGGCGCCTCAGCGTGTTCGCCTACAACGAGTGGGCGCTGTGCCCGCCGCGCGCCGGCGAACACCGCTTCGTCATCACCGAGCAGGACCCCGGGACCGGCACCGTGCTGGCGCGCAATCCCTACAACTCGGACCTCCCCGGGCGTGTGGCGTTCGTGCACGCGAGCCTGCCGCCCGCTTCGGCGACCGGCGACCGGCTCGAGTTTCTGGGGCGGAACGGCTCGCTCAAGCGACCGGCTGCGCTGGCGCGTGAGGCCCTGGGACAGCGCTTCGGCGCCGGCCTCGACCCGTGCGCTGCACTTCAGATCTGTGTCGCTCTCGAGGCCGGCGAGACACGCGAAGTGGTGCTGCTGCTCGGCCAGGGCGAGACCCAAGCGCACGCGCTGGCGCTGGCGGGTCGCTTCGGCAGCGTCGAGGCCGCGCGCGCGGCGCTGGAACAGGTCGAACAGCGCTGGGACGCGATGCTCGGCACCGTGCAGGTCGAGACGCCGGACGATTCCTTCGACCTGATCATGAACCGCTGGCTGCTGTACCAGGCGGTGAGCTCACGGCTGTGGGGCCGCACCGGCTTCTTCCAGCCGGGCGGCGCGTATGGCTTCCGCGACCAGCTGCAGGATGTGATGGCGCTCACCTTTGCGCGGCCGGACCTCTACCGCGAGCACCTGCTGCGCTGCGCCGCGCGCCAGTTCACCGAAGGCGACGTGCAGCACTGGTGGCACGAGCACACCGGCCGCGGCGTGCGCGGCCGCTGCTCCGACGACCTGTTGTGGCTCCCCTACGCTGTGACCCACTACCTGAAGTGCACGGGTGATCAGGCCGTGCTCGACGTGCCCGTGGCGTTCCTGGAAGCGCCGGCGCTCCTACCCGCCGAGCTGGAGGTCTACGGTCAACCCGGGGCGGCGGGCCAGAGCGGGACTCTCTACGAGCATTGCGTCCGCGCCATCGAGCGCGGCCTCGGCGTCGGCCGGCACGGTCTGCCGCTGATCGGCACCGGCGACTGGAATGACGGCATGAACCGCGTTGGGCATCAAGGCCGCGGCGAGAGCGTGTGGCTGGGCTGGTTCCTCTCGAAGATCCTGCTCGACTTCGCCGGGGTCGTGGAGGCGCGCGGGGACCCCGAGCGCGCCGCCCGCTGGCGCGGCGAACGCAAGCGGCTGGGCACGATGCTCGAGCAGGCGTGGGACGGCGACTGGTATCGGCGCGCCTACTTCGATGACGGCACCCCGCTGGGCTCCGCCCAGCTCCAGGAATGCAGGATCGATGCGGTCTCGCAGAGTTGGGCCGTGCTCTCCGGGGCCGCGCCGCTGCGCCGGGCCGAGCGCGCCATGGACGCGGTTCGCATGCAGCTGGTGCGGCGCGACGCCGACGTGATCCAGCTGCTCGCGCCG
Organism: uncultured bacterium; assembly: GCA_964650245.1. Classification (GTDB taxonomy): domain Bacteria; phylum Eisenbacteria; class RBG-16-71-46; order RBG-16-71-46; family RBG-16-71-46; genus WS-2. The sequence goes on along the minus strand of CAZYQK010000012.1, from coordinate 30,321 downwards.
CCGTTCGACCAGACGCAGCTCGACCCCGGCTACATCAAGGGCTACGCGCCGGGCGTGCGCGAGAACGGCGGCCAGTACACACACGCCGCGCTCTGGACGGTGATGGCGATCGCGCATCTCGGCAACGGCGACGAGGCGGTCGAGTTGTTCCACATGCTGAATCCGATCAACCACACCCGCACACCCGCCGGCGTCGAGCGCTACAAGGTGGAACCCTACGTGGTGGCGGCCGATGTCTACACGCACCCGGCGCACATCGGCCGAGGCGGCTGGACCTGGTACACCGGCTCGGCAGCCTGGATGTACCGGCTCGGTCTCGAGTCGATCCTCGGACTCAGGCGCCGGGGCCGGCGCTTCGCCATCGCACCGTGCGTTCCCGGGTCATGGGACCACTTCGTCGTGCGGTGGCGCCATGAGAAGAGCCTCTACGAGATCACCGTGGAGAATCCCGGACGCAGGAACCGCGGCGTCGCGGAGGCGGTGCTGGACGGCGTTCGGGTCGACTCCCGGGCGATTCCGCTGGTCGATGACGGCGCGGTGCATCGACTGCGGGTGGTGATGGGCGAACCCACGCACGGTGCCACGCCGATGCCGGCGGCCGAAAGCACGCTTTCATTGGGGAATCCGCGCGAGGGCTGAGCGGCGCGAACTTCACAGCGAATTGACTGTCAATCTCCCGAGGTTTGGCCGATAGTCCCTTCGTCTTCGGTTGCCTGTGGATGTGCCGCCAGCGTTCAGATTCCGCCAGAGACTTCTTCTGGCGGTTTTTTGTTGGTCGGCCGCCCACGATCGAGACAACGGTCATGGAGACCGGACGCCGCCGCGGCGTGATACGCGGCAAGTGCGGGTCTTCGGACCCGGGTACAACAGGAGTTTCAAGTGGCTAGAGGCACCGTGAAGTGGTTCAACGAGGCGAAGGGCTTTGGCTTTATCACCCAGCCGGAGGGCGAGGACGTGTTCGTCCATTTCTCCGCCATCACCGGCGAGGGATTCAAGACGCTCGCCGAGGGCGAGTCGCTCGAGTTCGACGTGACGCGCGGTCCGAAGGGGCTGCAGGCGGCGAACGTTCGCAAGGCCTGATACGCACGAGGTACCACCTCGCGCCGTGGGGCGGCGTCCGCAAGGACGCCGCCCCTGGCGTTTTCCC
>CAZYQK010000012.1:0-29164 GCA_964650245.1 uncultured bacterium | reverse complement strand
GTCAAGCCGTAGACGAAACGCAGCGCAGGGGCTCGGTGGACGCCGCCCCTGGCGTTTTCCACCGAGCCCCTGCGCTGCGTTTCGTCTACGGCTTGACCGTGAACGCGGCCGATGCGCGCGTCGTGTCCCAGTCGAGGTTCAGCACCCCGCCCTCGGCGTTCGGCTCCACGCCGATGGTGAAGCGCTCCACCGACTGCGGCAGCGTGGTCACCTTCATGTCGATCGTGTAGAGGTCCTTCGCCGCCTTGTGCTCGGTGCCCCACTGGCCGGTCTCGCCGTTGATGACGAGCTTCCAGCCGTTCGCCGACGGAAGCGTCCACAGCGTGTAGAAGCCGGCGGGCACTACCATGCCGCCGAAGTCGAGCGCCTTGTCGGTCTTGAACTGGGTCGCCGCGTTCGCGCCGGTGCGCCACACCTCGCCGAACGGCACGACGTTGCCGAAGATGACGCGGCCGCGCCTGCCCGGCCGGCCATAGTCCACCCACAGCGATGCGCCGCCGGCGTTGGCGACGCGAACCGTGTCGCGCGGCGAGAGCATCCCCAGGCCGGCGCCCGCCTGCTCGCGCGCGGCGAACCAGGCCGCCATCGCGTTCAGATCGAGACTCGCGACGCGCTCCACGCTGAACTTGCCCGTGCCCGCGATCGGCAGCACGCCGAGGAGGTGGCCCGCCTTGTCCACGCGCACGTGGAACAGGTCCTGGTGCTCGTTCCAGATCACGACCGAGTCGCGTCCGTGCTTGTGCAGGCTGAGCCATTGCGGACCCGCGGCACCGATGAAGTACATCGTCGTGCGCAGGCTGTCGCTCTTACCCTGCATCAGCTTCATGAGCTGCCCCTCGTAGCCAGCCCAGGGGCTCGAGCTGGCCACGACCAGCGTGCCCGGCGGCATCGCGACGTTCACGTTCTGCACCGGCGCGCTGCCGCTGTGGATCTGCATGTGCATCGAGTCGGGCCCGAAGCTCGCGTCGATCGTCTGGGTCGGCGTCGCGGCGCCCGGGGGCGTAACCACCATCGTCAGGTGAGAAATCGCGCCGTTCGCGAAGTCGTACGTGAAGTGCCGCCGCAACACCCGCGGCGCGCGACCGACCTGGTCCACCTCGACGCGCGAGGCGGTGCGGCTGTAGTGCTCGACACTGGTCGTGTCCTGGCCGAGCCGGACGACGAAGTTGCCGGAGTCGTCCGCGGCGGCGGGACCGGCGAGTGCCAGGGTGACAAGCCAAGCGAGGGCGAGGCGGGCGAACGTCATGCGAGGGCTCCCGGGTGGAAGGTGGCTCGGGGCAGCCGAGCCGCGGGCGCGAGTGTCTGCGCGTCGCGCGTTCGGTCTGGAGACTGCGTTGACTCTCTGCCGGCATGGTACGCGGCGGCACGAGTGCGGGCCAGCGCCCGGCGGGCGCACCATTCCAGCAGATCTCCTGCGCCCGAACCGCCGCGGCTCGCGCGCCTCATGCCGAGCTATTTCGAGGCTGCGACCGCACGCGCTGCCACGCGCTGTGCGCGACGTGCCCCAGCGTTGCCACCACGACCAGATCGCGCAGCAGCCGGATCTCGGCTTCGAGGAACGGGCGGCAGTTCTCGATCTCGCGCGGCGGCGGCTTGTTCGCGGGCACTGCGCAGCGGCGGCGGTGACGTAGCAGCCGTGCCGCCGGATGGCCGAAGCCCGGTCGGAGCGAAAGTCGGCGACCCCGGTAGTGAGATCGCTCACGAACCCGGTGGGCCGCCGCCGCCGCGCGTCCATGCACGGCCGCTCGCGCTCGACCCTACCTCGGGAAGAACCAGCACGGCATCGCGCGCGCCTCAATCGAAAGGCCCCGCGTCCGGGAGTGGGTCTCGGAGGAAGGGCCTTCAGCGACGCCTCCCACCTCGACGCTCTCTCGCGAAGCGTCACGGGCTCATCGCTTCCGGGCAGGTTTCCTGACTCAGGGCTGCGGCGGGTCTCGCCGTCCCGATCCTAGAAGATCAGTGGCGCGTGAGACCCGGGGAGCCCATTACAGTGGCGGGACCGCCTGGGATTCTCACCCCTCTTCCCTATTACCCCACCTCGTGTGGGCACCCGGAAGATGTCGCGGGCAATACGGGCGCGGCAGCGGGGCGAGTCAAGGGCGCATCCTTGCGGGGGGCATCTTTGCAGATCCTCGCCTTGCCACCTGGCCATGCCGCCGCCAAGAGAATGCGGCGCGTAGGCTTATGCTGTAGTCAGCGATTCAGCGCCAGCCTCGAAGAGGCTTGTGGACGCCGCGCGCATTGCATGGAGATCAGCGGGTATCTGGCGTGCGTGGCTACGGTTGGCCACGGTTCTCTCTCTGGGAACGACCTTCCAGCCTGGGACAACGCCGACCGCGGCAGTTTCCCTGAGCGCTTCCTGAACTTCAGAGTTGGCCGTCAGCTGCCGATCCATTATCCTCGATGCCCATGCGACGAGTACTCCGCGTCCTCCTTCTGGCACTCCTCATCGGCTCGCAGCTCGGGGCGTTGAGCCTGCCGCTTCTCCACCGGTGCGACCAGGCTGGCGACTGCGTCCCGGGGAGCGCTTGCGACACGACTTGTCCCCAATGCTCGTGTTCGGTTCAGGGCGTTGCGGGCGATGTCGTGTCTTCGAATGCCTCTTGTCCGATAACACCCCTCTCTCGTAGCGAGCCCCACACGGCCATCTTCTCGCTGCCTCTCAACCCCACCAGCATCTTCCACGTTCCGAAACCCACGCTCGTCTGACCGTCTCTCTACGAGGCAGGTAAGACCGCTCCCGCTAGTGGCGTTTCGCGACCCGCGGGGACTGCCCTCGTGTCCCTGATCGGCCGATTTCACCCACGGAGCGTGGTCCTTTTATGTCCCCACAGAACCTGGTCTTCCTTGGCTGTCTGGGCCTCTGGAGCGCCTGCAGCGCCGCCCAGGCTGATGGAGTGCTGCGCGATTCACTGACCGCCGCCCGTGTCGCCGAGCTTGCCGGGACCCGGGCCCCGGAGGTGCTCATTGCCCAAACGCGGGTGCTCGAAGCACGGGGCCGGCTGGCGGGAGCGCGTGCCCTGATGCAGCAGAACCCAACGATCGACGCGGTAGCGAACTCGGACCGCCGCTTCGAGCGGCGCTCGGAACTCGAGCTCACCCTCCCGATCGGGCTGGGGATCCGGCGTTCGAAACGGATGGGCGTGGCTCGGGCGGAGGTGCACCGGGAAGTCCACCTCGTGGGTGACACGCGGCGACACGCAATCGGTGCGGCGATTGCCGCCTACTACCGAGTGCTCCACGCTGAACAGCGCGTTGTCGCAGCACGGGAGCGCAAAGAGCTGGCAGAGGAACTGCACCGGGTAGCGGCGGAGAAGTTCCGGACCGGCAACGCGGCCCAACTCGACGTCAATGTGGCCGAAACCGAACTCTCCCGCGCCGAGAGTGAAGTTCTTTCCGAGGAGCGTGCGCTCGCCGGTACGCGCGCGGACCTGGCGATCGTTCTCGGCCTGCCCTGGTCAGCGACGCTCGCCGTGGCAGGCGATCTTTCCGATCGCTCGTATGTCGACCATCAACCCGCCGGAGTGGAGCCGGGGCAGCGGCCGGATGTCCTTGCCGCCCAGAGCGAGGTCAGGGCAGCCGCCGCGGGGCTCGCGCTTGGCCGGGTGGCGCTGGTGCCCGAAGTATCGCTTCGCTGGAAGTACGGTCATGAGAACGGGCAGAGCGTGGAGCGCCGCGGGTTGGCGGTCACCGTTCCACTTTTCAATCTCGGCCAGGGCGAACGGGGAGAGGCGCGAGCCCGGCGAGAGCGGGCCCGCGTGGAGCTGGAGAGCCGGCAAGTCGCAGCGGCCACCGAGGCGGAGGCGGCACGGGCCGCGTACAGCACCGCGGTAGCCGCAGCACGTCAACTGGAAGAGCACGGTGTACCACGAGCACTCGAAACGGAAGCTATGGCCCGCGAGAGCTACCGCGCCGGGAAGATGGACCTGCCGGCAGTGCTCGTCGTTCGGCGCGAGGCACTCGACACGCGGCGGGAGTACCTCGATCGGCTGCTGGAGGCCGCCCTCAGCGGTATCGACCTGGCGGTCGCCACGGGCGCCTTCCACTAACCGTCAAGCAGGAGAAACTTCCCATGAAACACTTGATCATGTTCCTCGCCCTCGCTGCCCTGAGCCTCATGACCGCCGGCTGTTCCAGGGAGACCGCGCACACCGGCAAGCCCGAGAAGAACACGGGGGCGGCGTCCACGGCCGCGAGCGACCCCGGATCCGGGCACGCGGCGAGTGTCATGCCCGGATCGTATGAGGATTGGTGCGAGGAGCATGGCGTTCCCGAGACCGCCTGCACTCGTTGTGACCCGTCGCTTGTTCCCGCCTTCAAGGCGGTCAGCGACTGGGATGAAGAGCATGGGCTGCCCAGGTCGCAGTGTCTGAAGTGCGACCCCAACCTGAAGATCGTGCGGCCACCCAAGGCGGAGGGGAAGTGACCATGCGTATTCACCTCCACCTTGCCGCAGCACTGCTCCTGGTCCTCACCGGGTGCCAGAGGAAGGTAGCCTCGACGGCTGAGGCGACGTCGGTCAAAGCGGAGGCGCCGGCCGTGGCGACCCTGGCTGCCGATATGTGCGCGGAGCACGGCGTGCTGGAGGCCGTGTGCACGAAGTGCCACCCGAAACTCATCCCGGTGTTCCAGGCGAAGGGCGACTGGTGTGAGGAGCACCAGTTCCCGGAATCGTTCTGCCCCGTCTGCCACCCGGAGCGCGGCGGCCGTCCCGCCGCCGAGGTGGCGATTGATGACGCTCCGGCCGATGGCACAAAGATCCGTTTCAAGACCCTGGAGACGGCTCGCGAGGCAGGGCTCGAGGTCGTGAGCGTGGTGGAAGGCCCGAGCGGCGGTGGTGTCGAAGCCACGGCAATCATCGTTGCCGACGCCTCCAAGGTCGCGCTCGTGAACGCCCGCGCTCCGGGAGTGGTCCAGTCCATCCGCGCCGATCTTGGCTCCCGCGTGAGCCGCGGATCGCCGCTTGCCATCATCGAGAGTGCAGCCGTCGGTGAGTCCCGTTCGCGCCTGCAGGCCGCCCGGGCCCGAGCCGAAGTGGCCGAGGCCACATACCGGCGCGAGAAGGAACTCCAGGACAAGGGCATCTCAGCCGCCAGGGACGTTCAGGCTGCCCATCAGGAGTGGGAGGCAGCCAAAGCGGAGTTGGCTGCGGCATCGACAGCCCTCGCCATGGTGGGAACCGGCGGCGGCGAGTCGGGGATGTACACGCTCCAGGCTCCGATCGCCGGGGTGGTGACGAAGCGCATGGCCACGATCGGAACGTTGGTGGACCTCGAGGACCCGCTGTTCGAGATCGTCGATACGTCCTCCCTGTGGGCCGAGATCGACGTACCCGAGCGCGAGGCATCTCGCGTGAAGGTCGGACAACGGGTGCAGCTTCGCCTCGATGGCATCGGCGAGCGCGAGTTCCATGGCACGGTGAGCTACATCGCACCCGTCATCGACCCGCATACCCGCACAGCCAAGGCTCGCGCGGCCGTCGCCAACCACGGTGGGGCGCTGCGGGCGAACGTGTACGCCAAGGCCCGAATCGTCACCGATGGGACCCAGGCCGTACTCGTTCCCCGCGCTGCTCTGCAACAGGCCAGGGGCGTGAACCTTGTTTTCGTGCGCCTCGCCGCGGACGAGTACGAAACGCGCCGGGTAAGGGTGGCCTCGTCGAACGGCGATCTCGTGGCGGTCAGCAGCGGCCTCAAGGCCGGCGAGACGGTAGTCACCGCAGGGAGTTTCCTCCTCAAGACCGAGACCATGAAGGAAGGCATCGGCGCCGGCTGCTGCGACGTCGAAGCGCCGAAGAAATAGGGGCTGGCATGCTCAACCGAATCATCTCCTGGTCGATTCGACATCGGAGACCGGTCATTGCCAGCAGCCTCCTGCTGGCCCTCATGGGCGGCGTCGCGTTCAGTCATCTGCCGATCGACGCGTTCCCGGACACGACACCGGTCCAGGTCCAGATCAACACCACCGCCCCCGCGCTCGCCCCGCTCGAGGTCGAGCGGCAGATCACCTTCCAGGTCGAGCAGGCCATCTCCGGGCTGCCAGGGCTGAAGGAGGTCCGCTCGATCTCGAAGTTCGGGCTCTCGCAAGTGACCGTCATCTTCGACGAGGGGACGGACATCTACCGGGGCCGGCAGACCGTCATGGAGCGGCTCCAGACGGTCGAGCTTCCAGCCGGCATCGAGCGACCCCAGCTCGGGCCCGTCGCGACGGGCCTCGGAGAGGTCTTCCACTACCTCGTGACCGGAGCCGGGAAGAGCCTCGCGGAACTGCGCACCGTGCACGATTGGGTGATCAAGCCCCAGATGCGCTCCGTGCCCGGCGTGGCCGAGGTCAACACCTGGGGCGGCGACGAGCGCCAGCTCCAGGTGGTCGTGGATCCCGTGAGCCTTGGTAAGTATGGCCTGACGCTCTCTCAGCTCATCGAGGCGCTCGAGCGCAACAACGCCAACGTCGGCGGCGGCGCCATCGACCAGGCCGGGCAATCGAGCCTCGTTCAGGGGGTAGGCATCGTCACGAAGCCGGCGGACGTCGAGAACATCGTCATCACGGCTCGCGGGGGCGTTCCGACGTACGTGCACGATGTCGCCCGGGTCGTCGAGGGTCGTGAGATCCGCCGCGGGGCGGTAACCGCCGACGGACGTGGTGAGGTGGTGTTGGGCCTGGGCTTCATGCTCATGGGCGAGAACAGCCATGAGGTGACGCGCCGCCTCAAAGTTCGACTCGATGAGGTCAAGAAGACCCTGCCGGTAGGCGTTGAGGTCACCACCGTCTACGATCGTACGGAACTCGTGGACCGGGTGCTCCACACGGTCAAGACGAACCTCTTCGAAGGCGCCCTCCTGGTCATCGCCGTCCTGTTCCTCTTTCTCGGCAACGTTCGCGCCGGGCTGATCGTGGCTGCGGCCATTCCGCTCTCCATGCTCTTCGCCTTCGACCTCATGCTCCGGGCCGGCATCGCCGGCACTTTGATGAGCCTTGGCGCGATCGATTTCGGGCTCATCGTGGATAGCTCCGTCATCATGGTCGAGAACGCCGCGCGGCGGCTCTCCGAAGATCGCACCGGGCGGCCGCAGACGGAGATCGTACAGGAGGCGGCTGTCGAGATGCGGCGGCCGGCGATGTTCGGAGTGCTGATCATCCTCATCGTCTACCTGCCGATCCTTGCCCTCGAAGGCGTGGAGGGAAAGCTATTCCGGCCCATGGCCCTCACGGTCATGTTCGCGCTCCTCGGGTCCCTCATCCTTTCGCTCACCCTCATGCCGGCCCTGTGCGCCAGCTTTCTCTCGCGCACGGCGGGGGACAAGCGGAACCGCGTCGTGGAGTTCGTCCAGAGGGTGTACCGGCCGGGACTGCGGTTCGCGCTCCGGCGCGGCAAGCTGGTGCTCGGCATTGCCGGCTTCCTGTTCCTCAACGCGCTGCTTCTGGCCACGCGCCTGGGTTCGGAGTTCGTGCCGCGTCTCGGGGAGGGAGCGTTGGTCATCAACACCGTGCGTCTGGCCGGGGTGTCGCTCGACGAGTCCGTGCGTTACGGGCTCCAGATCGAGCGCACCCTCCTGCGGAAGTTTCCCGACGAAGTCGAGCGCGTCTGGACGCGCACCGGTACGGCGGAGGTGGCGACCGACCCGATGGGACTCGAGCTCTCCGATGTCTTCATCACCCTGAAGTCACGGGGGGAGTGGAAGCGAGCCCGAACGCAGGAGCGACTGGTACGAGCCATGGAAGCCGAGCTGTCGTCGCTCCCGGGCATGCGGATGATCTTCACGCAGCCGATCGAAATGCGCGTCAACGAGATGATCTCCGGTGTACGCTCCGATGTGGCGGTCAAGCTCTTCGGCGACGACTTCGAGACTTTGAAAGCCAAGGCTCGAGAGATCGAGGGTGTCATGCGTGCCGTCCGGGGGGCGGCGGACGTGGTGACCGAGCAGGTGACGGGACAGCCGATCCTCCAGATCGAGGTGGACCGCGACGCCATCGCCCGCCATGGCATTCCGGCCCGCGACGTTCTCGATGCCATCGAAGCGCTCGGCACGCGAGAGGTCGGAACCATCCAGGAAGGCGACCGCCGGTTCCCGATCACCGTGCGCCTGGACGAGCGATACCGCGCCGACGCCGCGTCGGTGGGCCAGATACTCATCGGCACGGAGGGGGGCGATCGCGTGGGGCTTGCAGCGCTGGCCCACATCCGGATGACCGAAGGGCCCTCCACGATCAACCGAGAGTGGGCCAAGCGCCGGGTCGTCGTGCAGGGGAACGTCCGCGGCCGAGACGTGGGCAGCTACGTGGCCGAGCTGCGCAGGACGCTCGACCGCCAGGTTGCCCTCCCGCCCGGCTATTACGTCCGCTTCGGCGGACAATTCGAGCACCTCGAGCGCGCCCGAGCAAGACTCATGTTCGTCGTGCCGCTCGCCCTCGCGCTTATTGCCGGTCTCCTGTATCTCACCTTCCGGCGTTGGCTCGATGCCGCGATCGTGTTCACGGCCGTGCCGTTCGCCACGGTCGGCGGGGTGTTTGCCCTCTGGGTCCGCGGCTTGCCGTTCTCCATTTCGGCGGCCGTGGGATTCATTGCACTCTTTGGGGTGGCAGTTCTCAACGGGCTCGTGCTGGTTTCGACCATCCGCCAGAACCTCGCGGCCGGGATGGCGCTCGGTGAGGCCATCGAACAGGCCGCCGAGCGCCGTCTGCGGCCTGTTCTCATGACCGCGCTCGTGGCGAGCCTTGGATTCGTGCCCATGGCCATCAACACCGGGATCGGCGCCGAGGTCCAACGGCCACTTGCCACCGTGGTGATCGGCGGGATCGTCTCCTCGACGCTCCTGACACTGCTCGTGCTGCCCGTCCTCTACAGCATGATCGGGCGCCGGAGACCAATGGAAACGATCGGGGTTGAAAGCAAGCCGGAGCCGGTGGTCTAACGTGATTCGACCCCGAGGAGGGCAGATCGCGCTCGTGATTGGTGGACTCATTTTGTTCCAGGCTGTCGCGCTGCTCGCTTACCGGGCGATCGAGTCCGGGCGGGAAAGCGCGGCCGCTCCCTTTCGCTTCGAGCGGGTGGACGAGCCGACGCCGGCTCCCTCACTCCTCCTCGAGCGCCCCGACGGGTCGCTCGTCAGCATCGCTCCTGGCCGGCAAGGCGACGCGGTGCTGGTCCACTTCTGGGCCACCTGGTGCCCGCCGTGCCGGGAGGAGCTCCCCGCGCTCATCGCGCTGGGCCGAGAGCTGACTCGAAGCGGCAGGGTGCGAGTGGTTGCCGTCGCCACCGATCCCCAGTGGGATCAGATCCGGCGCTTCTTCAAAGGCAGGCCGCCGCCGGAGGTCTTTCGGGACGCTGGCGGGAGCGCGTACCGCGCGTACCGCGTCTCGAATCTTCCGGATACCTATCTCGTCAGCGGGGATGGGCTGGTGAGGATTCGCTTCGTCGGCGCCCAGGATTGGCGGTCGCCGGCCGCGCACAAGGCTCTGCTCGAGGAGCTCGAGCGTCAAGGCGATACGTGACCGGAGGCCCATACCCGTACCATGCCCCAGGTCCCGCGATGCGACAGACGGGACGCGGGTTGACGGCCATCGTCATGCTCGCGTAACTTGCCCTGTTCATGCACCTCCTTCGCATGCTGAGCCTCGGCTTGCTAGTCGCCACCACCGGCTGGACCCAACCCAGCGCCCTCGTACTCTGTATCGCCCCTGGCGGACACGTCGCCATCGAGTCCGGCCAGGATCGGTGCACCGCCCCCGACGATCCCGCCCAACGAGATCACGGCTCGTCCACTGCTGGTCATGCGCACACGGACGCGTGCTGCACGACGTGCGCTGACCTTCCGCTAGGATCCGCGGGCTTTGTCCGGGCGAGCGGTTCGAGGGACGACCTGCAGCAGCTGAAAGCCCCCGCCGCATTCGCCGCGGCTGCGACTCCGCCTGCCTGTGGGGCTCAAGTCGCCGACAACTCCCCCAAGGTATTCCTCCACGGTGCAGTCCGCCTCTCCACACCGGTTCTCCAGACCGTAATCCTCCGCTGCTGATCTCTTTCACTGCCGCGCTGCCTCTCTGACGCGCAGCGCGCGACCGGGCAATTCTCGCGACCATCCCCGTTCGTCCAGTGAAGGAGTCCATCTGTGCAGCTACGCGACCTCTTGGGTGGCGCCTTGGCGCTCATCCCAACCTCCATCTTCACGGCACTTCTCTCTGTTGCTGCCACGTTGGGCCTCGCCGCCGCGGCGGGTGCCGACGTCCTCTCCCTCGACTCCTGCCTGACCCTCGCGGCCCGCCGCAGCCCGCAGATCACGGCGGCGGACCGCGAGGTGGAAGCAGCGAGGGCACGGCTACAGCAGGCGGTTGCGCTGGACCCACCGACGCTGGCTTACGACTCCGGCAGGCTCGCTTCATCGGCGCGCCCTGATGAACGGGGTGAGTCCTCGCTTCGCCTGTCGCAGGGGCTGCCCCTGCCAACGCAAAGAAGCCGCGCGGGGCGGGTCGCACGCCTCGAGGTGGCGCTGGTGGAGGTCTCCCGAGAGTCGCGGCTCCTGCGTCTGCGGGCCGACGTGACTCGGGCCTACCGGCGTCTGCAGGCCGATCAGGCGACGCTTCGGGCGCTCTCAAGTTTGCGGAGCACGGTGGGCGATCTCGAGGAAGCGACGAAGGTGCGGTTGCGCGCCGGCGTGACCAAGTATCTCGATGTCCTCCGGGCGCGGTCCGAACGCGCCCGTCTGGAGAACGACCTGGTCGAGACCGCGCGTGCCCTTCGCAACGACACGCAGACGCTCAACGCCTTGATGGCTCGGAGAGCCGATGAGGCTCTGGAACCGGCCGACTCCCTCATCTTTGTTGCTCTTGAGGACACTCTTCCGGCGATCTTGACTCGCGCCCGCGAGACGAGGCCTGGCCTGCGCGCCGCTCGGTTGAGCGTCGAGCGGGAGCAGGCGGCCGGGAGCCTCGCCCGCAGCGCACTTCTCCCGGCTCCCGAGATCTCCCTGGGCCTTGACAAGGTCGGCTACAGCGCCCCCGGCATAGCCGGCTCGGTCGCCCTCACCCTGCCCTTCGCTCCCTGGACCGACCGGAGGGCGCGTATCCAGGAATCCGAGGCGCTGCGAGGCGCAGCTCAAGCGGCGCTTGATGTGTCGGAGCGGAGCCTCGACCTGGCGCTCCGGAACGCCTACCAGGACGCCCGCGCCCTGGCTGCCCAGGTCGCCAGCTTCGAGCGGCAGCTGCTGCCTGACGTCACGGATGCCATCCAGTCGGCGACGCGCGGATACCAGTTCGGGCAGGTCGACGGCCTCGAGCTCTTCGAGACGATCCGGACCTACCGCAGCGTGCAACTGGAGCACATCCGGGCGCTGCTCAACTACCACCTGGCCCTCACCGACCTCGGCACCGCGGAGTGATGACCCATGTCGAAGAATACTCTCGTCCGTCCCCTCGCGCTCGCCATGGTCCCGCTCCTGGCTGTGGTCTCGATGGGGTGCAGCAAGGCGAAGGATGACGGGCCGGCTGCGGCCCTCGCGCCGGACACATTGGTGCACATCCCTGCCGCGGTCGTGGCCGCGGGCGAGGTCCGCGTCGCGACCATCCCGCTGCGTCCTCTCGCTGACACCCTGTTCGTGTCGGGCGAGTTCCAAGCCAACCCTCTCAAGATGGCCCATGTCTCGGCCCGGGTCTCCGGCACCGTTCAAGGCGTCACGGCTATCGCGGGCGACCGTGTCCCTATGGGCAAGGTTCTGGCCACGATCTATAGCCCCGAGTTCCTGGCCGCGCAGTCCGACTTCCTCCTTGCCCACGAACGGGCGGATCGCGCACGGGCTTCGGGCAGTCCAGACGCTGAAGCGCTCCAGAGCATCGCGCACTCTTCGGATCGACGGCTGGAAGTGATGGGGGCGAATGCGGCGGATGTGGAGACCCTCCACCGAACCCAGGAGTCGATTCCCTACCTTCTCTTGCGGAGTCCCATCGCGGGTGTGATCACGGAGGTCGAAGCTGCCGTCGGGAAGCAGGTCACACCGGGGACCGATCTGTTCGGCATCGCCGACCTCTCAGAGGTGTGGGCCGTGGTCGAGGCGTACGAGGGCGACATCGGCAGGTTCAGCTTGGGCCAGCCCGCTCAGATAAGCACCACCGCCTACCCGGGCCGGGGTTTTGAAGGGCTTATCAGCAGCCTCGAGGGGGTCATCAAGGAGGCCACCCGCACGCTCAGCGTCCGCCTTCGGGTGGAGAATCCAGGCCTCGCCCTCAAGCCGGGGATGTTCGCCTCGGCACGGATCGCGACCGGAGTGACTCGGCAAGCGATCGTGCTCAGTGAGGGCGCAGTCCAGGAGATGGGCGGCCGCAAGGTCGTGTTCGTGGCGCTCTCGGATTCGGAGTTCGTGGTCCGACATGTGAAGTTGCGCGCGCTCGGCGGCGACCTGGTGGAGGTCACGCATGGGCTCCTGCCAGGGGCGCGGGTGGCGGTCCACGGGGCGTTCCTCATCAAGTCCCAGGCGCTCAAGGGCGAGCTCGGAGAAGAGTGACCCATGGAACGCATCGTCCAGTTCGCGCTGCGCCAGCGGTTGCTCGTCATCCTGGGCTGCGTGGGCCTGCTTTTCCTCGGCGTGCAGGCCGTGCGCCAGGTACCGATCGACGCATTCCCCGACGTCACCAACATTCAGGTCCAGATCCTCGCCGAGGCGCCGGGCATGGCGCCGGTCGAGGTCGAGCAGCTCGTGACCTATCCCATCGAGGTGGCGATGGGCGGGCTGCCGGACATCGAACAGGTTCGGTCGCTCTCGAAGCTCGGCCTGTGCGTGGTGACGGTCGCCTTCGAGGATCACGTCAACATCTACTTCGCCCGGCAGCTCGTCTTCGAGCGCCTGCAACAAGCTCGAGGGAAATTACCTCCCGGCGTGGATGTGCAGCTCGGGCCGATCTCGACCGGGCTCGGCGAGATCTACCAGTACACCCTGGAAAGCCCGACGCGGGATGCGATGGAGCTCCGCACCCTTCAAGATTGGGTGGTCCGTCCCATCCTCCGCTCCGTGCCCGGCGTCACCGATGTCAACAGCTTCGGCGGCTTCGTGAAGCAGTACCACGTGCTGGTCCGGCCCGAGCAGCTCACCAGCCACCGGCTCACCCTCCGCCAGGTGCTCGAAGCGCTGGCGGCGAACAACACCAACGCCAGCGGTGGATACATCGAGCACCACGGCGAGCAGTACGTGGTCCGCGGCCTGGGCCTGGCCAAGTCGGCTGAAGACCTGGGCAGCATCGTCGTGGCCACGCACGACGGAACACCCGTCTACGTGCGCAACCTGGCGGTCGTCGTCCTGGGCCCGGAGCCACGCCAGGGTTTCGTCACCCGTGACGGCAAGGGCGAGGCCGTCGCCGGCATCGTGCTGATGCTGAGCGGGGCCAGCGGACGCGACGTGGTCGCGGCGGTCAAGGAGAAGGTCAAGACGGTGCAGAAGGCGCTGCCGCCGGACGTTCGCGTGGCGCCCTTCTACGATCGAACCGAGCTCGTCGACCGCGCGATGCACACCGTGACGGGCGCGCTTCTCGAGGGCGCCCTTCTGGTGGTCATTACGCTCATCCTGTTCCTCGGGAATGTCCGCAGCGCCCTGGTCGTGACGATGGTGCTGCCGCTCTCGGCGCTGGTCGCGTTCATCTTCCTCAAGGGCGCCGGCTACTCTGCGAACCTCATGTCCCTCGGAGGGCTCGCGATCGGGATCGGCATGATCGTCGACGGGGCGGTGGTGATGACGGAGAACATCTATCGGCACCTCGTGGAGGCCCATGGAAGCCGCAATGTCATCGAGGTGGTCCGCGACGCGTCACGCGAGGTCGCGCGGCCGATCGTCTTCGGCGTCTCGATCATCGCGGTGGTGTTCCTCCCGCTCTTCACCCTGGAGGGCTTCGAGGGGAAGATGTTCGCCCCGCTCGCCTTCACGATCACCGCGGCGCTTGCCGGCTCACTCGTACTCTCGCTGACGCTGGTCCCGGTAGCGGCGAGCTACCTGCTCCGGGGCAAGCTCTCGGAACGGGACACGCCGCTCGTCGCATGGTGCAAGCGGGCCTATCTCGCCGGCCTTCGCTGGGCGCTCCGGCACTGGCGCATTCCCATCGGACTGACGCTGGGCGCCATGGTCCTCAGCCTTGTCCTGTTCACCCGGCTTGGCCGCGAGTTCCTGCCGCCGCTCGACGAAGGCGCGATCGGGCTCCAGACCTTCCGCCTGCCCAGCATCTCGCTCTCGATGTCCCGCAGTATCGAGCTGCAGGTGGAACAGGTGCTCCGGTCGTTCCCCGAAGTCGAGACTGTGGTCTCGAAGACCGGGCGCGCCGAGATCGCGTCGGACCCCATGGGACTCGAGGTCAGCGATGTGATCGCCAACCTCCGCCCGCGGCGATTCTGGCGTACCGCGCGCACGAGCGAGGAGCTGGTGGAGAAAGTCCGCGAACGTCTGGAGCGAGTTCCCGGGGCGACCTTCAGCTTCTCTCAGCCCATCCAGCTGCGCGTGGACGAGCTGATCTCCGGGGTCAAGGCCCAGCTCGCCGTCAAGATCTTCGGCGACGATCTCGATGTCCTGCGTGAGAAGGCCGAGGCCGTGCGCCGGGTGATCAGCCGTGTGCGCGGGGTCGCCGACCTCAACGTCGAGCGGGTCGCCGGCACGGCCTATCTCGAGATTCAGATCGACCGCCACCGGATCGCGCGCTACGGCATCAACGTCGCCGATGTCCAGGACATCATCGAGACGGCGCTCGGCGGTACGGAAGCCACGCAGATGCGCGAGGGTCAGCGGGTCTTCGCTGTGGTCGTGAAGTTCGCCGAAAGCGTCCGGTCGGATCCCGCCCGCCTGTCCAACCTCCTGGTCACGGCGAGCGACGGGACCCGGGTGCCGCTCGGCCAGTTGGCCACGATCCAGGTGGTCGAGGGCCCTGCCCAGGTGAGCCGCGAGAACGGCCAACGGCGGATCGTCGTCGAGTGCAACATCGTGGGCCGTGACATCGGGTCATTCGTGGGCGACGCCCAGCGCGCCGTGGCCCGTGAGGTGCAGTTTCCACCCGGATATTTCGTGACCTGGGGCGGCCAGTTCGAGAACCAGCAGCGGGCCATGGCGAGGCTCTCGGTGGTCGTGCCGATAGTGGTCCTGCTCATCTTCGTGCTGCTGTTCACCAGCTTCGGGTCCCTCCGCAACGCCTTTCTCATCATCCTCAACCTTCCATTCGCCCTGGTGGGCGGGGTCATCGGGCTCCTCCTCTCGGGGCAGAACCTGAGCGTCGCGGCCTCCGTCGGGTTCATCGCCCTGTTCGGCGTGGCGGTTCTCAACGGGGTCGTCATGGTCTCGTACTTCAACCAGCTGCGGCGTGAGGGCGCGAGCCTCGAGAAGGCGATTCTCAAGGGCGGCGAGCTGCGCTTGCGACCGGTCCTCATGACCGCACTGGTTGCCAGCCTGGGCCTGATCCCGCTTCTCTTCGCCACCGGCCCGGGCTCGGAGGTCCAACGCCCGCTCGCGGTGGTCGTGATCGGTGGGCTCGTGACCTCGACGCTGCTCACCCTGTTCGTCCTGCCCATCCTCTACCGGTGGTTCGAGCGCCGCGAGGTGGAGTTCTAAAGGAGGGCTCATGAAGCGAGTCGAAGCGTACATTCAGCCGTTCATGCTCACGCGCGTCCTTCACGAGCTGCGCGATGTCCACGCTCACGGCCTCACGGTCATGGACGTGCGGGGCTTCGGCCGCGAGAAGGACGAGAGCTACCCCCACGATTCCGCGGACTTCGCCGTGGACTTCACCCCGAAGGTGAAGCTCGAGCTGCTCTGTCAGGACGAGCAGGTCGAGAATATCGTCGAGGCGATCCTCAAGGGTGCACACTCGGGCCGAAAAGGAGACGGCAAGGTCTTCGTGACCGAGGTCGAGCGGGTCGTGAGCGTTCGGAGCCGGGAGACCGGCGACGCAGCGATCTGACCGGGAGGAGTCCCTCTCGCCGATGCCGGAGTGGTTCAGGCGCTTGATGCGCGGGGGTTTCGATGGCGCGGGCGATCGCTGGCGGCCGCGCCGTCCACGATCGCCCGCGCGCGCCGGAACACCCCATGCAGCATCGGCCGCGTGAGGCGCCCGGTGTTCGTGTTCTGGCGGCTCGGATGGTACGAGCACAGCAGCGTCGTGCCGTCGGGGAGCCGGTGCTCAGCGCCGGGTGCGAACGCCGGCCGCTCGCGCGGCGGCAGTCGTTCCCACCAGCCCGCGGCGCGCAGGAACGCGGCGTGCGCGATGTGCCCGAGGGTGACTACCACCTGCAGGTCGCGCAGCAGTCGGATCTCGGCTTCGAGGAACGGGCGGCAGTTCTCGATCTCGCGCGGCGTCGGCTTGTTCGCGGGCGGCGCGCAGCGTGCGGCGGCGGTGATGTAGCAGCCCGAGAGCACGAGCCCGTCGCCGCGACCGGTGGAATCGGGCTGGCTGGCGAAGCCGAAGCGGTGGAGTGTTTCGTAGAGCCAGCTCCCGCTCGAGTCGCCGGTGAATATGCGGCCGGTGCGATTCCCGCCGTGTGCCGCGGGCGCGAGGCCGATAACGAGCAACCGGGCCGCCGGATCGCCGAAGCCCGGCACCGGGCGACCCCAGTAGGTCTGGTCCGCGAACGCGCGCTTCTTCTCGCGCGCCACGCGCTCGCACCAGGCTCGCAGCCGGGGACAGCGCTCGCAGGCGATGACGGCTCGTTCGACGGCGGCGAGCGTGCGCGGCGCGCGCGGTCCGCCGCGCTTCAACGCCGCCCGAGCCACGAGACGCGGGTGAGCGCCGTGCCGCGCGCATCGGTGACGCGCACGGTGTAGAGCCCGGGGGGCGCCAGACCTCCTCGGTCGCGCTCGCCGCGCCAGGCGAGCGTCGCCTCGCGATCGCCGAGCACGTGCGACCACACCCTCCGGCCCGCCGCGTCAAGAATCTCGAGCCGCGCGCCCGGCGCGAACCAATCCAGCCAGAAGCGCACTTCGCCGCGAGCGGGGTTGGGCGTGACCCCGATTTCGGATCCCACCGTGGGCCCGAGCGGCCCGCGGTCGAGCCGAAGCAGTACGAAGTCCCCGGCTTCGAGATCGAGCATGAGCCGCTGCAGTGGCCCCCCATACTCGGTCGGCAGCTCCGACCAGGAATCGGGCGCCGGGCCCAGCTTCCACACGCGCAGGCGCGGCACGAGACTCAGGGTGATGGACTGCGAGCTGGACGAATCCGCGTTCGCGACCAGCACGAAGCGCGACTCGTTCCCGCTGCGGAAGCTCCCCAGCGCGGCGCGGCCTTCGACGCCAACGATCCAGCCATCGAACGCGAAAGCGGCACCGCCCTGCGGCACCGAGCCCGCGTGCCGGGTCGAGAGCCAGGTGAGGCGCGCCAGCGTCTCCCCCGCCGCGCGCACGTAGGGATTGAATCCCTGCAGCACGCCGTACCACGGGCTGCGCACGCCGTCCCAGCCGATCACGGCAGGCTGCCAGTTGAAGTTCGGATTGGGGGCCGGGGTCCAGTATGTGAAGTAGCCCACGCCGCGCGCGCCGTAGGCGAGCAGCATGGATACCTGCCAGCGCAGCTCGCCCGGCGTGAGCGCGCGATAGCCGCCGTGTTGAATCAGCTGCACGATGGCCCAGAACGGAACGCCGTACTCGCTCGCGAGCGCCCGCAGCCCCGCCACGTTCTCGACGAACTGCCCGCGGTCGCCACCCAGCAGGAAGTCGTACTGGTCGTTGCACAACACGGACGGCCGGACCTGATCGAGGAACGCCCGCGTGTAGGTCTCCCACTCGGCGCGGCTCGCGAATGCGGCGCGGCCGAGCAGATTGTCAAAGCACGGATGGTCAGGATCGCGCGCTGCCAGCTCGGCGTAGAAGCGCGCGAGCAGCGGGAATTCCGCGGGCGCGGGCTCGTCGGTGAAGTAGTAGCCGAGGAAGCCGGGATCGTAGCGGTAGTCGGCGACCACCGAATCGAGCGTGGCCCCGTCCGAAGGCCGCGAAAAGTCCACCCCCACGAGCCGCCGGTCCCACGCCAGGCAGCGCACGCCGCGCGTCGCCGCGAACGCCATCCGCTGCCGATTGTCCGCGAGCCGCCCCGAATCGTCCCACGCCGGCAATGCCAGGTTGAGCGCGATCCCCCCGAGTTCCGTCATCCGCGCGACGCTGGTGGAGTCGACCGGCGGACTCACCCACCCGAACAGCGCGAATTCACGCAGCACCGCCGGCATGCTTGGCGCCGCGGCCAGGGGCGTTCCCGGCCGAAGGTTCGCTTCTATGAGGCCGGGAACGCCCCTGGCCGCGGCGCCACGATCGCCCGAGGCGGGGTTGGGCGGCACGAGTCCGGGGCGCGGCGCGGGTCCGGCGCGCGGCGCACGGTCGCCGGAGGCGCCGGCGAGCAACATCGCCAGCGACAGGCAGCTCATGAGCCGAAGCGCGCTCATCACGAAATCCCGACGCCTTGATTCACCGGGCGGCAGCCCCTAGTCTCCCCCGGTGCTCGAACGATTGCGCGGATTACTCCTCGGGGGTCCCAAGAATCTACTCGACCCGCGCATCCATCACACACTCGCGCTGATCGCATTCTTCGCCTGGGTCGGACTCGGCTCCGACGGGCTCTCGTCGTCGTGCTACGGGCCCCAGCAGGCGTTCCTCGAACTCGGCCGGCACCGCCATCTTGCCTCCTACCTGATGGTGGCGACAGTGCTCACCGTATTCCTGATCTCGGCCTCCTACAGCCAGATCATCGAGCTGTTCCCGAGCGGCGGCGGCGGCTACCTGGTCGCGACCAAGCTGCTCGGCCCCACGCCCGGAATCGTCTCCGGCTGTGCGCTGGTGGTGGACTACGTCCTCACCATCGCGATCTCGGTCGCCACCGGCTGCGACGCCATCTTCTCCTTCCTCTCGCCCGGCTGGCAGGTGTTGAAGCTCCCCATGGAGTTCCTGATCGTCGGCGGGCTGACCGGCCTCAACCTGCGGGGCGTCAAGGAATCCGTGCTGGTGCTGATACCGATCTTTCTCGCCTTCATGCTGAGCCACATCGTGCTCATCGTCTACGGCATCTTCACCCACAGCGCCGCCTTCCCCCACCTGCTGGCCGACACGTTTCAGGATACCCACCTCGCCATCGGCGATCTTGGATTGCTGGGCGTGATCGCCATTTTCCTCAAGGCGTTCTCGCTGGGCGGCGGCACCTTCACCGGGATCGAGGCGGTCAGCAACAGCACCGACATCCTGCGCGAGCCGCGTGCGGTGACCGGCAAGCGCACCATGCTCTACATGGCGATCTCGCTCGCCTTCACCGCGGGCGGCATTCTGCTCTGCTACCTGCTCAACGACGTCCAGTTCGAACCGGGCAAGACGCTCAACGCCTCGCTGTGGGGGCTGCTCACCCGGGGCTGGCACGTGGGCGCGTTCAACCTCGGCCCCGCGGTGGTGGTGATCACGCTGCTCTCGGAGGGGGCACTTCTGTTCGTCGCGGCCCAGACCGGGTTCGTCGCCGGACCGCGCACGCTGGCGGCGATGGGGGTGGATCAGTGGGTGCCGAAGCGCTTCGCGCACCTCTCGGAGCGGCTCGTCACCCAGAACGGGATCACCGCGATGAGCGTGGCCGCCGGGCTGGTGCTGTTCTACACGCGCGGCCGGCTCGACCTCCTGATCGTCATGTACTCGATCAACGTGTTCATGACCTTCACCCTCACCCAGGCCGGGATGGTGCGCCACTGGTGGAACGAGCGAGCGCGGCTCGCCCACTGGCGCAGGCGCTTCATCATCGCCGGGCTCGGCACGCTGGTGACCGGTTGCATCCTGGTCGTGACCACCGTGATCAAGCTTACGCAGGGCGGCTGGGTGACGCTGGGGGCGACCGGCGCGCTGGTCGGGTTCTGCTTCGCGGTGCGCTCGCACTACCGGCGGGTGCGCGGCATGCTCTCGTCGCTCGACGAGGTGCTGACCAACCTGCCGCTGCCGGAGCCGAAGACCCAGCCCGAGCTCGCGATCGACGGACCCACGGCGATCGTGCTGGTCGAGTCATACGCCGGGCTCGGCATCCACACCCTGCTCTCGATTCAGCGCATGTTCCCGCGCCACTTCAAGAATTTCGTGTTCTGCTCGGTCGGCCTGGTGGACTCCGGGCAGTTCAAGGGCGTAAACGACGTCCACGCGCTCGAGGAGAAGGTGCGCGCCGACCTCGAGAAGTACGTGCACCTGGCACAACGCATGGGCTTCTACGCCGAGTACCGCTATACGCTCGGCACCGACCTGATCGCCGAGCTGGAGGGCATGTGCCTCGATCTGATCAAGGAGTTCCGGCGCTCGGTGGTGTTCGCCGGCCAGCTCGTGTTCCAGCGCGAGAACCTGTTCACGCGCACGCTCCACCACGAGACCGCGTTCTCGATCCAGCGCCGGCTCCAGTTCGCCGGCGTGCAGGTCATCATCCTGCCGATCCGGGTGTGGGAGCGGCAGCGCGCGGCGTGAGGCCGCGGCACCCGCCGCGCCGGGCGCAGCCCGAAAGGATTCTATGCTGACCATCGATCTCGCCGACCGCCACGCCCTCGTGATGGGGGTCGCGAACCACCGCAGCCTGTCGTGGGCGATCGCCCAGTCGTTGCACCAGGCCGGAGCGAAGCTGTGCCTGACCTACGCCGGCGAGCGGCTCAAGTCGGGCGTCGAGGAGCTGGCCGCGCAACTTCCCGGCACGCTGGTGCTGGAGTGCGACGTCACGCGCGACGACACCATCGACGCGGTGGCGCAGCGGCTCGCGAGCGAGTGGGGTTCGCTCGAGATGCTGGTCCACGGCATCGCCTTCGCGCGCAAGGAGGACCTCGAGGGTGCATTCGTCGCGACGCCGCGCGAGGGCTTCCAGCTCGCGCTCGACGTGAGCGCCTACTCGCTCTTGAATGTGACCAACCGCATGCTGCCGCTGCTCGAGAAGCGCGGCGGCGCGATCGTCACCCTCTCCTACCTGGCCGCCGAACGAGCGGTGCCCTCGTACAACGTCATGGGCAGCGCCAAGGCGGTGCTCGAGCAGAGCGTGCGCCAGCTCGCCTACGAGCTGGGGCCGAAAAATATTCGCGTCAATGCGATCTCGGCGGGCCCGGTCAGCACGCTCGCCGCGCGCGGCATTCACGGCTTCACCGACATGCTGAAGCAGCACGCCGAGCGCGCGGCCTTGAAGCGCAACGTCACCAAGGAAGAGGTCGGCAAGGCCGGCCTGTTCCTGCTCACCGACCTCTCGAGCGGCGTCACCGGCGAGACGCTCTACGTGGACGCCGGGTACCGGATCATGGGGTGGTGAGCGGAGCGGCGGCGCGCGGCGGCCGGGGGCCCTTCAGGCCGAAGGTTCGCTTCTATGAGGCCAGAAGGGCCCCCGGCCGCCGCGCGCCGCGTGCCGCACGCACGTCAAAACCTGGTCGTGAGCCTCAGCTCCGCGCCCTTGAAGGGCTCGACCGTGTAGCAGGTGCCGGCCGTGCAGGCCAGCCCGCCCCGGCGCTTGCCGAAGGTGAGCGTGGCCTGGTGCCGCTGGCTGAGCCGCGCGTTCACCACCCCCGACACGAACGTGAGGGCGTGCACCTGAGGATCCACGTCCCGCACCGGGTCTTCGGTGCGAGAATCGGTGGTGCGCTCCCACACCAGCGTCGCGCTCCCCCAATCCGCGCGCGAGACGCCGCACGAGAGGTAATGGTCGGTGAACGAGACCGCGGGCACGCGGGTCTCGTCCTTGCGCGCGAGATCGAGGGTCGCCGACCAGTCGCGCAGCGCCATCACCATCACGCTGCCGCCGTAGATGTCTCGATCAAGAACGAAATAGAATTCGTCGAGACCCTTTTCCATGTAAGCCGTGGCTTCGACGCCCGGCCAGCGGGTGGCCGCGCCGTGAATCTCGAAGTAGGTGGACTCGAATCGCCGGAACCTCCGTGCCGGGGTTCCGGCCGAGCGGCTCTCGTTGACGGTGACGGTCCCCCACTCGGGGAACGACCACGAGCCTTCGAGCTGAACGCCGTGTTCGCTCTCGGCGTCGAGCAGGTGCGTCGCGCGGTTGAGCAGGGTGAAGCCGTGCTCGCGCACCAGCGACGGCGGATCGTTGAACCCGAGCCGGAACTGCCGGTAGTCCTTCCACTCCGCCGAGAGCCCGAGCGGGCCCCACAGCAAGTTGCTCGCGACGTAGAGCGCGTGCGGGATGCGGTCGCCGGTCTTGAGGCGCCACCACTGCTCCCACGAGCGGTCGAGCTGCGCGTACTCCGCGTAGAGCGGGAGCGCGGGCCCCCTGGCGCCGAGGACCTGCAGCGGATCGATCTCGACGAAGCCCGAGCTCAGCTCGTTCTGGCGCGTCGCCAGGCCGTTCGTGTACCGCGCGTACGCGGCGCCGATCCGCGATCCGCGCCCCAGCACGAGTGCGGCCTGTCCCCCCGCGATCTGGCCCTGGTAGCGCGGCTGCGTGAACGGTTCGGTGCCGGGCGAGGTCGTCCCGGAGTTGGGCTTGCCGGAGATGAGCCGCGTGCTCAGGGGCCCGGCCGTGCCCTCGACCAGCACGCCGTCCAGATCGCGCGTGAATCCGTAGCGCGAGAGCAGCCCCGGCTCGTCGAGCACCACGCCCGGCAGCTCGAACGAGCGCTGGATCAGCCCGCGGCCCAGCAGCGTGTAGACGTTGCCGACGCGCACGCGCAGGCCCCGGTCGGTCCACTCGGCCCAGCGCTGCGTGATCTCGTTGTAGAGCCAGGCCTGCTCGCTGTTCTGGTCGGTCTCGTAGCGCACGCCGACCCGCACGTCGCCGTAGGCGGCCTCGATGCCGAACTGGTCGTAGAAGTCGGTGCGATTCTGCGGCTGATAGAGTTTCGAGCGCCCGGCCTGCGCCACCGCGAGGTTGTTGATCGCGACCTGCGCGAGAGCGGCCGGCGCGAGGCACAGGCCCGCGGCGAGACACAGGCCCGCCGCCGAGGCGAGCCCGGGGCGTGCGCGCCTCACTTCGCGGGCGCCTCGACCGGCGCGGCGGGGAGCAGCGCCGCCACGGCCGCCTCCAGGCCGCGTGTCTCGCCGGGGTGCCAGCCCTCGCTCACGCGCACGATGACGCCAGCGGTGTCGATCAGCAGCGTGGTCGGCATGGCGCGCACCCGGTAGAGCTGGGCGAGGCGTCCGTCCTCGTCGATCGCGATCGGATAGCCGATGCCAAGCCGCAGCGCGGCCGGCCGCACGCGCGCGAAATTGCGCGGACCGTCCACCGAGACACCGATCACCGTGAGGCCGCGCTCGCGGTACTTGCGATGGAGCGCGTCCAGCTCGGGCATCATCTCGGCGCACGGATGGCACCACGTCGCCCAGAAGTCGAGCACGATCGGGCCCTTCGCCCGCAGGCGCTCGAGGGCGAGCTTTTCACCGGTCACGGTGCGGAGCTTGAAGTCGGGAGCGCGCTGTTTCTCGAGCGAGAGCGGCGCGGCGCCGGCGAGCAGCGCGGCGGCGATCAGGAGACTGACGCATGATCCGGCGCGAAGCAGGCGCAGGCGCATCAATGCAGCACCACCACGCGGTGCGAAAGCCGCGCGGCGCCGATCGAGCCGCGCGCGAAATAGACCCCTGCCGGAACCGGGACTCCGCCGCTCGCGCGGCCATCCCAGCTCACGCGCGTCACGCCCGGCGGAAGCGGCGCGTCCCACAACGAGGCGACCTGGCGGCCGGCGAGGTCGTAGAGCGCGACGCGCGCGTCGAGGTCGCGCCCGGTCGGGTTCGCCAGCTCGAACGTGGTCCGGTCGCGGAACGGATTGGGCACGTTCACGAGCCGGTAGTCGCGCGGGCGCGCATCGTCGCTCACGCCGACGGTCGGCGTGACCAGCGAGTCGATGGCGCCGCGGATCTCGGCGAGATGGTAGCCGTTTCCAATCGGCCAGGTCAGCGCCGCGTGATAGCGGACGATGTGCTGTTTGCTCACGACCACGTAATCGTCCCTGGGGCCGTAGAGAGTAATAAAGTTTCCGCCCGTGTTGAGGCCGCCGTTCAGAAGGAATGGATAAGTCGCCCCGGCCGTGGTCTTGAACGAGCGCACGGCCGTCGCGCTCCCGTTCCTTTCATCCACGGCCACGACCTCGACCTCGCCGGGGTTGTGGGTGCCGTAGTACTGCCAGATGTCCGTCTCGACCGACGGAGCGGCGGCGGCGCAGAACTCTCAGGTGTAATCCATCAGGAAGAACAGGATCACCTTGTTGGGCCAACTGGCGAGCGTGCGCGTGGCGGGGGCGGGCGCGTCCAGCTCGGTCTTGCTGAAGTCGGGCGCCGAGGCGCCGAGGCCGATAAGCCCGTGCGCCGAGCGCGCGTGGAGGAGCAACAGGACGAGCGCGAGCGCGCCGACGGCGAGCTTGTGCCGCATCATCGAGCTGCCGCGAAAGACCTCGACCATGGTGGTGTGGCGCTCCTTACCCCCCGGGGTGAGGGGCCCGCGGGCTCGATAAGTCTACTCCAAACCGGCCGGACCGCGCTTCCCGGTATTGGCGGCGCTTACCGCACGCGAATGACGCGGCGTTCCAGCACGATGGGTCCGATCTTCGCGCGCACGACGTAGAGCCCGGGCGGAAGCGAATGCCCCGCCCCGGCGCGGCCATCCCAGCGCAGCCGCGTGACGCCGGGCGCCGCGATCCCGTCCAGCGGCGTCGCCACCCGCCGGCCCGCGATGTCGTGCACCGTGACCCGCGCCGGCAGCTCGCGCCCGGTCGGGTTCGAAAGCTCGAGCGCGATCTCGCGGCGGAACGGATTCGGCGCCGCACGCAGCGCGTATCCGGGTGGCGCGCCCGGTCCCACGGCCACCGGCTGGCTCACCAGCGAGTCCACGCAGCCGCGGATCTCGTCGAGATGGTAGCCGTCGCCGTAGGGCCAGCGGTCGTTCGCCTGGTAGCGGACGATGCCCTGCTTGCTGATCACCACGTAGTGATCGCGCCCGCCGTAGAGCGTGAGAATGTTCCCACCGGTCGCGGAGGCGGCGTTGAGAAGCATCGGGTATGTGGCGCCGGTGCTCTGCTTGAACGAGCCGAGATTGCTCGCAGAGCAGTTGAACAGGTCGGCGCCCAGCAGCATCACCTGCCCCGGAACGTAGCTCTGGTAGTGCTGCCAAAGGTCCAGCTCGACCGACGCACCGTCGGCCGCGCAAACCGGTCAGGTGCAGCCGAGCAGGAAGATGATGACCACCTTGCCCGCGTAGCCGGAGAGCGAGACGGCTGGGCCGGTGGACCACGGCGGGCCGCCCGCGAGCGTGTTCTTGGTGAACGCGGGCGCGGCCTGCCCTTCGTGGACCCACGCGCGGACCGGCATGGCGGCGATCGTGAGCCAGATCAGCGCGCCGAGCGGTGAAATCCAGCGACGCATCGTGGAACCTCGAGGGTGGGAAGGCCGGAGCCGAATCCGCGTGCCCGGGAGCCGCGCTCGGCCCCGTCATTCTAATCCCGCGCCGGTCCGCGCCGGCAAGCCGCACTGGGCGCGGACTGACGCCGTGAGGGGCCGTTGTCTACCGTACGTAAACCACGCGGCGCTCGAACCGCGCGCTGCCGATCTCGGCCCTCACGAAGTAAAGCCCCGGCGCCGTCGAGCGCCCGTCGCGCCCGCGCGCGTCCCACGTCAGCCGCGTCGTGCCGGGCACCGCGACGCCCTCGAGCAGCGTGGCCACCGTTCGCCCCGTGAGGTCGTGCACCGTGACCCGCGCGCGCACGTCACGCCCACCGGGGTTCGCCAGCTCGATGGCGACCGATCCGCGGAACGGATTGGGCGCCACCCGCAGCCCAAGATCGCGCGGCGCGAGCGCGGGGTCGACGCCAACCGGGGTCGAGGTGAGCGAGTCCACGCAGCCGCGGATCTCGTCCAGGTGGTAACGGTTGCCGTGGGGCCAGAGGTTGGCCGCGTGGTAGCGGACGATCCCCTGCTTGTTGATCACGATGTAGTTGTCGAAGGGACCGTAGGACGCGCTCAGGTTCGCGCAGTTGGAACCCGACGTACCGCAGGTTCCGGTGGCCCCGACGCAGTTGACGCCGCAGAGCAGCAGCGGGTAGGTCGCACCGGTCTGGGTGCGGAACGAGCCCACCCCGGTCGGCGTGCCGCTCCACATGTCCACGCCCAGCAGCTGCACCTGCCCAGGCGCGTTGGCCTGGTAGTACTGCCAGACGTCCTGCTCCACCGACGGACCGTCGGCGAGACAGTAGGGTCAGCTGTAACCGAGCAGGAAAAGGATGACGACCTTGCCCGTGTAGTCGCCGAGCGAGACCGGACCGCCCTTGGCCCACGGCGGACCGCTCAGGGCGTTCTTGGTGAAGTCGGGCGCGGACTGGCCGGGCTGGATGTTCGCGCTCGCCGTCGTGACGCCGGCGAGCAGCAGCAGGGCGACGAGCGCCGAAGCGCGACGCATGGAGCGGGCACCTTTCCGGCTAGCGCGAGGGGGGCGGCGCGGGCCGACGAGACAGCAACGAGGATAGCAGCGTGCGACCGCTGCCGGTTGGCTCGATTACGAGCGGTCGCGGGCGGCGTGACTCGCGCCGCGCCACCGGGGCCGCGGCGGCTGGGGTGGCTCGCGCCTGCTCCACGAGTGTCGCGCACCCGCAGCAGCCACGAGCCAGCCCGGGGAGTGCGGTGTTCCGGCCCTGCAAAGCCGCTGCGCGCCGCAAGCACTTGCGGGCAGCGGAATAGACCCTCACCGCTGGCGTAGTTCCTGCGTACCAAACGCGGTGACCGACCCGACCCGCGTCCCTACGACAGGAGGAACGCCATGCAGACCAAGCTTACTCTTCGACGCACGGCCCCCGAGGCCGAGCCCGGCCTCACGCGCCGCATCCTCGATCACCTTCGCGGCCGGGTCATCCACCCGCTGCGCCAGATCGCCCTCGCCTTCGAGCCGTGCCGCATTCCCGCGCCGGTCCTGATTCCGGTGCGCCGGCCGCGCGTGATCGCGAAAGTTCTGGCGCCGATGTTGGCGCTCACGCTCTGTTCGTTCGCCCCCGCCGCGCGCGCCTCGCACCCCGAGTACGTGGCCGACGGGCGGCTGGTGGATGTCGAGGTGCTGGTGGACGGCAGCACCGCGCCGCTCTACGCCGGGCCGGATGGCTGGGACCGCCGATACTTCCAGGCGTTTCGCGGCCGCAACTACTCGCTCGCGGTCACCAACAAGACCGGCCAGCGCGTCGGCGTGCTGATCGCGGTGGACGGCCTCAACGTCGTGAACGGCGAGCGCTCGAGTCTCTCCAACGGCGAGGCGATGTACGTGCTAGGGCCCTGGGAGCGGGCGGTGATTCGCGGCTGGCGGACTTCGCTGCGCGACGTGCGCCGGTTCGTGTTCGTAGACGAGGCGCGCAGCTACGCCGAGCGCACCGGGCAGGCCAACGGTGACATGGGCTGGATCCGCGTGCTCTCGTTCCGCGAGCAGCGGCCCCAGGTGTGGATCGATCCGCGCTTCCGCCCCGGCGACGATCGCCGCAACGACGGTGACGAAGTGCAACCCGAGGGCGCCGAAAAGTCACGCACCGAGGGTGAGCGCGCGCCGCGCAGCGAGAGCGCGCCGGCACCCTCGAACGAACCCCGCATGCAGGCCGGGAGCAAGGACGGCGCCCTCAAGCAGCGCGCGGACTCGTTCCACGGCGCGCCCGAGTCGAACCCGGGCACCGGCTGGGGCGAGCAGCGCTGGGATCCGGTGCAGCGCACCGTGTTCCTCGCGGCCTCGCGGGCGACCGACCAGATCGTGCTGCGCTACGAGTACGAGTCGGGCCTGCGGGCGCTGGGCATCTTCCCTCGCCGCCATCGTACCTGGGAGCGCGAGCGCGGCGAGCTGGGCTGGGGCTTCGCGCAGACGCCCCGCTGGTAACGGAGCGCGCGCCGACCAGCGAGCGGCGCGAACCGGGCGGCCCGCCTCGATCGAGGCGGGCCGCTTTTGCATGGGTCTGCGCGGCGGCCATCTGCTACTACTCCCGCGATGCCCGAGACCGCAGCCTCTCCCCCGACCGACCCCGACCGCCGCCGCGCCACGCGGGCGTGGTGCGTCTACGACTGGGCCAACTCCGCGTTCGCGACCACGGTGGTGGCGGCGGTGCTGCCGCCCTTCTTCGCCGACGTCGCGAAGCACTCCATGCCCGCCCATCTCGCCACCGCGTGGTGGGGCTACGCGAGTGCTCTCGCGATGCTGGCGGCGGCGTTCACCGGTCCGCTGCTGGGCGCGGTCGCCGACCGGCTCGGGCGCAGGAAGCCGCTGCTATTCGCGTGCGTGGCCGCCGGCGCCGCCGCCACCCTGCTCATGGCCTTCTCGCCGCCCGGGGAATGGCGCTGGCTCCTCGCCTGCTTCGCGGTGGCGTTCGTCGCGTTCGCGAGCGGCAACGTGCTCTACGACTCGCTGCTGCCCGCGGTCGCCGCGCCCGACGAGTTGCACCGGGTCTCAGCGCGCGGGTTTGCCTACGGATACCTCGGCGGCGGGCTGCTGCTCGCGTTGAACCTCGCGTGGATCCTGTTTCCGCTTCGCTTCGGGCTGCCGGGCGCCGACGCCGCGATCCGGCTCTCGTTCGCGAGCGTGGCGCTGTGGTGGCTCGGCTTCTCACTCCCGCTCTTCCGCCGCGTGCCCGAGCCCGGGTCGGGGCACGACGCCGCGCCACTCGGGCGCCTCGCAGGCTCGGCGCTGCGACAGGTGTGGGGCACGCTCGCGCGGATCCGCCGCCACCCCGAGCTGTTCCGATTCCTGATCGCGTTCTGGCTCTACAGCGACGGCATCGGCACCGTGGTCAAGATGGCGACCATCTACGGCAGCGAGGTCGGCATTGGGCGCTCGGACCTGATCGGCGCGCTGCTCATGGTGCAGATCCTGGCGGCGCCCGCGAGCCTCGCGTTCGGGCAGCTCGCGCGCCCGTTCGGGCCGCGCGTGCCGGTGGTGGTCGGCCTCGCCGGTTACGTCGGCATCACGCTGCTCGGATTCTTCATGTCGAAGCCGATCCACTTCTGGCTGCTCGCCGCGCTGGTCGCGATGTTCCAGGGCGGCACGCAGGCGCTCTCGCGCTCGATGTTCGCCTCACTGGTGCCGAGGCGGCAGCTTTCCGAGCTGTTCGGCTTCTACTCGGTGAGCGAGAAGCTGGCGGGCGTGGTGGGGCCGCTCGCGTTCGGGGTGGTGGCGCAGGCGAGCGGCGCCGGCCGCTTCGCGGTGCTCACGCTGGTGCCGTTTCTCGTGTGCGGCGCGTGGCTGCTGATGACGGTGGATCTGGAGAAGGGCGCGGAGCGGGCGGCGGGCGAGGGGT
>CAZYQK010000011.1:0-34696 GCA_964650245.1 uncultured bacterium | reverse complement strand
GTTCGGGGAGGCCACCCATGGCGGTATCGGTTCGACGCGTGGAGTACTTCTACGCGATGGTGCGCGGCGGGCCCGATCAGGCCTACGAGCTGCTCACGCAGCTCGCCGCGCAGCGCGTGAACCTGCTCGCGCTGAACACGGTCCCGATGGGCCCGGAGAGCACGCAGCTCACGCTGTTCCCGGACGACCCGATGGCGCTGCAGAACGCGGCGCGCGCGGCGCGCTTCGCCCTCGACGGTCCGCACGCCGCGGTGCTGGTGCAGGGCGAGGACGAGCTCGGGGCGCTGGCCATGGTTCACACCCGGCTCCATCAGGCCGGTATCCAGGTCTACGCCTCGAGCGCGGTGGTGGACGGCCGGGGCTACTTCGGCTACGTGCTCTACATGCGGCCCGAGCACGTCGAGCGGGCGCTGGCCACGCTGCGGGTGTAGGCCCAGGCGCGGCGAGCGTCGCGGGGGCTCGCTCTCGCGCCTGACTGGCCGTCAACGCCGCAGCAGGTTCCTCAGCACAAACCACACATTCGCCGGGCGCTCGGCGAGGCGCCGCATGTACCACGGGAACCACTCCGCGCCGTAGGAGATCAGCACCCGTACCCGGTAACCCTCCCGCGCCAGCCGGTCCTGCGCACCGCGCTGAATGCCGTAGAGCATCTGGAACTCGACCGCGCCCCTCGCGATCCCGCGCGCCTCGGCGAGCTGCTGGATGTCCCGGAGCAACGCCGGGTCGTGGGTGGCAAGCGCGGCGCGTCCGCCGTCCTTCACCACGGCCGGCTCCAGCAGGCGTGCCGCGAGTTTCGCGAAGCTGGCGTCCACCTCGGCCTTTTTCGGGAACGCGACGCTGCGCGGCTCGGCGTAAGCGCCCTTCACCAGTCGAATCGCGGCGCCGAGCTTCAGCAGCGACTCCAGGTCGTCCGCGGTGCGGTAGAGGTAGGCTTGCAGGCAGAGCCCCAGGTTCGGGAATTCCGCGAGGACGCGACTGAAGAGATCGAGCGTGATGCGCGTGTAGCGGCTCGACTCCATGTCGACCCACACAACGTTGCGGCGCGCGGCGGCGGCGACCGCCAGCGCGCGCAGGTGGCCGGCCGCCAGCTCGGGATCCAGGTCGAGGCCGAGGTGGGTGAGCTTGACCGAGATCTCGGCGTCGAGGCCGCGGCGCTGGATTTCGTCCAGCACACCCTTATAGTGCTCGACCACCTCCGCCGCCTCCGCCGGGGTCGCGACGTTTTCCCCCAGCAGCGTCAGCACGGTGCCGATCCCGCGGTCCTGGAACTCGGCGGTCGCATCGAGCGCTGCCTCCGGGGTCTCGCCCGGCATGAAGCGCGCGACGGCGCGGCGCACGAGCGCAGAGCGCGAGAAGCGTTCCCGCATCCAGCGGTCGCGCGAGGCCCACAACAGGATCTGGCGCATCATTCGCGGTGGCCCCTCCTGAGCAGCGCGATCTGCCCCGCGTGGTAGAGGTCGTGCTGGATCGCGCCGTGCATCAAGACGTAGGCGGTCGAGCGCTGGCGGTCGAGCGGGGCGTCGAGCCGCGCCGAATCGTAGCGGGCGATGGCCCCGCGCAGTGCGTGGTTGCCGGCCTCGAGCTTCGCGAGCGCCGACTTCCACGCTCTCGCGCTCGCGTCGAGCACTCCGGGGAAGTTCTCCTCCTCGGTGAGATCGACCGTCTCGCCCGAAAGCCTCCGCCGCACCACGTCCTCCCAGGCCGCGACGTGGAGCACCAGCTCCCAGATGGTGTGGGCCCCGGGGATCGGGCGCGCGGCCGCGCGCTCGGGGGTGACGCCCTCCAGCACCTCGCGCAACGCGGGACCCGACCACGCGCGGCCCTCGAATGCGCGCTCCAGCTGATCGACGATGCGCCGGAGTTCCGACATGCGTCCTCCTCCTGATGGGGCCCGCACGAGAGGTGAGCGGGAATGTGTTGGGTCGGGCGCGGCGCTGTCCAGGGCGCGGTCGCCGAGTGCCCGCGTCTCAGGGCGGGCCCACCCGGTAGAGATACCAGTCCCCGCCCCAGGTTCGGAAGCCCTCGATGCGCCGGACCAGCGCGACGTCGCCCGGACTCGCGTTCGCGGACTCGCGCGCGATGAACTCGATGTCGTCCTGCCACACCAGGTGGCGGACCCTGGCACTCCGAATGTAGTCCAGCATGCGCTTCTGTCGCATCGCCTCGTAGCACGCCTTGTTCACCACGCCGTCCAGGTTCACCACCGTGAGGCTGTCCGCGAAGTAGCCGAGCGCGCCGGTCTGGGCGCCGCCGATCACGGTGCCGGCCGGGAAATGCGAGCGGGCCCAGAGGCCGATCCGCATGTAGCCCCAGCTCCCCTCGAAGCGCGGCGCGAACAGACGCCGGAACGGAGGCTGAACCACGCTGCCGGCCACCACCAGCGCCGCGCAGGCGAGCGCGAACCCGAGGCGGGCGGCGCCGTGCCGAAGTCCGGCCAGGTAGAGATCCACCAGCGCCGCGAACACGAGCAGGAGCGCGAGCGAGAGCGGAAACAGATAGCGGCCGAAGTGCCAGGGGCCGAACACGAAGCCCACGTAGGCGGCGAGGAGCAGGAGGCTGAAGGCCAACAGCGGCAGCAGCGCGCGCAGCCGGCTCATCACGCCGCTCGCCGATACCCGCGCGCCCAGGAACGCGAGGCCGGCGAACAGCACCGGGATGAGCCCGAGCATGAGCGCGTTCTTGCGAACGATGACGCCCATCGCGCGCTCCAGCATCGGTCGGTAGAGGTTGTCGAAGGTCGGGCGGTGATGGACCGACGACAGCACCATGTAGCGCACGGCGCGGCCGCTCACCGGGAAGAAGTCCCCGGTCCAGTGGTGCGAGTAGAGCAGCCAGGGCAGGTAGACCAGGAGCGCGCCGAGCGCGGTGGCGAGGAGCGCGCGGAACAGCGGCCACCACGAGCGCGGCGCGAGCCCGAAACCGGCCAGGTAGACCACCGCGATCACCGGCACCATGAGCAGGCTGTCGATCCGCGCCAGCGCCGCCAGCCCGAGCAGGAGCCCGAGCCCGAACGTGGCGGCCGATCGCCGCATCCGCTCCGGCGCGGCCCGCAGGGCGGCGATCCGATCGAGCATCGCGACCAGGAAGAAGAACGCCATCGAGGTCTCGATC
Source organism: uncultured bacterium (assembly GCA_964650245.1). Lineage (GTDB taxonomy): Bacteria > Eisenbacteria > RBG-16-71-46 > RBG-16-71-46 > RBG-16-71-46 > WS-2. The sequence goes on along the minus strand of CAZYQK010000011.1, from coordinate 31,585 downwards.
GCGTTGAGACTGGTGTGGATGGCGTAGGGGCTCACCACCCACGCCGCCCCGGCCAGCAGCGGCGTGAGCCGCGAGGCGCTGAAACGCGCGACGAGCCGCATGATGAGCCAGAGCGCCGCGGTGTCGAACAGCGCGAGCACTACCAGCGCGACGTGGACCGGTGTCACCGGGTCGCGCGGCAGGATCGCGTAAACCGGAGCCATCAGGAACACGTAGAGCGGCTGAAATCCGTTGGTGGGCGCCAGGGCGTAGAGCGGGCCCAGACCGCGCGCGATGTTCCGCGCGAGGGTGAGCGACAGGTACGCGTCGTCGGGGATGGTGAGGTCGTCGAGGAACGGCAGTGGGCGCAGCGCGAGGCAGAGCCGCAGCGCGAAGCTGGCGGCGAGCAGCGCCGCGAACGCAGCGGTCTGGCGTCCGGGACCGGAGCGCTCCGCCATGGGACTGGAGGGCCGGACCGTCAGGCCCGCTCTTCGGCCACCGTGAAGTCGATCAGCGCCTCGATCGGATGCGGGGCGAGCTTCTCCCTCCCGCCCAGACCCTTGAGCTCGATCAGGAACAAGAGCGACGCGACCTCCGCCCCCAGTTGCTCCACCAATTTCACCACCGCCGCCGCGGTGCCGCCGGTGGCCAGCAGGTCGTCCACGATCACGACCCTCTGCCGCTTACGGAGGGCGTCGCGGTGGATCTCCAGGGTGTCCTCGCCATACTCGAGCGAGTACACCTCGCGCACGGTGTGGTGCGGGAGCTTCCCGAACTTGCGTGCGGGCACGAAGGGGACGGCCCAGTGCAGCGCGAGCGCCGCGCCGAACACGAAGCCGCGTGACTCGATCGCGACTACCGCCTCGGGCCGCGCGGCGCGCGCCGCCATTTGCCGCACGCTCTCTGCGAAGGCCGCGGGATCGAGCAACAGCGGCGTGATGTCCTTGAACACGATGCCCTTCCTGGGGAAGTCGGGCACGTCCCGGATCAGGTGTCGGAGTTCGGTCATGGCTTCCCCGTTGGGTGCGGAGGGTGGGCACGGAGGCGAGTTCTGGGATCGCGCCGCAGAGCGCACGATACGGGATCCTAGGGCCTGAGTCCCGCGGACCATTGCAGGATGATGGACAGGGAGATGGGGGTCGTGTTCTCAGCCGCCGGGACGAGGCAGAGGAAGCGCTCGCCGTCGGCGCCGACGTCATAGCCCTGGATCGCGCGCCTCTCGATGAGTGCGACCGGCTCACCCACGCTGAATGTCGGTCGGATCTGAACTCGCACCCCCATCAGCTTTTCGCCGGGAGCGATGTAGAACAATTCTCGACCGTCGCGCCGCCAGCGTGGCTGATCTCCGCCGCCGTTCGAAACCTGCGTCCGCCGGCCGGGAACGGGGAACGACTGAACGTAGACCTCGGTTCGCCCCGATTCATTGGACGTGTAGGCCAGCCAGCGACCGTCCGGGGAGAAGCGGCCGCCCGACTCGTTCGAGGGGGTCCGAAGGTAGAGCACGGGCGGGCGATCACCCGAGACGGGCGCCGCCCATAGATCGAATCCGGCCGTGGAATCGTAGGCGTCATAAGCGATCCAAGAGCCGTCCCTCGACCAGTCGGTGGGCCACTTGAGCAGCGCGGAAGGTCCGGTTGGGAGCATCTGCTCCGGCCCGGTCGCGTTGGCACTCTTGGCATAGAGCTGATAGGAGCCGTCACGATTCGACGCGAAGACCACGCGCTCGCCATCGGGTGACCACAGCGGGAAGCGATCGAGCATCGGGTCGAACGTGAGGCGGGTCGTGGTCCCCCGCAAGAGTTCGAGCAGCAGGATGTCGCTCGAGGTCGCCGTCGACGTGCGCTCCAACGCAATCTGCAGGTTATCAGGCGAGAGCGCCAGCGCCGCGTAAGCGCCGGGAGGCAGTTGCGCGGCGCCCAGCGGTCGGCCGGTCCGGTCGAGCCACGCCAGCCGGTTATTCGCGCGGTCAGCGCTCAGGAACGCGAGCACCCCATTGCTCGATGTCGAGACGTTGGGTTCCCCGAGTGCCCCCAGCACCAGGGGTGTCGATGCAACCGGAATCGGTTCACCGCTCAGCCGCTGCTGACTGACGTGGAAGCGCTGGGCCATCAGCGTCTGGTTTCGGACGAACAAGAGAAAGCCCGGCGCGGCGTAGGTGGCGGCCGTACTCGCCTTGAGAACCGGTTTCCGGCGGGACGATTGGAGGTCGCCGACATAGATGTCGAACGCATCCCCACGAGCGGGCAGCGCCAGGTAGAGAAAGTGACGGCGGTCCGGGAGAAAACACGGCCATCGGTGAGCGATTTCGCGATGAGAGGCATCCAGCGTCGTGACCCGCTCCGCTCCGCCTCCGGTCGAAGCGACGCGGTAGATGGCGCCCTCGGTGTTGGGCGCGAAGAGAATCACGCCATCGCGGCTCCAACTCCCGCCGCGCCCGGCGGGAGCATCCGCCAGTGATACTGCCGGTCCCCCCGTGGCTGGGACGATGCAGAGCTTGCCGTGTGAAAAGAAGCCGAGGGAGCGACTGTCGGGCGACCAGAACGGGAAGTAGGCCCCCTCAGTTCCCGCCAGAGCATGCGCCTCGTCCGCATCCAGCGGCCTGATCCACAGTCTGCTCGTTTCGCTCGAATCGAATGCTGCAAACGCGAGCGTCCGACCGTCGGGAGAGACAGCCGAGTTGGCGTAGCCGTGAAACGTCACGTCCCTGGGGAGGTCCACCGACAATCGAACCGGATGCCCCGCTGCGAGCCTCCGGATTGTGGGCGGAAGCAGGACCAGTGCGATTGCTGCGGCCGCAACGGCCGTCGCGACCCAAATGAATCGAGCCGCCCGCGAAGGTCGGAGCGGGCTCGTCGGGCCGGCCGCGTTCGCGAGCATCCGCCGGCCGGCCGATCCGAGAAGCAGCTCCAGGTCGAACCCGAGGTCGACCGCCGATTGGCAGCGCTGACCGGGATCCTTTTCGAGGCAGTGCCCGATGATCCGCACCAGGGCTTCCGGTAGCTGGGGATTCTTCGATTCGAGGGGGTCGGGCTCCCGCGTAATGAGGGCGTAGAGAATCGCGACCGGTGAGTTTCCGGGGAACGCGTGTTGGCCCGAGGCCATCTCGTAAAGGACCGCCCCGAGCGAGAAGATGTCTGCCCGGTGATCGACGGATTCGCCGCGCGCCTGCTCGGGGGCCATGTAGCCCACGGTTCCCAGTATGGCTCCGCTCTCGGTCAGACTGCCCGATGTCACTTGCTGGTCTTCGCCGGTCGCCTCCCTGGGCTCCGGGTGCGTGAGTCGGGCAAGCCCGAAGTCCAGGATCTTGACGCGGTGATCCTCGGTAACGAAAAGATTCTCGGGCTTGAGGTCGCGGTGGATTATTCCCTGCGCGTGCGCGGCAGCCAGGCCGCGAGCGATCTGGAGACCGTACTCGAGCGTGCGCCTCGTCGGGAGTGGCCCGGCCCTGACGTGCTCGCGCAGGGTGCGACCCTGAAGCAGCTCAGAAACTACGAACGGCGATCCCTGCTCCGTTCCGACGTCGTGGATCGCGAGGATGTTGGGATGGTTGATCTGGCCGGCGGCACGGGCCTCGCGTTCGAAGCGACGCAAGCGATCGGGGTCCTCGCTGAAGCGAGTCGGGAGAACCTTGAGGGCGACACTCCGGCCCAGCCGCCGGTCGAAGGCCCGGTAGACCTCACCCATGCCACCCGCACCCACCGGTTCCCGGATCTCGTACGGCCCCAGTCGGCTGCCCGCGGTGAGCATCGGTCTAGGTCGCCGTCTCTCCGCGCCTCACTGGACGGTGGTCCCGGTGGCGCGGTCCATGTCCTGAAGATCGATCGCGTGGCGCAGCTTTGCGAGCGCGCGGGCCTCGATCTGGCGCACCCGCTCGCGCGAGATCCCGAACTGCTCGCCGGTCTGGGCCAGCGTGCGCGCCGCGCCGTCGAGGAATCCGTAGCGGATGCGCAGCACCTGCTCCTCGCGCTGGCTCAGCGATCGCAGCAGGCGATCGAGCTTCTCGTGCTCGAGCTGGAGCTCGACCAGCCGCTCGACCGAGGGCGGCGCCTCGGCGAGATCCTCGCTGGTGAGCTGCTCGAACGCCGCCATGCTCGAGCCATCGTCGAGCGAGCGCAGGCCGGCGACCAGCCCCGCGAGTCGCTCGGCGCGAACGGCCGAGACCCCCAGCTCGCGCCCCACCTCCTCGGCCCGCGGCTCGCGGCAGAGCCGCGCGCGCAGCCTGCGCTCCGCGCGCACGAAGCGGTTCACCTGCTGGAACATCTGGACCGGGATCCGCACCGATCGCCCCTGCTCAGCGATGCCGCGCAGGATGGATTGGCGGATCCAGATCGCCGCGTAGGTGCTGAAGCGCAGCCCGCGCTCGGGCTCGAAACGATCGACCGCCTCGTTCAGGCCCAGATTCCCTTCCTCGATCAGGTCGAGCATCGGGAGCCCGCGGTTGCGGTAGGCGCGCGCGATGTGCACCACCAGCCTCAGGTTCGCGAGAATGATGCGCTTGCGCGCCGCCTGGTCGCCGGCCCGGGAGCGGCGCGCGGTCTCGAGCAGCTCGGCGTGGGTCAGCAGGGCGACCCGTCCGATCTCGTCGAGGTAGAGATCGAGCAGGTCGCGATCGACGTCGCGCGCGGGCCCGTGGACCTCGGCCACGGCGGGCTCGGCCACCGCTTCCGGGAGCCTGACGCCGGCCCGCGCCGCCCCGGCCGTGAAGCGCTCGAACTCGGTCGGGTCGAAATCGGGATCGACCAGCAATGTCTCGTACTCGCGCGCGGTCAGGCCGCCCCGGCGCCGGGCTTGCTCCAGCGCGTGCTCGAGTCGATCGCGAAAACGTGTGAGATGCGGCGTGCTCATTCGCCTTCGTCCCCGATGTGGAATCCGGCGCGCTGCGCGGGTCCCTCGCTCCAGTCCTCCTCGACACCCGTAACCCGCGCCGACGGCGGGCCGGCGCGCACCGCCTGCACCAGTTCCATCAGGCGCCCGCGTTCCCCCTCGGCCACGACTTCGACCGACCCGTCGCGCCGGTTCCGCACCGTTCCGGCCACCCCCAGCCGCGCGGCCTCACGCGCGGCGAACCAGCGGAAGCCCACCCCCTGGACGCGCCCGCGGATCAAGAGATGGACGTGATGCATGTGCCCTGTCATGAGGATGCGTCAGCGGGGGCGCGGGCTGTCGAGGGAGAACGCAGCGGGGCGCCCGGCCTCTCGTGCCGCGGCGCCCCAAAGATGGTCGGGGCGAGAGGATTTGAACCTCCGACCCCCTGGTCCCGAACCAGGTGCTCTACCAGGCTGAGCCACGCCCCGACGTGATCGCTATTCGTTTGTGGTGGGTGCATCGGGCCACGCGTCGCGTCCCAGCAGCGGAACGAAACGGCACTCGCCGCGCCGATCGTGCTCCCATCGGTTGCCCGGCATCCGGCGCCAGACCTCGAGATGCTGGAGCTGAGGACCGCCGACGGGAATAACAAGTACACCCCGCTCCGAAAGTTGCGCGCGCAGTGCCTCGGGAACGCGGGGTGCAGCGGCGGCGACGACGACCCTATCATAGGGTGCGTATTGCTGCCAGCCGAGCGTCCCGTCGCCGTGGCGCAGCGCCACGTTGCTGACCGCGATCTCGTCGAGCCGCTGCCGGGCGGCCCGCAGCAGCGAGGGCAGGCGTTCGACGCTGAACACGTTTCCCGCCAGCCGCGCCAGCAATGCGGTCTGATAGCCGGTGCCGGTTCCGATCTCCAGCACGCGATGTTCCGCCTCGAGCTCTGCGATCTCGAGCATGCGCGCCACGATGTAGGGCTGGGAGATGGTCTGCCCTTCGGCGCTCGGGAGCGCATGGTCGCCGTAGGCTCGTGGCAGGAACGCCGGGTCCACGAACTGGTGGCGGGGCACTTCGCCCATCGCCTCGAGCACGCGCGCGTCGCGGATGCCGCGCCCGCGCAACTGCTCCTCCACCATGCGGCGGCGGGCGGTCGCGAATGCGTCGCGCGACTCGCCCGGCGCGGGCAGGCCGCTGATCACTTCTCGAGCTTCCAGCCGCGCAGCGCAACCAGCGCGGGCTCGTCGGTGAGATCGAGCCTGAGCGGCGTGATCGAGATCCACCCATGGTGCACGGCGTGGAAGTCGGTGCCCTCCTGCGGATCCCAGACCGGATCCTCACCGCCGATCCAGTAGTACTCGCGCCCGCGAGGGTCCACCTTGCGCACCAGCGTGTCGCGGTACGAGCGGCTCCCGAGCCGCGTGATCGCCACGCCTTCGATGGCGTCCCACGCCAGGTGCGGGAGGTTGACGTTCAGCAGCTGGCGGCGCGGCAGTCCGTGATCCAGAACGCGGCGCGCGAGCCGGGCGACGAACGCCGCGGGCCCGAGGAAATCGGTGAGCTCGCGCGTCACCAGCGAGGCCGCGATCGCCGGCGCCCCCTGGATCGAGCCCTCGATCGCCGCCGCCACCGTGCCGGAGTAGAACACGTCCTCGCCCATGTTGGGCCCGTGGTTGATCCCGGAGATCACCAGATCGGGCGCCGCGTCGAGTAGCCCGTAGTAGGCGCAGACCACGCAGTCGGTGGGCGTGCCGTCCACGCTGTAGAGGTCCACGTCGTGCCGGTGAATGCGAAACGGCCGGTGGAGCGTGAGCGAGTGCGAAGTCGCGCTCTGGTCGCGGTCGGGGGCCACGATCACGACGCGGCCGAGGGATGCGAGCTCGGTCTTGAGCGCGTGCAACGCCGGGGCGAAGATGCCGTCGTCGTTGGTGATCAGGATGTTCATCGCGCTCAGGTCCCGGCCGGCTTCACCGGCGTCGCGGCGTCGCGCATGGCCGCGGGCGGCAGTGCGCCCTCGAGCGTGAGTCGCAGCAGTGTGCCGACGATGCGCGGCGCGTCCCGCAGCGCGCGGAACTGGCTCTGCTCCGCGGCGTACACGGTCGGGATCGCGACCTCGGCGAGCCGGAAGCCGAGCCGGGCCGCTCGCACGATGATCTCGGTTTCGAATTCGTACCGTCCGCTGCTGACCGGTGTGCGCGCGACGAGCGCGCGGCGGTAGAGCCGGTAGCCACATTGGCTGTCGGAGACCCGCTGCCCGGCGAGCAGGCCCGTCCAGCCCGACGAGAAGGCGTTGGCGAAGCGCCGTGCGGCCGGCATGTCGGTGCTGCGAGCGCGCACGCCGAGCACCAGATCGGCGCCGGCCTCGGCCGCCGCCACGAAGGAGGAGAAGCAGGCCGGCGGGTGCTGGCCGTCGGCGTCGAGCGTCACGACCGCGTCGTAGTCGGCGAGCAAGTCGAAGCCCGTGAGGAGCGCGTGGCCCTTGCCGCGGTTGGCCGCGAAGGAGTAGACGCGGGCACCGAACAGGTGCGCGACTTCCGCAGTCGCATCGCGCGAGCCGTCGTCCACCACCAGCGTGTCGGGCGGCGAGGCGAGCGCCTGGAGCCCGAGCAGCACCTCGCCGAGATGCGCCGCGGCCTGATAGGCGGGAATGAGGGCCGCGACCCGCATCAGCAGGGGGCCTCGCGCGCCGCCGCCGCGCGCACCTGCGCGTCGGCGAATCGGTAACCAGGGTGGGCGAGCATGGAGCGGGGCGGCGTGTCCGTGTGCGCCCCGTACGCCGCGGAGCGACCGTGCGGGGACCGAGCGGGGAGAAAAATGGTCGGGGCGACTGGATTTGAACCAGCGACCACCTGCCCCCCATGCAGGTGCGCTACCAGGCTGCGCTACGCCCCGACCCCGAGGAGCCCGAGGGCTCCAGCGCGCCGGACACTCTAGCCGCGGGCTCGCGCGCGCGCAAATCGGGCGGCCCGAAAACCGGCCTTCGAACCGCACGGCCACCCTTCCCGGCGCAACGGCCCCGCGCTACGAGCGCGACGCCGTACCCCTCTCCTTCAACCTGCCGAGGATGTGCTTGAGCTCGGTTGCGATCTCCTTGAGCACCAGCTTGCGGTCGGCGTCGGCGAAGCCGATCTCGACCTGCGCCCTGGCGGGACCCGGTTCCTTGCGGTCCGCGAGCAGCGTGCGGCGCGCGCCGGCGATGGTGTAGCGCCGCTCGTAAAGCAGCTCCTTGATGCGCATCAGCAGCTTGAGCTCCTCGGGGCGGTACATGCGGTTCCCGGCGCGGTTCTTCTTGGGGCGCAGCATGGTGAACTGTGTCTCCCAGTAGCGGAGCACGTGGGGTTTGACCCCCACCACGTCGCTCACCTCGCTGATCGAGCGGTAGAGCTTGCCCTCGTTCTCGGTCCCACTCCTGATCGGCGACACGCCTCCCCCCTTCCTGCCTCAGGTCTCGCTCTTGAGGTCGCGCGTCATCAGCGCCTGCAGCGCCTCGCGCGGCCCGCGCCCCTCGAAGAGCAGCGCGCACACCTGTTCGGTGATCGGAAGCTCCACGCCGTGCTCACGGCCCAGGTCTCGCGCCGCGCGCGCGGTGTTCACACCCTCCGCCACCATCACCATGTTGCCGAGCACCTGCTCCAGCGTTTCGCCGCGCCCGAGCCGCTCGCCGACGTGGCGATTGCGGCTGTGGCGGCTCATCGCGGTCGCGACCAGGTCTCCCATGCCGGCGAGCCCGAAGAACGTCTCGCGCCGCCCGCCCATCGCCACCCCGAGCCGCGCGATCTCCGCGAGGCCGCGGGTGAGGAGCGCTCCCTTGGTGTTGTCGCCGAACCCCACCCCGTCGCACACCCCGGCGGCGATCGCAATCACGTTCTTGAGAGCCGCGCCATACTCGCAGCCCGCGACGTCGGTGTTGGTGTAGACCCGAAAGCGCGGCGTCGAGCACAGCGCCTGCACCGCTTTCGCGCGCGCCTCGTCGTTGGCCGCAGCCACCACCGAGGTCGGGATGCCGCGGCTCACTTCCTCCGCATGGCTGGGGCCGGTGAGCACCACCGGGTCCTCGTCGCCCAGCGTCTCGGCCAGCACCCGGCTCATGCGCTTCAGCGTCTGGAGCTCGAGCCCCTTGGTGGCGCACACCGGCAGGCCGTCGAGCTTGCCGGTCTGCCGTACCCGCAGCGCCACCTCACGCACCGCGTGCGAGGGCAGCACGAACAGGACGTGATCCGCGCCGTCGAGCGCGGCTTCGAGTTCCGCCTGAACCTTAACCCCCCGCGGGAGCGCGATGCCAGGCAAAAACTTCCGATTCTCCCGCTCCGCCTCGAGCGCGGCCAGGTCCGCCCGGTCATTCCCCCACAGGCGCGCGTCGTGGCCGGCGTTCACCAGATGGATAGCCAGTGTGGTGCCCCACGACCCCGGGCCCAGCACCGCCGCCGTGCTCATCGCGACTTCTCCGTGCGGAAGGCGAAGCGGCGCTCCTCGCCGCGCGCGAGCCGGGCGATGTTGTCGCGATGGCGGGCGATGACCAGCACGGCGAGCAGCGCCCCCATCGCGAAGGTCGGGCTCGCCACGCCGCGCGGCGAGAGGAATGCGAGCGCCACCGGGAACGCGAGCGCGCCCAGCATGGAGCCGACCGAAATGTAGCGCGTGATCCCGACCGCGAGCACGAATACCGCAGCGAACACGCCGAACGCGGCGGGGGCGATCGCGAGCAGCACGCCGACGGTCGCGGCCACCCCTTTCCCGCCCCGGAAGCGCGCAAAGCAGGTCCACATGTGTCCGGCGACGGCCGCCAGACCGACCCCGATCCGGCACCACTCGACGCCCCCCGGGAAGTCGGCGCCTAGTCGTGTGACAGGAACGAACCACACCGGCAGCGCGCCCTTCGCGACGTCGAGCACCAGCGTGGTCACGCCGAGTGCGGGGCCGAGTGAGCGGTAGACGTTGGTCGCGCCGAGATTTCCCGAGCCCATGGTGCGCACGTCCACGCCCTTGAACCAGCGCCCGAGCCACAGCCCGAAGGCGCAGGCCCCGCACAGGTAGCCGATGGCGAGCGGCACCAGGCCGGCGATCGCGACCGTTCCCGGCGCGGCCAGGATCATGTCGTCAGTCGCTCTTCCGCACCCGGAGCCGCACCGGGGTGCCGTGGAAGCCGAAATGCTCGGTGAGCTGGAGCCACAGGAAGCGCCGGTAGTTCTCGGAGAGCCGCGACGGCTCGTTCGCGAACAGCGTGAACTCCGGGGGGCCGGTGCCGGTCTGGGTCAGGTAATAGATCTTCGCCGTGCGCCCGGCCTTCGTGCTCGGCACGCCGCGGCGGCGCTGCGCCAGCCTGAGCCACTCGTTGAGCGCCGAGGTCTTGAGCTTTCGCTGGTGCTCGTCCACCCGCTGCTTGAGCGCGGCGGGCAGGCGGTGCAGGTGAGTCCGGGCCGTGGCCGAGAGCGGGAGGGCGGGCAGATCGTCGAGCGTGGGATAGCGCCGGGCGCGGTCGGCGGCGAGTCGCTTCCATGCCGCCTCGCGCTCCTCGACCAGGTCCCACTTGTTGTAGATCAGCAGCAGTCCGCACCCCGCGTCGAGCGCGGCGTGCGCGAGGCGCGCCTCCTGGGCGTGAAAGCCCTGGGTCGCGTCCACCACCAGCCCCGCGACGTCGGCACGCTCCATCGCGTGGAGCGCGCGCACCGAGGCGTAGAACTCGGAGTCGTCGCCGAAGTGCGCCTGGCGCCGGATGCCGGCCGTGTCCACCAGCACGAAGTCGCCCGCTGGGCTCTTCCAGATCGTGTCGATCGCGTCCATCGTGGTGCCGGCCTCCGGCTCCACGATCACGCGGTCCTCCCCCAGCAGGGCGTTCACGATCGAGGACTTGCCGACGTTGGGCCGCCCCACGATGGCGATGCGCGCCCCGGGCTTCGCTTCCGGCGTGGTCGCGGGCGGGAGCTTGGCGAGCACGAGATCGAGCAGGTCGCCGATCCCGAAGCCGTTCTCCGATGAGACCGGAATGGGCTCGCCCAGCCCCAGCGCGTGGAAATCGTGGACCGCGACGTCGCCCGGCTTGTCCAGCTTGTTGACCACCAGCAGGCACTCGGAACGGCGGCGGCGCAGACTCTGCGCGATCGCCCGGTCGAGGTCGGTGAGGCCGGCCTTCGCGTCCACCATGAAGAGCACCACGCTGGCGAGGCCGATCGCGATCTCGGCCTGGCGCCGCACCCGCGCGTCGCGCCCCTCGTCGGCGGTCGGCAGAAATCCGCCGGTGTCCACCAGCAGGAACGCGCGCCCCGCCCACTCGGCTCGCGCCGCGTTGCGGTCGCGCGTGATTCCGGGCCGGTCGTGCACCACGGCCCGGCGCTCGCCCAGCACGCGGTTGAAGAACGTGGACTTGCCCACGTTGGGCCGGCCGATGATGGCGACGACGGGAGCGGTCATGGTGGCACTCGGCTGAGGTCCCCCGGCGCGCGACGCGCGGGGGTCGGCGAAAAGGCGCGACGCGCCGGATGGAGCGGGCCCGTTCGCCGACGCGTCGGAGGCCACGACAAGCGAAATGGAGCGGGCAACGGGGTTCGAACCCGCGACCTCAAGCTTGGGAAGCTCGCGCTCTACCAACTGAGCTATGCCCGCATGGGATCTGGTGGCATTCAGCGCCGCCTAAGCTAGTCAGTCGGCCCGAACGTGTCAATCCGGGCGCTCCTCTCGCAGGCGCGCAGAATGCCTCGAACGAGTGCGGAGGCGAGGCGCCCCTCATAGTGCAGCGCGAGCGGCGTCCGCCAGCTCCTTCCCCTCGAGCCGCTCGCCGTCGAGCCGTACCGCGTCGAGCTGGTGACGGAACCAGGTGCACTGGCGCTTGGCGAGCTGGCGCGTCCGGAGGTTCACCCGCTCCTCGGCCTTAGCACGGGCCAGCCCGCCCTCGATCAGGGCCGCCGCCTCGTCGTAGCCCACGGTGTGGAGCGCGCGCAGCGCCGCGCCCTTCCCGGCCGAGATCAACGCGCGCGTCTCCTCGATCAGGCCGTGGTCGAACATCCACGTGGTGCGCCGAGCGATGCGCCCGGTCAGCACGCGCGCGGGGAGCGTGATCTCGATCGCGCGCCAGGACCCTGGCACCGCCGGGCTCGTGGGTTGGCGGTGCCACCACGAAAGCGGCCGTCCGCTCGCCTCCAGCACCTCGAGCGCGCGCGTTACCCGCTGCGCGTCGCCGGGGGCGAGACGCGCTGCGGTCTCGGGATCGACGCGGCGCAGGCGCTCATGGAGCGCCGCTGCTCCCAGCGCCGCACATTCGCGGCGCAGGCGCTCGCGGACCTCGAGGGAATCGGGGGGTGTGGGCGCCAGCCCCGATCGCGCCGCGCGCAGGTAGAGCCCGGAGCCGCCCACCAGCACCGGGATGCGGCCGCGGGCGTGGATCGCGGCGCACGCCGCGCGGGCTGCGCGCGCGTACCAGCCCGCGCTCGATCGCTCCCCCAGGATCAGGGCGTCGAACAGGTGGTGGGGGCGCGCGGCGCGCTCCGCGGGCGCGGGCTTTCCGGTCCCGATCTCGAGCTCGCGGAATACCTGCCGCGAATCCGCGCACACCACTTCGCCGCCAATCGCTTCGGCCAGCGTTTCGCCCAGCGCCGTCTTGCCGGTGGCGGTGGCGCCCACCACCGCCACCACCCGCGCGCCGCTCATCCCAGGCACCGCTCCTCTCCGCCTTCGCGCGGTCGCGCCGCGCGCGGAGGCCTAGCCGCGCCCGAAGCGGCGGTGCAGCTCATCGAGGTCGAGGCGCACGAACGTGGTGCGGCCGTGCGGATCGCCGTGTGGTCGCGAGGTCGCGAACAGCCGGTCGACCAACGTGCGCATCTCGTCCTGGGTCAGGGGATCACCGGCCTTGATCGCGGCATGGCAGGCGTAGGACCTCGCGAGGCGCTCGGCCACGTCCTCCTCGGCGCTGTGGCCGGTGCCTTCGTTCATGCCGTCGAGCAAATCTTGAAGGAACTGCCCGGGGCGCTCGTGCTTGAGGTCGGTCGGCGCGCCCTGCACCACGACCGTGGGCGGCCCCAGCGGCGCCACGTCCCAGCCCAGCTGCTTGAGCCAGGGTCCGAGCTCGAGCAGCAGTTCGTACTGGTCACGCGCGAGATCCACCAGCGCCGGAAAGAGCAGCTGCTGGGAGGCGCCGCGCTCGCCCTCGAGACGCGCGCGCGCCTGCTCGAACAGGATGCGCTCGTGCGCGGCGTGCTGGTCGATGATGACGAGCCCGCCGCGCACCGGGGCGAGAACGTAGGTGCGATGAAGCTGCCAGAGCTCCGGCTCGGTCCCCGCGAGTGGCCCGCGCGGGGCATCGCCCGCGGGGAACGCGTCGGCCAGGGGCGGGGCCGCGAGCCCGGGGAGTTCGGGCGCCCCGGCCGCAGCGCGCGGCGGCTCCAGACGAAGCCAGGTCTGTTCGCGCGGGCGCTCCCGCACGCGGTCCGCCCAGCCCGGCTCGGACGAGCCGCCGCGCAGCACAGTGAAGGGCGGCTGAAGCGTGGCGAGCGGCCGCGCGCACGCGCCAGCGACCAGCCCGAAGATCGCGTCCTCGGCGGCGAATCGAACCTCGCGCTTGGTGGGGTGCACGTTGACGTCGAGGCGGGCCGGGGGGACCGTGAGCCAGAGCTTGGCGCTCGGGTAACGTCCCGCCGGCAGCAGGTTGCCGAAGGCCTGGCGCAGCGCCTGCGAGAGCAGCGGGCTCTGCACCCAGCGCCGATTGATGAGAAACACCTGCCCGTCGCGCGTGGCGCGCGCGTGCTCCGGGAGCCCGAGCAGCGCCTCCACCCGGATGCCGTCGCGCTCGCCCGCCGCCTCCAGCAGCTGCTCGGCGTGTCGCGCGCCCCACAATGCGCCCACCCGCTGGCGTGCGGCCGACAGGCTCGTCGGCGGCGTGCCGGCGTGTCCAACCGCGGGCCAATCGAAGCGCTCCTTGCCGTCCACCACCAGCCGTATCGCGACCTCGGGGAAGGCGAGCGCATAGGCCTCCATCATGCGGATCGCGGCGCGCAACTCTCCCGCCGGCGTCCCCATGAACTTGCGTCGCGCGGGGGTGTTGAAGAAGAGATCCCTGACCTCGACCGTCGTGCCGGGCGCACGCGCCGCGCTCCCCCGCGAACGCGTCGCACCACCCTCTGCCGCGAGCGTGCTCGCGGCCTCGGCGTCGGACGGCCGGCTCGAGAGCGTGAGGCGGCTCACCGCAGCGATGCTCGGCAGCGCCTCTCCACGGAAGCCGAGCGTGTCGAGCCGATCGAGATCCTCGAGCGCCGCGATCTTGCTGGTGGCGTGGCGTTCGAGCGCCAGCTCGAGCTCGGAGGCCGCGATGCCCGCGCCATCGTCGGCGACGCTGAACGCGCGGTCAAGCGCGCCGTCCACTCGCACCTCGATCGTGCGGGCGCCGGCATCCAGCGCGTTCTCGAGCACTTCCTTGAGGGCGGAGAGCGGCCGCTCCACCACCTCGCCCGCCGCGATGCGCGAGGCGGTCTCGGGGCCGAGCCGCCGGATCGAGCGGTTCAATGTGGCCTCCATGCGTCGGAGGCCAAGCTTTACACGAGCGCTTCAGGCGGGGTCAAGATGCGCCGCGCGCCGTGCTCGGCTACAACCCGCTCAGCCACGCCTCGGCCGCAGTGCGGAAGCCCTCGGCGTCTTCGGGGCCCGTCATCTCGACACGCAGGTCGGTGATCGGGGGCGCCGGCGTCGTCTGCCCGCTCTCGTGCCAGGCCTGCTCCCAGAGCGCGAGCAGGCGGCGGCGCACGTGCGCAAACGCGCCGGCCGGCGTGGCGGTGAGCAGCAGGACATCGCACGGCGACGGATGTGAGATGCAGTCGGTGTCGCGCAACTGCTGGGGCAGGGTCTCGCACAGGGCCGCGACCGCCGACTCGGAGCCGGTGAACTCCAGGCGATGGAGCCCGAAGCGAAGCCCGTCGAGCCGGTTGCGCTCGATCGCCAGCTCGAGGCGCCAGCGGAAGCCGTCGGCGTCCAGCCACAGCTTGCGCGCCTCGGGCATGAGCGGGAACCCGGGCGCCGCCTTTTCGCGGTCCTTCTGGTCCCATCGGCTGCGCAGATCCTCGACCATGCGCTCCCAGGGCGAGACGCCGAGGCGCGAATCGATCGCGGCCGCAGCCAGCACGCCGCGCCGCTGCACGGTGCGGAACGGCCACGCGCCCCACACCCGCCCCTCGTTCGCGCCCGACATGCCCTGGACCAGTTGCGGCGTGTTGAGCGCGAGCGCCAGATCCACCAGACCCTTGAGCAACAGATCCTGCGAGCCGACGTGCGCCACCAGCTCAAGAGTTTCCAAGCCGCCGGCGTGAAGCTCCGCGGCGCCCGCGCCGGTATTCGCGGCGAGCTGCGAGAGCGCCTGCTCCAGGCCACGGCGATCCTCGGGCGATGGAAAATCCGCCAGCGTCGGGATGCAGAAGCCCGGGGTGCCGCTCGGCGCCACCGGGCGGGGCGCGGTGGGCGCGTCCTGGCCGAGATCACTCAGCGCCTGCTCGACGATCTGGCTGAAATCCTGCCCGCCGATCGCGGTCTCGAACGCCGCGGCGTGAAGCGCGAGCGGAGCCTCGATCGCGGGCGTGGCCTCGGCCGGGGCACCCCGGTCTTCGAGAAAAGACTGGGGGGACTGGCACGGGGTGCCGAGCGCGAGCAGCAGGCCCTCGATCTGGGTGCGGCGAGGAGAACGCTCACCCACCAGCGCGAGGTCGAAGATCTCGCGCGTGAGATCGGCGAGATCGAGGGTGCGCGGCAGACCACACAGCTCGGCCATGCGCAGGCCGGCTTCCTCCGAGCGCTCGCCCGCGACCAGACGCACCGCGAGTCCCGGCTGGCGCAGCAGCGTCGGCAGGAGGTCGGTATCGCGCCAGTCGAAGTCGATGAGGACGACGCGGCGCTGGGCGCCTTGTGTGATGGTGTGGGTCAGGGTGGCCATGGAGAGCTCCGTGCCCCGGAGCCTTGCAGGGAGCATACCATCCGCTCGCGCGCGCCCCGGCGCACGGCGACGCCGGGGCGAATGCCGCGATGCCCCGCTGCGGCGGGCGAATCGCACGGCCAGTGTTGCCGGACCGGGCAGAACGAGGCGGCGGAGCCGAGCCTACTCGGGCGGCGGTTCGGGCAGCGCGACGTCACGCAGCACGGGATCCAGAATGCGCACCGGGTAGCGCCGCTTGAGGCCTTCGAAGTAGGCGAAAAGCTGCCGATCGATTCGTGCGCGGCGGTCGTTTTCCATCCGGCTCGCGAGCTGGGTCGCGACGGGGGGCAGCCGCCGTTCGAGCCGAACGCGTGCGACCCCGGACGCCAGCTTGATCCAGTCCGTGACCTGGCCCGGCTGGAGCACGGGAGGTTTCGAGCTCCCGAAGATCAGCGAGTCCAGCACCGCCCCCCCGCCCAGGCCGGGAAGCCCCCGGCCGGGTGCCAGCGCGCCCTCCTCCTGCAGGCCGCCCCACAACGCGGCCAGACTGTCGAGGCTCCAGCCCGAAGCCAGCATCGAGTCGAGCTCCGCGCACTTGGCATCGAGCCCGCGATCGCCGGCTCCCTGGCGCCACATCGAAAGCGCGCGCGCCTTCGCCGCCCCCCAGCGCGGCGTGGGCGGCGGCGTGACGGTGTCCACCCAGCTGAGGGCCCAACCCACCCCGGGGATCGCGTAGCTGCCGGGATACATCTGGCCCGGCTTTGAATTCTCCAGGCGCTCCAGAACCGTGATCATGTCGGGCGCCGCACGGCGGTTGCCCACCTCGTGCTCGAACTCCTCCAGCTGGATGCCGGCGGCCCCGGCCGCCGCGCGAAGCGCCGCGGGCGTGCGCCGCGCCAAGTAGAGGCTGTCCGCGCGGCGCCGGGCGATGAGGCTCGCCTTGTCGTGCGCCGCGTCCCCCCCCACGTTGCCGTAAATCCACTCCAGCGGCTGCGCCACGGCGCCCTCGCGCTCGAGACACTTGATGATGTGATATCCGACCTCGGTCTTGACCAGGTCGGTCACCTCGCCCGGCTTGAGCGCAAAGGCGGCGCGCTCGAACCCTTCGAGCATCGCCCCACGCCCGAACAGCCCCAGGTCGCCGCCCTTCTCCACCGTCGCCGGATCCTCGCTGTACCGCTTTGCCAGCTCTCCGAAATCCTCCCCGGCGCGCACGCGGCGCAGGAGATCCTCGGCCTTCGCGCGCGCCGCGCTGTCGGCCGTCGGACCGGGACCGGCGGGGCTGACCAGAATGTGGCGGGCGCGCATCTGTTCGGGGGCCGAGTATTTGTCGATGTGCTCGAGGTGATAGCGCTCGACCTCCTCGCGGGTGAGAGGCACCTGGATCAACTCCGGCTCCGGCACCAGCAGGCGGGTGAAGTGGATGACGCTCCCCCCCACGAAGCGGCGCGGGTCCTGATCGAAGAGCACGCGGGCGTTTTGCTCGTCTTCCAGGTCGCGCTGCAGCTTGAGCCGGCGCTCGAGCTGGGGGCGGGCCTGGTCGAAGTCCGGCAGGAAGTTGGGAACGGATTCGAAGACGTGGAACACCATCATGCCGCCGGGCGTGGTGCAGACTCCCACCCCCGGGGCGCCGCCGCGCGCCGCGAGCGAGTCGGTAAGCGCGGCGCCCGCGGCGCCGGTGTCTGCGGGCGCGCCCAGCGCCACCGGGCCGATCTCGCGCAGCAGGGTGACCGAGCCCTCCAGCGCCCGGTCGCGCGCGCCGCGGCGCCAGGCCGATTCGAGGCGCGCCACCAGGTCGCGCGCCAGCGCGTGCCGGCGATCGCGGCGCCAGCGCTCCCGCACATCGTCTGCGACCTCCGCCAGTGGCCGCACCCTGACCGACGCGGTCGCCGGGTCGTAGCGCGAGTAGTCGGCGATATGGGCGTGGTAGTAGCGGTCGAGGTCGGCGGTCTTCGGCTCGGCGGACTTGATGCGGGCGGCGTCCACGACTGCGTAGCGCACCCGGTAGGCGGTGGTCCTCAGGCTGTCGCGCAGCTGGTCGTACAGCACGCGCTGTGCCCGCTCGTCGTCGCGGGCACGCGCGCCGCCGCGCAGCCGTCCACGAATTTCCCTCGCGACCTCGCTGAGCGGCGCGACATGCGCCGTTAGCACCTCGTCCACCCGCGCCAGCAGCCAGCCCGCTCGTGCCGGCACCGGCTCGGGCAGCACCATGCCCGGGGCTTGAAGGAAGACCAGCCCGTTCAGGCGCTCGTCGCCGCTCCAGAAGCCGGGGAAATTGTCCCGGGTCACGACCACGTTCTTGCGCAGCGCGCCGAAGGCGGCTGCGGCGTCGTCGAGCGAGGCGCCGGCACGCACCTGCGCCAGCACGCTGTCGGCACGTTGTCGCATGCGCGCGTTCCACGCCCGCACGGCGGCCGGGTCGCCCGAGAGCGACTCGGGCAGCGCCGGCGTGTCGATGAAGGCCACGCTCAGGGAGGCGCGGTCGGGGCGGCGGAAGTCCTCGGCGTGGGAACGGTAGTAGGCGAGGACCTCGGACTCGCGCGGCTCGGCGTACGCGCCCGAGAACTCGGCCCGCCTGATCCCTAGAAAACCGACCGAAGCCCGGGTGAGCGCGCGCTCGGTGCGGGCGCGCAGCACGGCTGCCGGCTCCGCCTTCTCGATTTCCAGCTGCTGGTTCAGACGGCGGGCCGCCAGGTGCCGGCGGGTGACGTCGAGCGCGGACTGGAACGCCGCGGGCTGGCCGCTCTTCAGCGCCAGAAACTTGGCCTCGTTGAAGACCCCGTCCTTCTGAAAGAACGCATCGCGTTTCAACTCCGCCTCGGCCTCGGCCGGGCTTGCCACGATGCCGCGGCGTTCGGCCTCCAGCCCCAGCAGGCCGCGACGGATGAAACCCTCGAGCACCTGGCGCCGCACGACGGGTTTCAGCCCGGCGGGCACCTCGCTACCGAGGCGGGCGCGATACTGCTCCATCGCGCCGCCGACCCGCGAGTCGTATTCGGCCTGAGTGATGCGCACCGGACCCACGGTCGCGATCGCGGGGGCGTTTCGCGAGCCACCGCCCGGGGGCACCGGCGCAACGGGAGGCTGCTGCGCGAACGCCGCGCAGGCCAGGGCGGCAATGACCGCGGCGATGGTCGTCGGGAACCTGAGTCTCACCGTGCTCTGCGCTCCTTTCGGCGCGCGGGCTTGACGCCCGCGCGGGACATTCACTAGCGTGCCGCATCCATGTGGACGCTCGATTCCAGCGCGGCCCTGCCGCTGTGGCGGCCGGCCGCGAGCCCGCCGCGCGTGACCATGGCCTTCACGACGCGGCGCGGCGGGGTCAGCGAGCCTCCCTTCGATTCGCTCAATCTCGGCCGCTCCACCCCCGACCGCGGCGAGGCGGTGGTCGAGAACCGCAGGCGCCTACTCGACTCGCTCGCGCTCGACCCCATGCGCGTCGCCACCGCCGGCCAGGTGCATGGCGCGAGCGCGGTGGAGGTCGGCGGGCCCGGCCACGTTCCGGGCTGCGACGCCCTCGTCACCCGCGCGCCCGGCCTGACGCTCGCCGTCACCGTCGCCGACTGCCTCCCTCTCATCATGCTCGTCCCGGGTGCTACGGGGGTCGCCCACTCGGGCTGGCGCGGCACCGCGGCCGGCATGCCGCGCCGGGCGCTCGAGGCGACCTGCGCCGCCGGCGCGGCCCCGCCCGAGGACGCCACTATCCATCTCGGACCCTGTATTCGTGCCTGCTGCTACGAGGTCGGACCCGAGGTGGCCCGCCAGTTTCCCGCCGCCGCGGTTCGCGAGCGGGCGGGACACTGGCGCCTCGACCTCGCCGCCGCCGCGCGCCAGCAGTTGCTCGAAGCCGGCGTTCCCGCGGCCGCAATCTTCGACACCGTCGCCTGCACCGCTTGCGAGCCGAGCTGGTATTTCTCCCACCGGCGCGACCACGGCCGCTCGGGCCGACACTGGGCGCTGGTCGCGATCACGTCGTGACACGCCGCGGACAACCCGGATGCGCAAAACGGGACGGCAGTATAGCACGGCGCGGCCGCGCGTCATTCGCGCCCGCAGACCGCGGCCGGCGCGAGCAACGCACCCGACCCCGCCGGTGAAAATGAATCGCACCAGGCTCACCACCATCGCGCACCGCGACCACCTGTTCTGCTCCCCGCTCGGCTCGGAACGGGCCGACGCGCTGCTCGCCCGTCTCGCGCTCGCACGAGGCGGGCGGGTGCTGGACGTAGGCTGCGGCAAGGCCGAGCTGCTGCTGCGCCTGGTGGAGCGCCACGCCGCACGCGCGGTGGGCGTGGACATCAACCCGGTGTTCCTCGACGCCGCCCGCGCCAGGGCGGCGTCGAGGGTGGGTGGCGGCGCGCTGACACTCCTCGAGCGCCCGGCCGTGAATCTGAACGAGGCGCCCGGATCTTTCGACGCGGCGCTGTGCATCGGCTCGACCCACGCGCTCGGGGGCTACGTCGAGACGCTGCGCGCTCTGCAGACGCTGGTCAGGGATTCGGGCCGGGTGCTGGTCGGCGATGGCTACTGGAAGCGGCCGCCCGACGACGAGTATCTCGCCGTGCTGGGGGGCACGCGCGAGGAGTTCACCGGTCACGAGGGCAACATCGCGAACGGGGCGGCGCTGGGCCTGAACCCGCTCGCGGCAGAGGTCAGCAGCCTCGAGGAATGGGACGCGTACGAGGACCTGTACGCGGACGCCGTCGAGCGCTACGCGCGCGAGCACCCCGACGATACCGACGCGCCCGCGATGCTCGATCACGTTCGGCGCTGGCATCGGGCCTACCGGCGCTGGGGGCGCGAGACGCTGGGATTCGGCTTCTACCTGTTCGCCTCCTGAGGCCTTCAGGCCCGTGGCTCCAGGGGGTTGAAACCCAGGTCCGGGCGCTTGAGGCGCCCGAGCGCGTCCGGGTCGGTGACGATCTGCACCTCGCAGGTCACGGACACCACGCCGCGAAACAGGTGGCCGGTGTGGGCGATGAAATCCTCGCCGGCGATCACGATGTGGCAGTGCGGATACGGCTCGCCCTCGAGCTCGCTGAAGTTCCCGGTCAGCGATCCGATCTCGTGCTCCCCGGTGAACGTGCGGCGCACGTAGTCGCCGGTCGCGCGCCGGAAGAACCCGAGCTCGACCTCCCCCACCGCGCCCAGCCCTGCGATCCCGGCGCATCGCACCCCCTGGATCTTCGCGAACTCGCGCAGCGTGGCCACGATCTCCTCGCCGGGGTCGATCCGCAGCACGTATCCGTAGCGCGTCCGCTGTGACTTCATCTCGCTTCCTCCTCCGCCCACACGCAGAGCCCGAGCGCCGCGGCGCGCTCGAAGAACTCCTGCAGCGAAGGTTTCGAGCCGCCGTCGCCCGCGGGGGCCACGCGCTCGCCGGTCTCGAGCCATACCAGGTGCGCGATCTCCTCCAGCGTGCGCCGTCCGTCGCAGGCATACCACGCCAGCTCCAGCGTGGTGCCGCCGCCAGCGATGGTGGCGTCGAGCCGGCGCCAGCCATCACGGTCCGCTTCATCGAGACCCTCCCAGCCCGGAAGCAGGTGGCGCTGGTGGTCGAGCGGCGCGCCGATGCGGCGGCGGGGCCGGGTCCGGGGTGCCACCTTCGTGCGCGGCGGAAGCGCGCAGGCCGGCACGCACGCTCCCTCGCGCGCGGCGAAGTCCTCGAGCGCCGCAGCGACGCGGCCCAGGGCTCCGCGATCCGTCCCCAGCCGCGCGAGGCTCGCGACGGCCCGGGATGCGCGCACGCGCTCGCGCTCGAACGCGCGGGACGGGTCATCGGCGTCGAGTGAATCGAGCAGCCGCCGGCGCGCGCCGCGGCTCACCGCCTCGGCCAGCCACTCGAGCTCGGCCGGGCCCGCCGCCGCCAGGCAGCCGGCGTAGGTCGCCGCGCATCGCGCCGCGAGTGCCAGCGAGCGCGGATCGCACTTGTCCGCGGTGTCGTGGGACGAGTGGTAGAACCGGTCGGGCCACTGAATCAGCATCGGGCACGGTACCCCGATCGCGGGATCGATCAGCGCCGCGTGGTCGCTGCCCCCGGAATAGGGAACCTCGGCCATCCGCGTGAGCGAGTAGTGCCCGGGACCCGAGTAGGACGGCACCCAGTCCACCGCCTGCGCGCGGATCCGGCGCAGCAGCTCCTCGGCGAACGAGCCCGCGAAGCACGGCGGGTGCTCGAGCAGCAGCGTGCTGCCGCAGCGCTCCTGATCCTCCCCCACCATGTCCAGGTTGAGCGCCCCGGCGATCCGCCGCGCGCGGGCGGGGTCGAGGGAAACCCAGGCGTGGGTGCCGGTCAGCTCTGGCACCCACAGGAAGCGCACGCCGCGCGACTGCGGGGACCAGGCGCCGCGCGCGCGCAGCGCCGCCAGCACGCACGCCGACTCCAGATTTGCCGCCACGCCGGACGCGTTGTCGTTGGCGCTCGGCTGCGGATGGCAGAGGTGCGAGACCACCAGGACTTCGTCCCCGGCTCCTATTCCGCCCGCGCGGGGCAACACCGCCGAGACCAGTGGGATGCGGGTGTCGAAGGCGGTGCTTTCGATCTCGACCTCGAGCTCGAGCCCGGACCCGCTGCGCAGCCGCTCGCGCAGGCGTTGGCCAACGCGCGGGCTCAACACGAAGCCCCAGCCGCGCGGCTCGGTCTCGCTCCACCAGAACGAGGTGTAGGCGAGCGCGTCCGGATCGTCGAGCGCGTCGCGCACCGGCGGGAGCAGCCGGCGCCCGTCATAGAGAATTCCCGCCGCACCCCGCGCCACCACCGCGCGACGGTGCACCTCGTGGACCGCGCCGCGCGTGAGGACGACGGCGCCGCGCACTTCGTTCCCGTGGTAGTGGGCGTCTTCGCTGCCGTCCTCGAGCGCCACGATGCGGAACCGTCCCCGCGCCGGGGCGCTGCGCAGCACGAGCGAGAGCTTTTCCGCGTCGTAGTCGCACAGGCGCTCGCGGGCGCCACGGTCGAGCAGTGAGGCCGTGGCCCGTGCGCACGACCAGCCCCGTGGCATCAGCGCCCCGAAACAACGCGTGCGCCCATCCCCGGCCACGTGCTCGATCTCGACCGCGAGTCCCATCCGCTCGAGCTGCCGGGTGAGCCAGTCCGCCGCCTCGTCGTATCCCGGGCTCGACTGCACGCGGTGGAAGCGCGCCAGCGCGCGCACGCTTTCCAGGGCGCGCTCGCCCGAAGCCTCCCCTCGCACCACCTCGAGCAACGGCTGGAACATGCGGAACGCCACCCTTTCAGCCACGGCGGGCCAGCCGCCCGCGCGCTGCAAGCGCCAGCGCCAACGCCAGCGGCGCGCCGTACTCCACCCAGCGCCACGCCAGCGGCAGGTGGAACTCGCGACCCTCGGCCGGGACCGCCAGCACACCGTAGTTGAGAACGGTGGTGAGCGAAAGCAGGAGCCACGGCGCCGAGGGGCGGAGCGGCTCGAACGCGATCACCCAGCCCAGGTACCAGGGATGGGCCACCGGCGAGAGCAGCACTCCGGCGCGCAGCATGAGCCGCGTCGCGCGGGTCTCGTTCCAGCGCCGCCGCCACGCCCATGCCACCACGCCGGCGAGCAGCGCCAGCGACAGCGTCCGCGCCGTCGCGAAGCTCCCGGTCATGCGGTCCAGGTAGTGGAAGGCGAGCTCATTGTTGCGCCAGCTTCCCCAGTAGGCACCGAGCCCGGAGTAGGGGTTCCGGGTCTGGGACCAGAAGAAGCCCAGTCCGGGCACCAGGATCGCGGCCGCCACGGCGCGCGCGCGCCAGGTCCAGCGTGGCCACAGGAACGGGAGCGCCGCGAGCGGTGCGAGCTTGGTGAGCGCCCCGGCCGCCAGCGCCGCCGCCGACCACCCCGGCCGCGAGCGCGCGAGCATGAGGGCGAGCACCAGCCACAGCAGCGCTACGGGGTCGTTGTGGCCGCTCCCCGCGTACTCGATCAGCACCAGCGGATTCCAGGCGTATGCGATCACCGGAGCCGCGCTCTCGCCGCGGCGGCGCGCCCACAGCAGGAGCAACAGCACCAGCGCCACGTCGTGGAGCGCGACCCAGAGTTTCATCCCGCCCATGCCCGGGGCGAGCCGCGCCACCAGCGCGAAGCCCGCTTCGGCGAGCGGCGGGTAAATGGTGGTGAGCTCGGGATGGTTGATGTGGGGCCAGATCTCCCGGTCGCGCAGGCCGGCGAGCGCCGGATCCGCGGGGCTCTGGCGGTAGGGATTCCCGCCGTGGAGCGTGACGCGTCCCTCCCACACGTAGCGGTATGCGTCTCCCGAGAGCGAGGGCGGCGCCGGCAGCAGCAGCACGCGTGCCGCGATCGCGACAGCCGCGACCGCGAGACCCACCCGCGGCACGCGCTCGTAGCGCGAGAGCCGCAGGAGCGCGAGCGCGAAGAACGCAAACGCCAGGGCGTAGAGCGACTGGAAGGTGCCGAGCGAGTGGAACCAGGACGGCAGGCGGCCGATCAGCCCCACCGTGAGCGTGAGCCCGGCCCCGAGCGCCGCGAATTCCAGCGCGGCCCCGAGCGGGGCGGGCTCACGTTCCTCGATCGGTCTGACCGGCGCAGGGTTGGGCGCCACGCCGGGCTTCAGCGCGCGGGCGGAACGGTGACCCGGCTCGAGCGCGTGGCGGTGTTGCCCGCGAGGTCAACGGCCCGCACGCTCACGGTGTGCTCGCCCGGCTCGACCTTCGGGAGGCGCGCCCGGAACGAGAGCACGCGGTCGTCGGCGAGCCCCCCGTCCGGCGAGACCGTGCGCCAGTCGCCGTCGTCGAGCGAGACCTCGATGCGCGAGAGCGGTGAGAACCCGTCCTCGGCCCGGCCGTCGAGCGCGACGGCGCCGGACTCGCCCCGCGCCGCGAACGCGGTGACCTGGGGCGGGGAGTTGTCCACCGTGAAAGGCTCGCTCAGCGCCTCGTCGGTGCGCTCCTCGCCCACCGGGTTTCCGGCCGCGTCGCTGGCGGTGACGCGCAGCCGGTAGCGGCCGTCGGGGAGCGCGTTGGTGTCCCAGGTGAAGGACGTGGCGTCCAGATTCTCGCCCACCTTGATCCACGGGCCCTCCTCCGCGCGCCGCATGTCCACGCGGTAGCGCAGCGCGTCGCCGTTGGGATCGCCCGCGCGCCACTGCACGGTGCGCAGCCCTCGCGCCCACATCGGCAGGTCGCGCAGCGCGCGCGGGGCGGCGGGCTGCGGCAGCGAGTATTCGACCTTCTGCCCGCCCGGCAGCGTCTGGGTCACCGATTCGCTGCGGGGAAGCATCTCGCCCTCGCGGAAACCGTGTCCCTGCGGCGCCACCGTGATCTCCTCGATGCGCGGCGGCAGGTTCTGCTCGCGCCACGCCGCCTCCACCGACTCGATGCGCGGGGTCCCGCCCGCGAGCACGAGCTTCCACTGGAGATAACGCGCGGGAGGGGCCGCGATGCGCGATCCTTCGTCCGCCGACGGGCCGCCCGCCCACGCGCTCCACGTGGTGTCGGGGGGATCGGTGTTGCCGCTGCGGGTCTCGAGCTCCACCCGCGCGCCGCCGGCCTCGCCGCGCCAGCGGATGCGGCCGAAGCGCGCGATGCGGCGCGCGTCGAGCACGGTGGAGATGAGCTCGCCCCGGGAGGCCGGCTCCGGACCCAGCCGCCAGAGCGCCGCCGGGTTGGAGGTCGCCGCGAAGACCCGGGCCTCGCGGCCGAGGGCGAGCGCGGTGATCTGGCCCTGCGGCGCCGCGAGCAGCTGCGCGGCTCCCCCCGGACGCTCGACGCGGTAGAGGGCGGCGCGGTTGCCGGTCGCGGCCAGCAGGCCCTCGCGAGCGCCGGCCAGCGCGAAGACGAACGGCTGCGGTGAGGTCCAGTAGATGGCGGCCAGGCTGTCGGGCACGATGCGATAGACCACCGCGCGCCCGCCGCTCACGGCGCTCTTGACCGGGGCGGGCTTCTCGCCGCTCGCACCCTCTTCGTCATCGGAGACCGCCGATGCACTCAGTGCGGCGGCGTACAGGGCGCCATCCGCGCCGATCGCGAGTGCCCTGACTTCGTCCTCGGCGGCGTCGAACACGGTGCGCACCGAGCCGCCTTCGCGCACGTGGAACACGCGGCCGCGCGAGTCGCCGCCGGTGTAGACGCCACCCTTGCCGTCCGGCGCCAGCGAGACCAGGTTGCTCTCGTCGGAATCGAGCAGCACGCGCGCGTTCCCGCCGTCCACCCGCAGCAGCTTGCCATGGGTTCCGGTCGCGGCGTACCAGCCGCCGCCCGGCGCGGGCGCCAGTCCCCACACGTAGCGCTCGCCGGTGCGCGCGATGAGCGCGGTGTCACCCTTCGCGGTCACGCGGTAGATGGTGCCCTCGGGTCCGGTCCCCGCCACCACTCCGTCCCCGGACGGGGCGAGCGAGAGCACCTGCCCTGCCGGGAGCTTCACCCACGGCTGGAGGCCCCCCGCCTCGGTCCAGCGCTCGATGCGACCACGATCGCCGGCCAATGCCACCGAGCCGTCGGCCAGCACCGCGATCGCCCACACCACGGTCAGGCTCTCGTCCTTCGCGACCTCGGCGCGAGGCCCGAGACCGATCACGCCGTCGGGCCGCACTACTGCGCCCCGGGCTTCGGACTTCGCGTGATCGGCGGCCGAATCGAGAATCCACCACTGCGTCTCACCGGCGCGCGCCGGGGCCGCCAGCGCGCTCGCCGCGGCGATCGCCACCGCGAGCACCACCCGCCAGGGGCGGTCGGTCGCCCGCGCGTGCGCTGCATTCCCCGCCCGCGACTCCAGGGTCTCTCGCTCGGTCTTCAATTTACCTCCCGGCTCATGGTGCGGCCGAATCCACGTTGACCTGCAGCAGCAGCTCGCCGCGCAGCACCCCGTCCAGCGCCATCCGGGTCTCATCCAGGATCGCAACCTCGCCGCGACGCGCCCGGTCGCCGGCGCTCTGCCCGCCCGACAACAGCGCCAGCGCCGAAACCGGGAGCTCCGGGTAGTCGCGGTCCTCGCTCGTGACCTCGGGTGCGCGCGCGTAGAGCGCGCCGTAGAGCGCGTCCGTGCGCCGCAGCGCGGCCAGCCTCCGCCACGCGTCGTCGAGCGAGATCGGACGGTAGCGGGCCGGCAGGCGCGAGGCCTCGTAGCGCGCGAGCTCGGTCCCGCCGCCGAGCCACATCACGTAGCGTCCGTCCGGGGCCTCGGCCGGAACCGCGAGCGACAGCTCGTGGGTCTCCCGGCCACCGCGCCAGCGCTCGAGATCGCAGCGCACCCGCACCCGTCCCCCCGGCCGCACCGCCGAATCGAGCACGCGCGCGCCGCGCAGCGCCCACTGTTCGCGCCCGGGGACCACCTCGAGCGCGACGCTCATGCTGTCGAGCGCCAGGCGCTGGAACGGATTGTTGAAGAGGAATCGCAGCGGCCCGGCGAGGGCCGCCCCCAGCTCCCCGACCGGCGTCTCTCCCGCGACCACGTCAGCGAACTTGAGCGGCGGGGCGCCCCGGCGATGAAGCGTCATAGCCCAGCGCAGGGTCTGGTTGCCGCCGATGCCGCCCGATTCGAGCAGGGAGTTGATCGCGGCCAGGCCGAGCAACACGGGTGCGAGCGCGCGGTCCTCGATGCTCTCGAAGTGGAACTGCTGGCGACCGGAGCCGGACGCGACCGAGACCGCGAGCGGCATGAGGCGCGGCACGCCCCCGATGGTTCCCGCCACCGCGGCGCGGCGGTCCTGCGTCACCACCCCGGCCTGGCGCCCGGTCACGCCCAGCTTGAACGAGTTCTGCTGGTTGGGAATCACCGTGGTGATGGCGGCGGTCGAGAGCGGAAGCCGCACCTCGCCCGACTGGAATAGCGGATGGCCGAAGATCAGGATGCGATCGCCGGCGCGGTAGGTCACGGTCCCGATCGCGGACAGGAGGAGATCGCCCCGCAGCACGTCCACCGCGACCGCGGCCCCCGGCACCAGCGCCTCGGGAGGCGGTCCGCCGTCGGGCGCGCGGCCCCCCGGGACCACGGCGAGGCCGAGGCCGGCGAAGGCGTCGCGTGCGACATCCAGGGCACGCGAATGGAGCCCGCTCGCCGCCAGCGGAATCGCGAGCGGCGCGAGGCCGGTCGCGAGGCGCGAGTCTGCGGGGCTTCCGGCTCGGCCGGGCACTTCCTCTGCCGTCGTGCTCTCATTGTCCCAGCGGAACTCGCCGAAACGCACCCCGCCCGCGAGGCCCGGCGCGTCGATCCCGGTCGGGCCGGCGGTGCTCTCGGACGGCCGGGAGGTCTGCTGGTCGAGCACGGCGAGCATCTCGCCGATCGGGGTGATTCCGAAGATGGGCTCGCGCGAGAACGCCCACCCGCTGGAAAGCGCCCCGATCAGCTTGCCGTCGACGTAGACCGGCGAGCCGCTCATGCCGGCCGCCACCCCGGTCCGCACCACGCGCTCGGACGTGGCGCGCGCCAGGATCATGTCGCCCTCGCTGCGTCCGCCGCGGAGCACGCCGACGATCTCGGCCTCGAAGCTCTCCACCTTCTCACCCTCGAACACCGTCCGGACCTCGGCCTTCTGGCCGGGGCGGAGCCGGTCGGGATCGAGCGTGGGAACGGCAGAGACAGCGGCGTAGGCCGGGGCGGAGAGCACGAAACCGCACAGGAGGGCGAGGGTCGTGGAGGTCCGGAGGGTCACGGCGCGGCACTATAACAGCGGCGGCATGCCGCTCCAACGAGCGCGCAGACGCGATTCGCCGGGAGATCTCAGGGTCGGGCGCGTCGCCGCCGGTACCCGCCGCGCCGCAACTTGCGCCCCGCTCCCCCGACCTCGTAGATTCCGGCGTCCATGCCCTCACCCTTCCTCGAACGCTTGAGCCGCGCCCCGCTGCTGGCCGATGGCGCGATGGGCACCCAGCTCTACGAGCGCGGCACCGGCTTCGACCAGAGCTTCGACGGGCTCAACCTGTCCAGGCCCACGGTGGTCGAATCGGTGCACCGCGACTACCTCGCGGCCGGGGCCGAGCTGATCGAGAGCAATACCTTCGGCTGCAACGAGGTGCGCCTGGCACCTCACGGACTGGGAGAAAAGGTGCGGGTGATCGCGCGCCAGGGCGTGAAGGTGGCGCGCGCCGCGCGCGAGATCGTGGGGGTGAACGCCTTCGTCGCGGGCTCGATCGGCCCGCTCGGAAAACCGCTCGAGCCGTTCGGATCGATCGCGGTCGCGGACGCCGAGCGCTTCTTCCGCGCCACCGCGGAAGGCCTGCTCGAAGGCGGCTGCGACTGCTTCATCCTCGAGACCTTTCAGGACCTGAACGAGATCCTGGCCGCGCTGCGCTCGGTGCGCCGCGTGTCGCTCGACCTCCCGATCATCGCGCAGATGACATACGGGCAGGACGGGAAGACGCTCTACGGCCACACCCCGACGCTCGCGGTGCGCGCGCTCAAGCAGGCGGGGGCCGACGTGGTGGGCTTGAACTGCGGCGTCGGACCGCAGGCCACGCTCGAGGTGCTGGAGGAGGTGCTGGCCGCCGCGGAGGGGACGCCGGTCTCTGCCATGCCCAACGCGGGTCTGCCTCAGTTCCTCGAGGGACGGTTCCTCTACCTCGCGAGTCCCGAGTACTTCGCCGACTTCGCGGCGCGGGCGGTCGAGATGGGCGTGAGCCTGGTGGGCGGATGCTGCGGCACGACTCCGGCCCACACCCGCGCCATGCGCGAGCGGCTGGCCTCGAAGCTCCCGGCCGAGAAGCTGACCCCGGGCGCCGACGTGCGGGTGCTGGAAGCGGCGCCGGCGCCGGTCGAGCTGGCGGCCGAGACAGAGGAGCCGCCGTTCCTGAGAATGCTGCGCGAGAAGTTCGTGGTGAGCGTCGAGATCGATCCGCCGCGCGGCATCAACACCACCAAGGTGATGGAGGCGGCGCGCATGATGGCCCAGCGCGGCGTGGACGCGGTCAACATCGCGGACTCCCCGCTGGCGCGCATCCGGATGAGCGCAATGGCGCTCGCCTACCGGATCCACCTCCACTTCCCGCGGCTCGAGGTCATTCTCCACTACACCACCCGCGACCGGAATCTCATGGGCCTGCAGAGCGACCTGCTCGGAGCCCACGCGCTCGGGATCCGCAACATCCTGTGCCTGACCGGCGATCCGCCCAGCCTGGGCGACTATCCGAACGCGACCGCGGTGTTCGACACCGACGCGCCGGGCCTGATGCGGATCGTGCGGAAGATGAACCGGGGGACGGATCTCGCCGGCACCTCGATCGGCGCCGCCGCCGGCTTCGCCTTCGGCTGCGGGGTCAACCCCACGGCCGACGACCTCGACCACGAGTTCGAGTACGTCAAGCGCAAGCTCGACGCGGGGCCGCAGTTCGTGATGACCCAGCCGGTGTACGAGCTCGACTGCTGGAAACGCTTCGTCGAGCGGCTGAGCGGGCTCACCGCGATCCCGATCTTGATCGGCATCCTCCCGCTCCAGTCGTTCCGCCACGCCGAGTTCCTGCACAACGAGGTGCCCGGCATCTCGGTTCCGGAATGGATCCGCGGCCGCATGCACCAGGCCGCCAACGAGGGGCAGAAGGTGGGTGTCGAGCTGGCGCGCGAGCTGCTGGGCCAGTGCAAGGGCATGGCGAACGGGGTCTACCTGATGCCGTCATTCGGGCGCTACGAGAACTGCCTCGAGGTGCTCGAGGGCACGATCTGAGGCAGGTCTCGCCGGCCCGGCCGGCGCGGCCGGAAGGCGGCGGACAGGGCGTGGAAGATCCTCGCCAGGCGCCGGGGCCGGAGGCACCGCCCGCCTTCGGCTCGGGCCTCGCCGGCGCCACGATCGCGGGCGGGCTGCTCGGCGTGCTGGTGACGGTGGCCGCGGGCTTCCTGCTGCTCGGGCTCGGCGCGCACACCGCAGCTGCCGCGTTCCGCGAGCGCCTCGCGGCCGGCGCCTGGGCGTGGCCACCGCTTCTGGGAGCCGCGCTCGGGGCGCTCTCGGTCACGCGCCGAGCGAAGCGCCGCGAGCGGCTGGCGGCGCTCGGGCTCGCCGCGGCGCTGGCGCTGACGCCGTTTCTGTTTCGCGCGGAGTGGATCGAATCCGGGGAGCATGAGCGGCCCCGGACGCTTAAGGCCAAGGCGCGTTCCATCCTGCGCTGGAGCTATCGCTCGCCCGCCACCGTGGCCCGCATCCTGGATCTGAGTGGCGATCCCGACCCGCGCGTGCGCGAGCAGGCGGTGCTGGCGCTGGGCGTCAATCTGATCGTCTCCGACATCGAGCACGCGACGCCGGGACGCCCGCCGCGGTTCGCGGCTCTTCCGCTGCGCGGGCGCCTGCGGGACCGGCTGCTCGAGACGCTCGGCGACTCGGTCGAGGCGGTGCGCGCCGAGGCCGCCCGCGCACTGTGGAAGGCGCCAGGCACTTTTGGGCGCCACGAGGCGGCGGCCGAGACGCTTGCGGCACTGCTCGACCGGGCGACCCGGCCGGAGGCCGTCGAGCGCTTCACCTGGCTCGCGCTCGACGGAGCGGCCGGCGCCCCCTACCCGCGGCTCAAGGCCGCGGCCGCGCGCTTCGCGTCCACGACCGCGGACACCGAGCTGCGGCGCGCGGCGCTCGAGGCCGCACGTGAGACCCCACCGCACTGAGCGCAGCGGCGCCCCGCGGGCTCGAGAGCAAGGTGGCGGGGTTCGAAATTGGGGCTTGACTCGCCCCGGGGCCGGTCCTAGCGTTCCGGCTCAGCAGTGCCTCGCGAAGTGTTTCGGCCGCCCCGCACACTTCCGCCTTCAGTCGGGCAGCCCCGCCGCGCGTCGCACGACGTGTCCCAAGCGAAGCCGTGGTCTCCTCCGGCCACCACCTCGCCCCCGTGAGTCACCCGACCAGTCCGCGAGACCAGCGCCGCCAGGCGCGGATCCGCGCTGGCCAACACCCCCCGAAGGAGGAACTACCCGCCATGAAGTGGAAGGCTCTACTCCTCGCAAGCGCGCTCATCCTGAGCACGGCCGGCACCGCGGGCGCGCAGGAAGTCATCGCCGGCCTGGA
>CAZYQK010000010.1:0-37829 GCA_964650245.1 uncultured bacterium | reverse complement strand
CGGCCGCCGCCCGGGGGGGCGATGAAGGCGCCGGCCTCGGGGGGGTTGCCGCCCGGCAGGTCCGGTCTGGGCCCGCGGGGGGGGCGGCGACGACGTGGTCTCATGAAGGTCCCTTCGTTTGGTCCGCCACGGTCGCGCTCGGGACCGGTGCGATCCGGCGCGCGAGCGCGGTGGGATTTCTGGAGCAAAAGCTGCTGCGGTATACGGGGCCGCCCGTTCTCAGCGGGCAGGATGCCGGTGCTCGTCCCGTCTTCGCATCCGCCCGGGTTCTCGGATTCCGCGCCGCGCCGTCTTCGGACTCGCCCGCTGGGGCGGTGAAGATGGGCGCGGCGATCAGGGCGGGAGGCCACCTGCGGGGGAGCGGCTGCCCGGCGCGGTGCTGCGCGGCGCCCGGCGCGTTCATCCTCCTGCGTTCAGGTGTGCCGCGGCATTATCACCGCGCGCCCCCCGAATGTCCAGCGCACATATCGAGCCTGCCGGAGACGCCACCCGCGCCCTCACCCCGGTCGTGACTCGATGCGCGGCGCCCGTGCGACCCTCAGCGCGAGCCGCCGCCCCACTCCGTCTCCGCCACGCCCGCGCGATGGTTGCACCAGCGCGCCATCACGAACAGGAGGTCGGCGAGCCGGTTCAGGTAACGCACCACCCGCGGTTCCACGGGCTCGCGCGCGGCCAGCGCCACCACGCGCCGCTCCGCACGCCGGCACACGGTGCGCGCGCGATGCAGCTCGGCCGCGAGCGGCGTGCCGCCCGGCAGGATGAAGCGCTGGAGCGGATCAAGCTCGCGGTCGAGGGCGTCGATCCGGGCCTCGAGCGCCGCCACGTCGTCGTCCGTGACGCGCGCGAGCTTCGCGAGGGAGGCGGCCTCGGGGGTGGCCAGCTCGGCCCCGAGATTGAAGAGCCGCGCCTGGATGATCGAGAGCGGCTCGGTGAGCCAGCCCTGCCCATCCAGCGCGCGGGCCGCACCCAGCGAGGCGTTGAGCTCGTCCACCTCGCCGTAGGCCTCGACCCGCGGCGCGTTCTTCTGCACCCGGCCCGGGCCGATGAGACCGGTGGTGCCGTCGTCGCCGGTGCGTGTGTAGATCTTCACGGTGCGGCAGTCTAGGAGGGTGAGACCGCGTGCACAAGAAGCCGGGCCCGCTGAGACCAGTGCGTTTGGGAAAGTGGCGGGCGCGGCGTCTTACTTCCAGTCGCCGCCCGGTTTGCCTCCCCGCGCCGCGTGGTCCATGATGTTCGGCCTTCTCGCGTCCGGGAGACCCTGCCGACCTTCATGGCCATCCGCGAACAGCTTCCGCCGGTGCTGCGCGGCGACATCGCCGCCGACCTCACGCCCG
This sequence comes from uncultured bacterium, assembly GCA_964650245.1. GTDB lineage: Bacteria > Eisenbacteria > RBG-16-71-46 > RBG-16-71-46 > RBG-16-71-46 > WS-2. The sequence goes on along the minus strand of CAZYQK010000010.1, from coordinate 36,495 downwards.
ATTCACGCGCCCACCTGGAGGCCGTCGCGCACGAGGCGCAAACTGCGGGCCAGCTCGCCATGGTGCGGGACGAATGCTCGGCCCGGCTCAAGCAGGCCGGCGCCTCGCCCGGCGTGGATTACCTGCTGGCCGCGGCCTGCGCGCTCCACGGCGAGGTCGAGCGCGCGCACCAGACGCTGCTTTCGCTCGGCGACAAGCTCGCGACGGGGGCGCGGTGGGAGCCGCTCGCGGCGGTGGCGGAGCGCGCGCTGGCGCTCGAGACCAGCGCGGCGGCCGTGCGATTGCTGGTCCGGGCGCACGAGGGGCTCAAGGAGGAGCCGGCGCGGATCGAAGCCCTGCGCCGCGCCTGGTCGCTGCTCCCGGACGACCTCGAGCTCGCGCTGCTGCTCACGGTCCGTCTGGGCGAGGCGGGCGAGGGCGAGGAGCGCCGGATGCTGCTCGCCGAGTTGATGCCGCGCTTCGCCGCCGAGGCGCGCTACGCCGGGCTGGAGGAGGCCGCGCTCGAGTTCGTCGACCACGACGACGCCGATGGGCTCGCGCGGCTGATCGAGACGCTGCCCGCGCTCGCCGAACAGGATGCGTTTCAGGAATGCCGCCAGTTGCTCGAGATCGCGTTTCCGGCGGTATCGCGGTCGGGACAGGCGGGCCCGCTCCACGCGGCGTTGCGAGCCGTGGCGACTTGCGCGATCGAGCGGCATGGACCCGCCGAGGGCGATTGCTTCCGCGACGCGGTGTTGGAATCGTTGCGCCAGGGCCCGGCGCGAGCGCTGCCCGAGCCCGCTATCGTGCTCCGCGTGTCGGGCGTCGAGGACCGCATGACGCCGCTGGTCGGGGCGCTGGAGAAGTTCGACGCGATCGCGGCGCTGCCTCCGGGACGCACGGTGGTGCATGGCTCCTTCGGCGCCGGGCGGATCGCGGCGAACGACGGCGACGAGGTGCTGATCGACTTCGCGCAGCGCAAGGGGCACCGCATGCCTTACACCGCCGCGTGCCGCACGCTCACTCCGATCGCCGAGGACGATCTGCGGCTGATCCACGCGACGCGGCCCGAGGAGCTGAAGCGCATGCGCCTGGACAAGCCAGGCAGCGTGCTGGCGCGGGCGCTGTCGGCGCTGGGCGGGAGCGGTGACGCCCAGAAGCTCAAGGTCTTCCTGGTGGGGGCCGACCTGGTTCCCGCCGCGGAGTGGACCGCCTTCTGGCGCAAGGCGCGCGCCGCGGCCGAAAAGGATCCGCGGATCGACACCTCGCGCGCCTTCGAGCAGAGCTACCGGCTCACGCCCGAGCGCGAGGGAGGAGACGGGGCCGACGATGTGCCGCTGCCCGCGCTCGAGCCGCGCAAGTCGGTGAAGGCCAACCTGGCGACCCTGCGCAAGTTCCTCTCGCAGCACCCGGGCCTTGCGGCCCCGCTCGCCCAGCGCTTCGGCCGGTTCGTCCTGAGCGCGATGCGCGACGACGACGCCGAGCGCGCGGATCGCGCGCGCGCCGGGCTCTACGTCGCCCGCTGGTTCCCCGAGCGCGCTCCCGAGTGGACCGAGGTGCTGGTGCGGCTGTGGGAGGACGGGCTCTCGATCGGCGATCTCAGCGGCGAGGACGAGCAGCTCGTGCTGCTCGAGGTCTCGCATGCGGCGGGCGTCGAGGCCGACGCCATCCTGGGAGCGCTCGACTCGCGCTTTGCCGGCGTGCGCGAGGCGGCCGCGCGCTTCCGCGAACAGCTCGACGCAGCGGGCCGCGGCCAGCTGCGTCGCACCCTGCTGCTGCACGCCACGCGCTATCCGGGCGCGGCACTGCGCGCGATCGAGGAGGAGCTGGGCCGCGACCCGGCGCCCGCGGACGGCTGGCTGGTGCTGTGGGCGGCGCTCGCGCTGATCGAAGATCGGCCGAAGGCCTCGCTGGCGGAGAAGGTGCTGCGCTGGCTCGAGCCCGGCGGCGGGTTCGACGGGCTGCTCCGGAACAATCCGCCGCCCGACGAGACCCGGCTCAAGATCCGCGTGCTGCTCCGGCAGTGGCGCTCCAGCGACCGCTTCCTGTTCCCGGCGATCGAGGCGGTGGAGCGGCTGGGGATGGCGGAAGAGGCGGAGCTGCTGCGTGATTCGCGGCAGGCGCGGGCCGAGAAGCTGTTCGCAAACGTCGGCCAGCCGGCCGAAGAGGCGAACCTTTCGGTCATGACGCGCGCCACCTGGGAGCGGCTCTCGCGCGAGCTCGAGCGGCTCGAGCGCGAGCTTCGGACCACCATTCCCGCCGCGATCCAGAAGGCGCGCGAGCTCGGCGACCTGCGCGAGAACGCCGAGTACCACTCGGCCAAGCTCAAGCAATCGAACGTGAGCAAGCTGGTGCGGTCACTTCAGCTCCGCCTCGCGCGCGCGCGTTTCGTGGACGACGCCGAGTTCAAGGACGGCGTGGTGGGGCTCGGCACCGAGGTCACGCTCGAGAGCGACGCCGAGGTCGCGAGCTACTGGATCCTGGGCGAGGGGGAACACCACCACGGCGATCACGTCATCTCGTTCCAGGCTCCGGTGGGGCGGTCGCTCATGGGGCGCGCGATCGGTGACGAGGTCGAGCTGGGCGAAGGCGAGCAGCGACGGCGATATCGCATCGTCTCGATCGAGCGCCGGCTGCCGCCCGCGGAAAGCGAATCGGCGGACGCGCCCGCGTAACTTCGCTCCACGCCTCGAAGTCGAGTTTGACGTGAACGAACGCGATGCACCCTGAACGAACTTGGCCGCCGCGACTGCGACCCGAAATCTTTTCGTTGGCGCCGCGGGCGGTTCACGCTTAAGGTACGGGCCTCGAATTGTTCGGCCGCCGCGGAATTCGCGGCGGCTCCAAAGAACGAGATTTCGCGGGTGCCGAGCACCGCATCCGCTGCGCTGCTCGTGGTGGGCGGCGAAGACATTGAGGTTTGGCCGCAATCGTAAGGGGCGACCTTTGCGTCGTCCCGTGCATTGGGTCGGAAAGGGACTTCCCGCCGCCCACTTTGAAGCATGTCGCCGCCGCGGGATCACACGCGGCGCGCCACGGTCCGCCGGCCGCGATCCGTGAGGTGAATCATGTCGCTTGGAGCGCGCACCCACGGCCTGTCGCTGGTCGTCGAAGAGACCCTGCGAGGTACCCTGGCGCTCGGCGTGCTCGAGGCCGAGGAGGTTTGCCTCGATCCGCTGAGCACCGAGTTCGACGCGGAGTGCGAGGGCATCACCTCGCGGCTGATCGCGAACTTCGCGGGCAAGCCCGCCTCGGACATCCCCGGCGTCGCCGAGACGCGGTCGCTGTTCCACAAGCTCGACCTGGATCCCACGCGCACCCGCCCGAGCAGCGAGGCGCTGCTGCGCCGCGTGTTGCAGGGCAAGGGGCTGCCGCGCGTGAACCCGGCGGTGGACGTCTGCAACCTGTGCTCGCTCGAGCACCAGATGCCGCTCGGCCTCTACGACCGCGACGAGGTGAAGGGTGATCTCGCCGTGCGGGTCGGGCGACCCGGTGAGGGCTACACCGGGATCCGAAAGCAGCGCGTGAATCTCGCCGGGCGCCTGCTGATCGCCGACGAGAGCGGCCCGTTCGGAGCGCCCACCGCGGACTCCGCGCACACGGCGGTGAAGGGACGCACCCGCAACCTTATGGTGGTGGTGTTCTGCCCGGTTGAGCGCGCTGGCCAGCACCTGTCGGTGGCGCTCGAGCGCATCGCGGCGATGCTCACGCGCTTCTGCTCCGCGCGCGTGCTGGCGGTGCGGGTGATGCAGTAACGGGCGGCGCCAGGGAGGCGCCGCCCGCTCCGCTGCCGCTACGTTGCCGAAGCCGCGCGATCAGCTCGCGCGGCTGCAGCGAATCTCAGTTCACGACCTGGACCGACACCGTGCCGACGATGCTCAGGTCGAGCTTGAACTCCCACGTGAAATTCGTGGGAGTCGCGCCCGGCACGGAGGTCCCCACGACGTGGTAGGTGACCGTGGGGTTGGGGGCGGGGGTGCCGGTCTTCGCCTCGTTCAGCAGGTCGGTGAGGATGGCGTTGACCAGCGTGACGCCCGCGGCATCGAGCGCCACCGGAATCCAGCCGGTCGCGCTCGCCGCGCTCGCGGTGAAGGCGGTCACCAGCGGCGTCACCGCACCGGCGCCGCGCTGAATCGTGACCGTGCCGCCGGTGATCGACCGGCCGGCCTCGGGAACGGTGACCCGGTACGAGACCCCCATGAGCTTGACGTCTTTCACGTCGGTGGCGTCCACGCCGTTGTCCTCGAGGACCTGCTTGAGGCCCACGCTGGTGCTCAGATTCACTACATCCGTCTTGTTGTGGGTGTTGGTCTCGCCCGAGGAGATGAACGTCGCCTTGGTCGAAGCCGAGACTGCCAGCTCGACAATGCGGTCCACGATTTCCGGGATGAGAATGCAGCCCCAGGCTCCCAGCATCAACGGGAGGACCAGGACCGCGGTTCGCCAGTTCAAGAGCTTGCGCATGACCCTGTCCTCCTCTAGTAGCGGCCGAGGCTGAGGCCGATGGCGGCCCCCGGCTCCGCGGCGGCGTTGAATTCCGCCAGGATCCGGCTGAAGCCCAGCAGCGCCTGGATGCCGATCGTGAAGTGAGCGTTGGTCTCGGGATCGAAGTCGACCGCGATCTTCGAACCCGGGGTCGACGAGTCCTCGTAGGCCACGTCCATGTCGAAGCTGTCCCAACCCAGCCCCACGTACGGCTCGAGCATGCCGAACCGCTTGCTCGCCGTCACGTTCAGGACCCAGGCCTTGGTGTCGATCAGGTCGTCGCCGATCGAGAACGTCTGGTAGAAGAAGCCGGCCGCGATGTCGGCCGGCGCGCCGGGAATGTACTGCGAGACCGAATGCTGGCCGCCGATCCCGAAGTAGTTGAAGCTGCCGAGATCGGCGTCGCCGAGATCCACAGAGATCCAGCGGATGATCGCGCGGGTGCCGAGCACCGAGCCGATCGAGAACTGCGGCACGCCGACGGCGAACTCGGTGAGGTCGAAGCCGCCGGGGTGAAAGAGCGTGGTGCCGCCCTGCCCGCTCTGCGGCACCGCCTTGCCGTCGCCGATTACGGTCGGGGCCTGGACCGACTGCGTGGGCGTGAAGCCCGGCGGCGCGGTGGGCGAGTAGGTGCGGTCCTCGTCCTTGAAGCCGACGCCCATCAGCCGGACCCCGAAGGAGAAGTTGACGCCCGTCTTCGGCACGTGTCCGGTCTGGAACACGGCGGAGTTGAGCGTCCCCGAGAGCGCTTTCGGGAGCGGCCTGAGGTAGCCCTTGGCGTTATCCCCGGTCAGCGCGCCCAGGTTGTCTTCGAGCTGTGCCTGTGCCGGCAGCGACAGCCCGGCGGTCGCCAGCAGCGCCATCGCCAGCGGCCATGCGTTTCGTCGGATCATGAGTTGCCCCCCTTTGCTGCGTGGTGTGGAGCGTGATCTCGGCGTTCGTATCAGGGCGAGGCGCGGACCCGGAGCACGATTCCCTGGGTCCGTCCGAGAGGCGTCCCGGAGCAGAGGGCCGGCCTGATGGTGAGCCACGATTCCGTGCCCCCGCGCGCCATTCCGCGGGAGCGGGCTCTTGGCTACAGAATGGTCCGGGGACACTACTCCGCGGCGGCGCCGCGGGGCAATCGGGAATTCGGAGGGGCCTCGTGCCCCGCGGCGCCGCATCAATGGTCAGCGTGAGCCGCGGCTACCCGCGCCAGCGGTTCGTAATCGGGAGCCGGCGGTCCTTGCCGAAGGCGCGCGGCGTGATCTTGACCCCGGGCGGACTCTGGCGGCGCTTGTACTCGGCGCGGTCCACCATGCGGATTACGCGCTCGACGGTGGCGGCGTCGTAGCCCAGGTCGGCAATCTCGCGCGCGGAGCGGTCCTCCTCGACGTAGAGCCGCAGGATGGGATCGAGCACCTCGTAGGGCGGCAGCATGTCCTGGTCGGTCTGGTCCGCCTTGAGCTCGGCGCTCGGCGCCCGCGAGAGCGAGCGATCGGGGATCTCGGGCGCGCCGCGCTCGTTTCGAAAGCGCGCAAGCTGGTAGATCATGGTCTTGTAGACGTCCTTCAGCACCCCGAAGCCGCCGGCGGTGTCGCCGTAGAGCGTGCAGTAGCCGACCGAGACCTCGCTCTTGTTGCCGGTGGTGAGCACCAGCCAGCCGAACTTGTTGGAGAGCGCCATCAGGTCGTTGCCGCGGATGCGAGCCTGGAGATTCTCCTCGGTGGTGTCGGCGGCCCGCCCCGAAAACGCGGGCTCGAGCGCGCGGCGGTAGGCGTCGAACACCTCAACGATCGGAATCGAATAGAAACGGATGCCGAGCGCGCGGGCCAGCGCTTCCGCGTCCTCGCGCGACGCGCCCGAGGTGAAGGGCGACGGCATGAACACTCCGACCACGTGCGTGGGCCCAAGCGCGTCGACCGCGATGCAGCAGCAGAGCGCGGAGTCGATCCCGCCCGAGAGCCCGAGCACCACGGTCTCAAACCCGTTCTTCGTCACGTAGTCACGCGTGCCCAGCACCAGCGCGTCGTAGATTTCGGCCACCAGGGGGCGCTCCGCCACCGCCGGGCGCCTCGCGAGCGCGGGCTTGGCGGCGACCGCGGTCGCCACGCCGCCGTTCTCGCCGCCCGGGGCGACCGGCGGGGCCGCGCTCCCCGCGACGGCGGGCAGCTCGATCCGCGCCGCGGGATCGCCGGTGTCCATCACCCGACCCTTCCGGAGCCGCGGGTCGTGCAGGCGGGCGTTGAACACCTCGTCCAGGTCCAGGTCCGCCATCACCAGGTCCTCCGCGAACATCTCGCCCTCGGCCAGCACGCGGCCCTGCTCGTCGATGATGAGGCTGCCGCCGTCGTAGATGATCTCGTCCTGCCCGCCGACCAGGTTCACGTAGCACACCACCGCGAGATTGTCGGCGGCGCGCGTGCACAGCATGCGCTTACGCGCCTGCGCCTTGCCGGCGTGGTATGGCGAGGCCGAGACGTTGATGACGATCTCGGCGCCGCCGCGGATCACCTGCTCCTCGACCGGGCCGCCCGGATACCAGATGTCCTCGCAGATGTTGATCCCGATCACGGTGCGCCCGCGCGCAAAAACCGGGTTCTTGCTCGCGGGCATGAAGTAGCGGTTCTCGTCGAACACGCCGTAGTTCGGCAGGTAGCGCTTGCGGTAGGTCCCCATCCACGCGCCGTCGTGCAGCACCGCTGCCGCGTTGAACAGGTCCACGTCGCGCTCGACCGTGCCCACGATCACCGTCATGCCGCGCGTGTGCGGCATCAGGTCGCGCGTGCGCTCGATCGCGCGGTCGAGGAACGAGGGCTTGAGCAGCAGGTCTTCTGGCGGGTAGCCGGTGATCGCCATCTCGGGGAGCGCCAGCACGTCCACGCCCTGCTCGCGGGCTCGCTCGATGGCGCCGACGATGCGCTCGAAGTTGCCGTCGAGGTCCCCGACGGCGGGATTGATCTGGGCGAGGCCGAGTCGCAGCGGACGCATGGGCAGGGAATTGTCGTGCTTCGAAGGGGGGCCTGCAAGCGCCGGAGCGGTCGACCGGCGACGGTGGGCGCCGCGCGGTGGGACGCCGCGGCCATTGCCCGGCTTCCCCAAACGAAAGCGCCCGGCCGTGGGCCGGGCGATCCCGTTCTGTGCGGGCTGATTTTCCACCCGCGACTTCAAGAGGGAAGGTGGGAGTTCGGCGCTTGTTGCCTGTTCGAACCTTCCGACCCTTCCGGCGGCAGGGGCCTCACGGGGCCCGAAGCTTTACTGCATGCCGTCAGGGCTCTTGATGCATTCGAGGTCCGACTCTGGGGCCGGACGCCGGAGGCCAGGATTCGCAAGTCCCGGGCCGCAGGGGTCGCGACCCCCCGAACGCACGTAAGTTATTGTCGCAGCGGGGCGCACCCCCTGCCAAGGGGTTTTTTGCCCCGGCCCGAAGACGCCCCGGCCGGCCAGGCTGTGGCAAATCGCTGTACGCGAACCGGCGAAAAGCGGGGCGCCGGCCGGGGCCCCGCCTTTCATCTCGGGGCGGCCGCGCCCCTCATCCCTGGCGCACCCAGCGCAGGATTTCCGGCAGGTTCGGGGTCTTGCCGTACATCAGGAGCCCGATGCGGAACACCCGCGCCGCGGCCAGCAGGACCAGGCAGGCGGATGCCGCGAGCAGCCCGATCGAGAGCGCCAGTTGCCACGGCGGCACCGCGAAGGAGGGCGCGCACAGCCGCAGCATCATCGCGACCGGCGCCATGGGCGGGAACATCGAGAGGCCGGTCGCCAGGTTCGAGCCGGGGCGGCCGATGATCGAGGTCATCATGTAGAACGGGATGAAGTTCATGAACGTGAACATGAACGCGAATTGCTGCGCCTCGCGCATGTTGTTGGTCATCGCCCCGATGCCGGTCATGAGCCCGCCGTAGAACAGATAGCCGAGCAGGAAGTAGACGACCGCCATCGCGAGCAGCGCCGGCGAGACGTGGACCTGCGCCATCGCCAGCGCCGGCCCGGCCATCGCCGCGCCCATCGCGATCCAGGCGCCGACGATGGTGAGGCCCGCGGCGCCGAGGCCGAAGAGCTTGCCGGCGAGCAGTTCCTCCGCGCTCACCGTGCACAGCATGGACTCGAGGATGCGCGACTCCTTCTCCTCGGCCACGCCCTGCAGCAGGTACTGGCCGCCGATCACGATGCACAGGCCCATCAGCATGCCGAAAGCGAACGGCAGCAGGAAGTCGAACATCTCGCGCCGGTCGTCGTGCAGCTCGAACTCGCCCCGCGGGTTGAGCGCGTAGAGGTCCATGCCGCGCGCCGGGCGCGCGACGCGCTCGATCCGCAGCGAATCCACCTGGCCGCGCAGCAGGCTCTTGACGATCCAGCCCGTCACCGTGCGCTCGTCCACCGACGAGAAGATGTTGGTCTCGGCCGCGTAGCGGCGCAGGCTTCCGGTCGCCAGGTAATCGGCGGGGATCACCAGCACCTGATTCACGCCGCCGCCGCGCAGCGCCCGCTCGGCGGCCGCCTGATCCGGGAAGAAGCGCACCTCGGTGCGGAAGCTCGTGCTCTTCGGCTGCACGGTGCGCGGCCCCATCAGGCTCAGGTCGGTGGAAATCGAGCCCGTGATCTCGGGCTGGGCGTTGGCGAACGCCCCGGAGGAATCCACCACCCCCAGCACGCGGAAGTTCTTCATCTGCGTCACGCGCTCGTTGATCTGGGGCTTGATCATAATGAACATGAGCAGCGCGTAGAGCGCGGGCGTGCCGAGCACCGTGAACAGGAACGCCTTGCGGCGGATGGTGGTCAGGTACTCGCGCCGCGCGATGGTGACCGCCCTGCTCCAGTTCAGGATCATCGCGACGCCCCCGCCGCCACCGGCTCGTCGACCGTGGGCGGACCGCTCCGGCCGCGGTCGAGGCCCAGCCCCTCGCTCACCACCTTCACGAAAATGTCCTCCAGCGGGAGCGTGGCGTGGGAGAAGGACTCGATCTCGACGTTCCGCTCGAGCAGCGCCTCCAGCACCGCGCGCGGCTTCGTGCCCGGCTCGAGCGTGAGCTTGTGGTCGCCGTTCATGACCTCGATGGTGCGCACGCCCGGCAGGTGCAGGGGAATCCCGGTGGCCCTCACCAGCAGCGCGTCGTCCGAGTACTGGCGGCGGATGTCGCGCACCGGGCCGTAGAGCACCATGTGCCCGCGGTTGAGCATGAGCGCACGGTCGCAGGTCTCCTCCACCTTGTTCATCTGGTGGGTAGAGAGCAGCACCGTGGCGCCCGCGGCGCGGCGTTCGCGCAGCATCGCTTCGAGCAGCTGGACGTTGAGCGGATCGAGTCCGCTGAACGGCTCGTCCAGGATCATGAGCCGCGGTGAGCCGATGAGCGTGGTGCAGAGCTGCACCTTCTGCTGCATGCCCTTCGACAACGCCTGGACCTGCTTCGGGGCCCATTCCTTGAGCCCGACGCGCTCGAGCAGCGCCATCGCCTCGTCGCGCGCGGCGCGCGCGTTCATGCCCTTGAGCAGGCCGTAGTACGACAGCGCCTCGATCACGCGCACGCGGCGGTAGAGCCCGCGCTCCTCGGGCAGGTAGCCGATCTCGCCCTTGCGGGCGCCGCCCACCAGACGCCCGTCGAGCGAAATGGTGCCGGAATCGGGCCTCAAGATGTCGGTGATCATGCGGATCAGCGTGGTCTTGCCCGCGCCGTTCGGCCCCAGCAGGGCGAAGATCTCGCCCGGCTGGACATCGAACGAGACGCGATTCACGACCGCGCGCTGATCGTAGGTCTTGACGACGTCGCGAACTTCGAGCATGGAACCCCCGGATGTGCCGTGGCGGCAGGGCGCGAGCGGGCAGACACTATGGGAAGCCGGGGCCCGCCTCAAGCCGGGCCTGAGCGGAACGTACCGGCGCGGGGGCGCCGCCAACCGGCGCGGGGGTTGGACGGCGCGGGCGGGGCCCCGGGTCGGCGCGCGTGGCCCCTCCGGCCCTGCGGGGGCGCGCCCGGCCTCCTCCCGCAGAGCGGCCACCCGCCCCGCCTCGCGCCGGGAAATCGGGCTAAATGAGGGCGCAATGAGGCCGATATATGTATCTGGAAGCGCCGTGCGCCCGATGACCCCGGTCGCCGGAGACCGCCCCGTCCGGTCGCCGCGACATACTACTCAAGCCCCGGAAGAACCCTTCATGGCCTCGAATCGAGTTTCAGCAGGCATTCGTGCGGCCGGCGCCGCGGCGGCGATCGCGCCCTTGCTGGTCGTGCTCGCGCTCGCCGGCTGCGGCAAGAAGACGCCATTCAAGCCGGTGCCGCTTCCTCTGCTGTCGCGCGTCGTGATGTCCGTGGGCGCCGACACCACCGTGGTCGCCGACACCGTCAAGGTGGGGGCCACCCTCCAGTTCAGCGCGGTCGCCTACGACACCGGAGGGTCCGCCGTGCAGGGCACTCTCTTCACCTGGTCGAGCTCCGACCCGGGCGTGTTCACCGTGGATGGCTCCGGCCGGGTCACGGCGCGCGGAGAAGGCGGCGCGCTGCTCTTCGTGCAACTCGCCGACAAGCGTGATTCGGTCGACCTCCTGGTGCTGCCCTCGGCCAACGGCTGGCTCACGCAGGTCAGCAACTCCACGCGCAAGCTGAACGGCCTGTTCTTCGAACCCGACGGCCGCCGCGGCTGGGTGGTGGGCGACGGCGGCGAGATCCTCTCGACCACCGACGCCGGCGCGACTTGGACGCGGCAGGTCAGCAACACCCTGTTCAACCTGAACGCGGTGTGGTTCACCGACGCCGACAGCGGGTGGGCGGTGGGGAACGCCGGCACCGCGCTGCACACCCGGAACGGCGGCGCCACCTGGGCACTGATCACGACCGGGGCGGGCGAAAATCTATTGGACGTGAAGTTCGCCTTCGCCGACACCGGCTGGATCGTGGGGAGCTCCGGAGCCATCCTGCGCACGTTCAACTGGGGCGCGACCTGGTCGAAGCAGAACCCGACGGCGTTTCCGCTGCACGGCGTCGCGTTCGCCGGCACGCGTCGCGGCTGGGCCGTCGGCGACAACGGCACCATCCTGCGCACCGTGGATCGCGGCGTCACCTGGAACGTCGAGCCTCCGGTGACGGCTCAGTCGCTGCGGGCGGTTTGGCGCCGCAGCGAATTCGTCGCGTTTGCGGCGGGACAGCAGGGCGTGACGCCCCGCACCCGCGATGTCATGAGCGTGCCGACCTGGGAGCTGCGGAATTCAGGCGCGTCGAACCAGCTCGAGGGCGCGTTCTTCCCCAACGACACAACCGGCTTCGCGGTGGGATGGAACGGCAACGGGCTGGCGCTTCGCACCGACGACGCGGGCGTGAACTGGCAGACCCAGTCCGTGCCCCTCGCCACGGCGCTCAACGACGTGTTCTTCGTGGACGAACTGCGCGGCTGGGCGGTCGGCGACAACGGCCGCATCGTCCACACCGGGAGCGGCGGCCAGCCCTAGGCGCACCACCCCCGTGCTAGACTGCGGCGCGTCGCGGCTCGCGGCGCGCCGTCGTCGTCGCGGCGCCCGTTCCTCCGGAGGCACCGTGTCCCAGCGGCTGATCGTGGTCGATGCCTACAACCTGATCCTGCGAACGCCCGAGCTCAAGCCCGGCCCGGGCCGCACGCTGCGCGAGTCGCGCGACAAGCTGCTCAACCTGCTCGCCTGGAGCATGAGCGAGGGGGCGCGGTTCATCGTGGTGTTCGACGGCGCCGCCATCGCGGGCCACGGCGCGAGCGAGGGGCGGGTCGAGGCGCGCTATTCCCGGCCGCCCGAGAAGGCCGACGACCTGATCCGCCGCATCGTCGAGGAGCAGGTCGACAATGTCGAGCACCTGACCGTGGTGACCTCCGACCTCGAAGTCGCACGCCACGCGCGCGCCATGGGCGCCGACATCGCGCTCGCCGACCTCTTCCTGGCCAGCACCCTGGGCCCCGCGGCGAGTGGCCCGCCCGAGAAACCGGCCTCGCTCTCGAAACGGGAGCTCGAAGAGTGGGCGGAGCAGTTCCGCACCCGCCGCGGCAGCGGGATGACAGAGGGCGAGTAGCGCTCCGTTCCCGAAGCGAAGGGCGGCGCGCCGGAAGGCGCGCCGCCCGATCGCTTAGGGGACTCGCGTCCCCTGGATTACGGAATGAACTCGGCCAGCTCGGTCGGGGGAACGAGGCAGGGCACGATCCACGCATTCGAGTCGTACGGAAGAACGTCGTCGAACAGGGTGCCGCGCGAGAGGGCGTTGACCCCGACGTGGTGCAGGCCCGGCAGCAGCGGGGCGCGCCACAGGCCGGTGTAGGTGTTGTCGCCGTTGTTGTGGAACATCGAGCGCAGGCCGCGGAACACCAGCACCACGACGTCGTCGTTGCGCTCGGTGGTCACGGTGAGCTTGACCTCCTCACCGGGCCCGAACTTGAGAATTCGGCGCAGCCGGAAGAACGCGAGCGGATCGGTGAGCGTCGTCTCGCGCGTCGCGGTCTCGATCTTGAGACTCAGAATGCGGGTGGTGGCGTCCTTCGAGGTGACCTCGACGCCCGACGAGGCGGCGACCCGCCACATGCGGCGATCGTCGTGGTCGCACGGCACGCGCCTGAGCAGCAGGCGGCGCACCCAGTGATCGGCGAGCCGCTTGTGCACGATGGTGACGTTCGCGCTGTCGCGCGTGATGCCCTCGGGGCGCTCGCCGGCCGCGATGTTGAAGCTGCCCTTCAGGAACTTGTGAACGGTCACGATCGCCGTGGTCGGCCGGCCGGCGCTGTCGCTGTCGGTGAACGCGAACTCGAAGCGCCGTTCGACGTCGACGATGTTCCGCCAATAGAACAGCGGGTGGATCGCGGCGATCGTGCCGGGCACGCCACCGATCGAGCCCTGATCGGGACTTTCGAACTGGCCGTCCTCGATTAGCTCGGGGGCCTGGGCCAGCGCCGCGGAGGCCTCCGCCTGATCGTTGGCGGCCGGGGGCGTGCCGCCGGGGCCGGTGCCGCCGGCGGGAGAAACCAGGCGGGAGACCGGGCTGGTTTCGTTCTTCCCGCAGCCGCTCAACAGCCCGGCCACCAGGAAGAGAGCGAGACTCCATCTGAGCGATGCCTTCATCTGCTTTCGTCCTCCTCATTGCGCCGGCCCGCATGAACGGCCGGAAACGTCAGGGCAGGGGATAGAAGCTGGGACGGCGGCGAGCCCTGCAGCCGGTATGCCACCGGGGCTGCGGGCCTAAGTCGATGCGGCGCAAGCGGGGTTACACGCGAACCGGGCCCACGGTGTACGCATCCGGCCATCGCGTCGCGGGCGGGCGGCCCATCCGGGCCGCCATAGAGTAAGGGGCGGGACCTTCCGAGGTCCCGCCCCCTGGCGTCACGTGCGCCGCGGCCCCGCGCGAGCGGGACCCCGGACGCGGGCCGGTGCTCCGCGCGCCGGCCAATCAGTCAATTCATCACGATGTCGTCGTTCACGCTGAAGACCAGCTCGGTTCCTTCCTTGAGCACGACCTGGTACCCCTTGCTCGTGGCCACCGCGCCGGTCGCGGCGGCGCCGCCGAGGAGACCGCCGATCAACGCGCCCTTGTTGCTGCCGCCGACCACCTTGCCGATCAGCGCGCCCGCCGCCGCGCCGCCCGCGACCGCGCCCAGGTTCCGCGCGCGCGTCGAGCCGGCGATGATGCTGTCGGCGGTGGCGTGAACGGCGTGGGTGCGGCCCTCGACCTCGATGGTGCGAACCGCGAGCACCAGGTAAGCCCGCGAGCCCTTCTCGGCCGCCTTGCTGCCGACCACGACCCCGGTGACCTTGCTACCCGCCGGGATCGGCGCCGCCGTGCTGATCACGACCGGAGCCGTCACGGTCCCCGACCAGGTGTCGCCCGGCTGCGCGGACTCAGACGAGATCTGAGCCGCGACCGAGATCTTGATTCCGGTTCCCGCGGGCACCCGAACGCCCGGGCTCGACAGCGCTGCCGCCGGCGCCGCGGGCGGCGCCGGGGCGGGCTTCGCCTTCGGCTTGGAGGCGGGTTTCGGCGCGGGGGCTTTGCCGGCTTGCTTCTCCGGCTCCTGGTACTGAGACTCGGGCGTGATGTCGCCCTGCGGCGTCTCGACCGGATTGGCCGCCAGCAGGCTGTCGCTGCTGGTTTCCGCCGCCTGCTCGGCTTTCTGGCCGCAGCCCGCCAGTGCCGCGACCAGCAGCGCGGCGCTCATCATGACAAGTACTCGACGCATGAAATGGTCCTCCTCGTTCCGGCGAATGCGCCGGATCAGCGGCCTCGCATCAGGCCTTCGCGGGAGCGTCTTCCCTGACGACCATCTTGGTCAGCCAGAACACCACCATCGCGATGAAAAAGAAATCGATCACGGCGCCCAGCAGATCACCCACCATCAGCTTGACCGGACCCAGGGTCAGGGTCGCCGCGCGCCAGTCGCCCCCCGGGCTCACCGCCCCCAGTATCGGCATGATCAGGTCCGCGACTATAGCGCCAACCATCTTTTGGACCGCGCCGCCCATGACCACCGCCACGGCGAGCCCGACCACTCCGAACTTCTTCAGGAAGTGCGCGAATTCCTTGAACATGTTGCCCGCCTTTCGATCCTGAGCGGTCGACGTTGGAGCCTTCCTCGGCCCACGAAGGCCACGTCTTAACACTCCTGCGCCCGGGACCGCAATCGGGTTCGCGCTGTGTCCCGCCCCGCTTGGGGGGCGCGCGTGCTTCCGGTAGGGTGCTTCAAGATCGAGCGGGACTTCGCACCCGCGCGCGCCGTACGCGTGTGCCGGCCACGCGCGACGTCGCGTGCGCCCGCTCGCTTCCGGAGGTCACCGATGGACGTCGTGCTTCGTCGTGGGGATATCGCGACCCGGGCCGCGGGCGCCGTCGCGCTCGGCATCCTCGAGGGCGAGCGCGTCCTGTCGGGGGCCGCGGCGGCGGTGGACCGCGCGAGCCGCGGCGCGATCGGCGCGCTGCTCAGGCGCCGCGATTTCACCGGCCGCGCGCACGAGGTGGCGGTGCTCTATCCGCCGGGGCTCGGGAGCGGGCGGCTCATCCTGGTGGGCCTCGGGCGACGCGGCGAGCTGACCGAGCAGCGCGTGCGAGAGGCGGCGGCGAAGGCGGCGCGCCGCGCGCGCGAACTCGGCGCCGGAACGCTCGCCACGGTGGTGCACGGCGCGGGCCGCGGCGGCCTCGATCCCGACCGCGCGGCGCAGGCGGTGGCCGAGGGCTCGATCCTCGGGCACTACCGCTTCACCGCCTACCGCAGCGAGCCCTGCGTTGCTCCGCTCAAGCGGGTCGAGATCGTGGAGCACGAGGCCGCGCTCGCGCGGCGGCTCGCGCCGGCGGCGGCCCGCGGGGCGCGCTGGGCGGAGGCCACGTGCCTGGCGCGTGATCTGGCCAACACGCCGGGCCAGGACCTCACGCCCGAGGGTCTCGCCCTGCGCGCGCGGGAGATCGGCCGCCAGTGCGGCGCGAAGGTGGACGTGCTCGGCGTGCCGCAGCTCGAGCGGCTCGGCATGGGGGCGCTGCTCGGGGTGGGCCGCGGCAGCGCCCATCCGCCGCGCTTCATCGTGCTCGATCGCGGACCGAAGGGCCACGCGGGCGCGGCTCCACGCGCCGCGAAAGGCGCGCGCGCGCCCACGGTGGTCCTGATCGGGAAGGGGGTGACCTTTGACACCGGTGGGATCTCGATCAAGCCGCGCGAGAACATGCACAAGATGAAGTACGACATGTCGGGCGCCGCGGCCGTGCTCGGAACCTTCGCCGCGCTTCCCAGCGTGGAACCCACGCTGCGCGTGGTGGGGCTGATACCGTCCGCCGAGAACATGCCCGGGGGAAGGGCGCTCAAGCCCGGCGACGTGGTGCGCGCCATGAACGGCGCCACCATCGAGGTCACCAACACCGACGCCGAAGGCCGCCTGCTGCTCGCGGACGCGCTGTGCTACGCCCAGCGCCTCGAGCCCGACGTCGTAGTGGATCTGGCCACGCTGACCGGCGCGATCTCGATCGCGCTGGGCCATCTCGCGGCCGGGCTCTTCACCGACGACGACGCGCTGGCCGCGGAGCTGTCCGCCGCGGGCGAAGCGGCGGGCGAGCGGCTGTGGCGCATGCCGCTCTGGGACCGGTACGCAGAGGAGATGAAGAGCGACACCGCCGACCTGGTGAACTCCTCGGTGCGCGAGGGCGGAGCGATCCTGGGCGCGGTCTTCCTCAAGCGCTTCGCGCGCGGGCTCCGCTGGGCGCACCTCGACATCGCGAGCACCGCGTGGTCGCCGGCGGACCGGCCGCACGAGCCGCGCGGCCCGACCGGCTACGGCGTGAGGCTGCTGCTCGAGTGGCTCAGCCGCCGGGCTTCGGCGGCGGCGGCCGGCGCTTGACCGCCGGCGCATCGCGCTCGACCCGGAGCCCGATCGCGGGCTGCTCGAGCCGGAGCATGTAGCCCTGCGCCCCGACCCAGACCAGGAACTCGGTCCGCGAGTCGGCGAGGCGGAGCTTGCGCGCGACCACCGGCTTCGAGCCCCAGCGAATGGTTTCGTTGCCGAGGTCGGAAGCCGTGATTTCCATCAGGCTGTCGCGGTCGCCGAGCACGAAGACCGGAAGCGAGCGGCGGTCGAACGTCTTGCCGTGGAGGTTGCGGCAGATGATGTCGAAGAGCACGAACACCTGGGAGTCGATGACGAACAGCCTTCCGGGCGGTCGCCGCAGACGGTCGCCCACGCCACGTTCCAGGGATTCGCGATACGAGGTGAACGCCGTGTCGTTCATCCACAGGCCGCGCGTCAGGTCGCGCCCACCCACCTTGAGTGTTGACTGGTAGAACCTCAAGTCGTAGTCGAAGGCGCCGACGACCATCGCGATCTGCTTGTCGATCGAGATGTCGCCGTTCGGTCCCGGAAGGCTCTGGACCACGTGAGTGAAGATCCGCAAGCTGTCGCCCTGGGTTTCGAACGAGAAGATCTCGGTCCCCAGTGCGCGGTCCCCCTGGTAGACGCGGTAGCTGCTGTTGTCGAGGATGCGAATGGGCTCGGCCGGCGCGCCTGGAGCCAGCGGGCCGGCAATCGCGAGCAGACCCGCGAGGCCGAGCAGGTGACGTGCATTCACGCGGTCAACCGTAGCACACGGGCGGAGGCCTTCATGTCAGGCAATGTGCAACCATGGGAGCGTTGGGGCGGAAATCGTCCCGGGGCTGGCGGCACGCGGGGAACCAGGGGCGGGCATCATGGGGACACCGGGGGAAATTGGCATGGACTGACGGCGGGCCCGGCGCGATACTTTCCCACGCTTGAGTCCCGGCCGTCGGGTGACGCACCTCGCTGATTCCTCAGCTTGAGCCATTTCCTCGACGGCCAGCCGCACCTTCTCCGAGGAGCCCCGACATGCCGCTGACTTCGAACCCGCCGACTGCGATCCGCCCGGGGTGCGCCCGCGCTCTCTTCGTCGTCCTGCTCGTCTCGTCGCTCTCGGCCAGGGGCACGGCGCACGCGACCTCCTGGGCGGGAGGGATGACGCGCACCGAAGCCGAAGAAACGAAGACGGAGCAGCTGCTCGGGAACAGGCTCCACCGCGACCTGATGGCGGTGATGACGCCGGTGTTCGACGAAGCCGTGGTCGGGGCGGTGCGCGAGATCGGAGACAGCGTCGTCGTGGGCAGTTCCAGAGCGGGCCAGCCCTTCAAGTTCTACGTCATCAACGACCCCACCGTGAACGCTTATTCGCAGCCCGATGGCTACGTCTACGTGACGACCGGCCTGCTCGACGTGCTCAAGGACCGTGACGAGCTGGCCGCCATCATCGGGCACGAGGTCGCACACGTCTGCGAGAAGCACATGGAGAAACAGATCCGGATGGCGTCCGGCCTGAGCTTCGCGCTGCAGGTCCTCGGCTCGGTGGGCGGCGGCGTGATGGCGGCCGGTGCCGGCGGAGGGATCACCGGATCGCTGGTCAACAACGCGGCCCAGAGCGTCATCGGCGGGATCGGCGGCTTCATGGCGCAGGCCATGATCATGGGCTACGGCCGCGAGCAGGAGCTCGACGCGGACAAGCTCGGCATGACCTACCTGAAGCAGTCCGGGCGCGATCCGGAGGCCTTCGTTCGGGCGCTCGAAGCCCTCGAGGGCTACGAGAAGGAAGCGCGCACCGCCGGGATCCCGGTGGCCACGAAGCTGATCAACGCCAGGCCCGGACTCGAGGAACGGCTGCAGATTGCCCAGAAGCTGGCGGCCGAGCCGGCGCCCGCCGGGCGCTGAGGGGGTAACGCAAATGGCCCACGCCGGCCGCGCGTCGGTGCTGATGATCTCCACCGCCTGGCTCTGCGCCGCCGCGCCGGCCGGGCTCGCCGCGCCCGACGCGGTCAGCCCCACGGTGACGGACGCGGTGGGACGCAGGCTGCTGCGGTTGAATCAGCAGGCGCCCGCCCCAGCGCTACCCCCGCCTCCCGTGATGATGGGCACGGGCGTGGCCACCTTCATCGGACCGGTCGGGTTGCCGCCGAGCATGGGCGCCCCGCCCGCGTCCTCGCTGCCGATGCCGACTGTCTACGACCCGGTCCGGATCGCTCCCGCGAGCTTTCCGCCGGTTCCGACTTTTCCCGCCGCCCCGTCGAACCGGATTCCGGTCGGGTCGGGAATGCCGCCTCCGGCGCTCGCGCCAATGGGTGGACGAACACCATGGATGGTGAGTCCGGATTTTCCCCCGATGTCGCCGCCGATCGCCCCCGCCACGGAAAGCTTCCCGGGCTCGACCGGCGGCTGGATCGCGCCTTCATCCATGCCGCTCGCGTCCGCACGCTCCACGTACCTGGATGCGATGGTCGGCCTCGCCCCGCCGTCGAGAGCGGGTTTCGCGCTCGAGACGCCGACTCATTCGACACTGTCCACGTTGGCCGCACCGGCGACGATCGGGCTGGCTGGCACCGGCCCGCCCCTCGGCGGGGCGGGCTGGGGCGACGTCAAACCCTGGCTGGCGCTCGGCCGGGAGGCCTACAAGGTGCCGGCGCTCCGTGAATGGCAGTACTACTTCGACCAGGCGGGAGACATCCATTCGCAGCCATTGTGGATGGATCGCGTCGGTACCGGCTTCAGGGCGCTCGATGTGATGAGCGCTTTCGGGGCGGACGTGGGCGCGGCGCGGGCCGGGACATTCGACCTGGGTCATTCGGAACTGGCGACGTACGGCTTCCGTCTCACCGGAAGCTACCTGGGGAATTCCGATGCGGTGAGAATGGCCTTCAACCGCTGGGGCACGTACGCCCGCGGCCAGGACATCGGCGCCGGAGACCTGTTCGCGTCACTCGGGTCTTACGGCCTGCGCGGGCAGGGCGGACTGCCGACCCCGGGGGAGGCCACAGCATTCTTCAGCGGAATCTCGAAGGCCGCCTTCACGGCGGCCGGGCGTCCGCTCATGGCGCCCGCGGTCGACGTCATCGTCCCGCTCGGGCAGGCCGCCACCTACGAGAGCGTGTTCAGGCCGGCGATGATGACTTGGACGGGGGTGAGGCCGCGAATGGAGTCCGACTATCGGACGCTGCGGGCGGCGGGATATCAGGGCTCGATGGTCGATCTCTACGGTCCGCAACAAATGCACGACGCGGGCTACCAGGTGGTCCGGGTCGGCGAGATCCGCGAGACGATGTCGCACGTCAGCTACAACGTCCAGACCACCGCCGGCATCACCAGCATGCGCGTTCTCCAACCGCCGGTCTCGTTCACCTCGACCCGGCCCATCTGGGCGTCGCCGGCCATGAAACCGCCGACGATCTCCCCGATACCACCGATGCGCACGTTCGGGGCGTTCCGGCGTTAGGGCATGGGTCGTCATCCCGAGTCAGGGCGGTGCGCCCGCGTTCGAGGGCTCGCCGCGAAGCGCGGTCCAACGGAGGCAAGGTGCGAATGAATCGAGCCGTCAGCGGCATCCCGCTCGCCGTTCTCGCGGCGCTGCTTCTCTCCACGACCGGCTTCGCTCAGGACGCCACCGAGACGGCGTCGGCGCGCGGGCCGGGCTTCCGCGCCGGCGCCCTCAATCCCGGCCGCACGGTCGTCATGGTCACCGGCGAGAGCGCGGTGAACGCGAGGATCCTCGAGGACGCGATCGCGGTTCAGCTCCTGCGGCGGGGCCACGACGTTGTGAGTCGGCCGCTCGTCGAGCGGGCCGTGTCGAAGGAAGTCACGAGGCTTTCCGCCGCCGCGAGATCCGGCGGCCAGGGCGGGAAGGCCGCCGAGCCCGAGAGCCAGCTCGACGCGGCCGCCGTGGGCCAGCTCGTGAACGCGCAGACGGTCCTGGTGTGCGTGATCGCGGAAGAGGCGCGCACGTCGCAGCTCGAGGATCCGACCTCGCAGGGCAAGGAGCGGCGGACCGAGGTGGTCGGGAGCGCCCGGATCGTCGCCGGATCGCTTCAGGCCATTAAGGCCGGAACCGGCGAACTGATGGGGGTGGTCGCCCTGCGCTGCCCGAAGGGCGCCGACAGCGTCCAGCTCGCCGCCATGCTGATCGACCGGCTGCTCGAGCCGTGAGGCTCGGTGCGCGACCGATCGCCACGATCGGGAGCGTGCTGTGCCTGTGGGCCGCGACCGCGGCGGCCAGCCGCCCTCAGGCGCGGGCCGATTCACTGCGCCGGCTCAGCCTCCATGCGGACTCCATGCTCGTGTTCTCGCCCGACGACGTCCTCCTGATCCTGGACACCGCCGACGCGCGAGCGGCGCTCGGCGACTACGACGGCGCGGCCGAGCGCCTGTCGAAGGCGATGCAGCGCCTGCCGCGCGAGCCGCAGTTGCGAATCGAGCTGTCGGCCGTCCACCAGGCCCGGCTGCGGTTCGGGCTCGCGCGCCAGGTTCTGCTCGACGGCCTCGGGGTCATGCCCGACGAGCCGCAGCTTCTCATCGCGCTCGGCTATCTGGACGCGCAGACGGCGCGAATGACGGCGGCCATCGCCGGCTTCGAGCGGGCGCTCGCGGTCTCGTCCTCGCCGCTGATCAAGGCGTCGGCGCACCTCGGGCTGAGCGGTGTCTACAAGCGTGAAGGCCAGCGGCCCCTGGCTGCGTTGCACGACAGCATGGCGTACGCGCTGGTCCCCGACCTCCTGGAGGTGACGCGGGATCTGGAGCGCCGGAACAACTGGCCCGCCCCCGGCGAGCCGGAGTGGCTCAAGACCCATCCCAACACCGACCGGCGAATTTGGCTGGCGAAGAATCGGGCGGCGGCGCTCAGGAGCCGCGATTCGACACGTGGAGGTGGAGCACATGGTCAAGACCCGTAGTGGCCGGCCGGCGCCTGTGGGCGCCGTCATCCTGATCGCCTTCGTCGCGGGCGGTTGCACCGTTCCGGCAGAGCTCAAGCTCGCGAAGCCGGTTCCGGAGAACCAGCGGTTCGAGGTCTCCGCCGATCAGCTCTGGAAGTCGGTGGCGACGCCGCCCGCCGGCTGGTCCTCGATCTCGCGGGACGAAGATGCGAAGTTCGTGACCCACGCGGTCGCGCTGGACAAGAAGCTGAAGCCCTACCGCAAGCCCCGGGAGGGGACGCTGCCGCGGGGCTCGGGTGGAACCCTGGCCATCTCGCTGCTGGTCGTGCCGCGCGGTGAACGGGCTGCCGAGCTGATGATCCAGACCCGCGCGGTCGGGCTGCGCGGCCAGGACGAGTTCCTGGTCACCACCGGCAACGTCGAGCGGGCGTTGCTCGACACGATCGGGGCCCGGCTGAAACGAATGGGGGCGACGCCATGACGCGCGCGACGGCGAATGTCGCGGCGCGCGGCGTCCTGATCGCCGGGTTCTGCGCGATGGCCGGCGTCCTCGGCGCCGTTTCGCCGGCCGGGGCGAAGCCGCGGGTGATGCCGATGTTGGAGCCCGCGCTGGCGCACAAGCTCCAGGGCGTGCGCCCGCTCCCGCGGGACCAGGCGCTGCGCTCGACCACCTCGCGCTCGTACGCGGATTCGCGCGACGCGGTCTGGCTCGCGGCGCTCCATGTCTGCCGGCAGTCCGGGGTCATCCTCTATCTCGACCCCGGGCGAGAATCGCTGGTCCTGCTGAGGGAGGAGTACGCGCCCGACTGGAAGAGCACCGGCCCGCTGCGGCCCATGCTGTACCCGTACACGCTGCTGCTCGAACCGGTGGAGCCGAACGGCACCCGTCTGGTCGTTGCGAAGGGCTACGTCTACGCGGGCCCCGATTCCGCCGGCACCGGAAAGCTCATGCAGGGGAAGGACGGACTCGGAAATCTTCCGATGGGCGCGTTCGAGCAGAGCGAGGTCCGCTACAGCCGCAAGCGCAAGCCCGTCTACGCGGACAGCATCCTGACCGTGGTCATGCTGCGCGAGGACGCGTTCCGGCAGGCCCTGCTCGACCACATCAGCACCCAGTTGCTGGCCCACGACCGCTGGCCGTGGCTGACCGGCACGCGCGCGCAGCCCTGAGCCGGGGGGCGCGGCGTCCCGGGGCTCACGTCGGAGCGCTCGCGCGCTCCAGCCGCGCCACGCACTCGATGTGGGGGGTGTGCGGGAAGAGATCGAACGGGGCGACTTCGGCGAGCGTGTAGCCGGCCGCCGCGAAATCCTTGAGATCGCGCGCGAGTGTCGCCGGGTTGCATGACACGTAGACCACCCGCGCCGGCGTGAGCTCGGCAACGCGCGCCACCACCCGCGGATGGAGCCCGGCGCGCGGCGGATCCACCACCACCACGTCGGGCCGCGGGGCGTCGCCGCGCTCGCCGCGCGCCCAGGCGCGGAGCACGGCGCGCGCCTCGCCTTCGACGAAGCGCGCGTTCGCGATGCCGTTGCGCGCGGCATTGCGGCGCGCCAGCGCGACCGCGTCGGGCACGCTCTCCACGCCGAACGCCTCCCGGGCCGCGCGCGCGAACAGCAGGGTGAGCGTCCCGGTGCCGCAGTAGAGGTCGAGCACGCACTCGCCGCCGCCGAGCCGAGCCGCGCTCAGCGCTTCGCGGTAGAGCGCTTCGGCCTGCCGGCTGTTGGTCTGGAGGAAGGCGTTCGCCGAGACCTCGAACTCGAGGCCGAGCAGGCGTTCGAGGATGACGCCGTCGCCCACCAGCACGCGCTCCTCCTCGCCGAGCGCGACGTTGGCGCGCGAGCGGTTCACGACCAGCGTCACCGTCTTCACCGCCGTCGAGGCGGCGGCCACCGCGCGCGCCCATTCCTCGAGCGCCGGGATCTCGCCCCCGGCCGTCACCAGGTGCACCGCGCATTGTCCGGTGTGCGGCAGGTGGCGCACGGTGAGGAAGCGCACGTCGCCCTGGTGGCTGCGGGGATGGTAGGCGCGCCACTGGTGCTCGATGGCGAAGCGCTGGGTCAGTCGAACCAGCTCCACCGTGAGCGGGCTCGGCAGCAGGCAGGTCTCGAGCGCGAACACGCGATCGAACGCGCCGCGGTCGTGCAGGCCGAGCACTGGCGCGCCGCTCGCGTCGGGCGCGAAGCTGAACTCCATCTTGTTGCGGTAGTGGAACGGCTCGGGCGCGCCGACGATGGCGCGGATCTCGGGCGCCGCGAGGCCGCCGAGGCGCTCGAGCGCGTCGCGCACCTGCCGCTGCTTGGCCTCGAGCTGGCGCTCGTAGCGCAGCTCCTGAAAGCGGCAGCCGCCGCAGCGCTCGAGATGCGGGCAGGGGGCTTCGATCCGGTCCGGCGAAGCGTGCGTGACGCGCTCGAGCCTCGCTTCGGCGTACGCCGGTTTGACCCGCGTGACGCGCGCCTCGATCCGGTCGCCCGGCAGCCCGCGGTCCACGAACACCACGCGGCCGTCGTGGCGCGCGACGGCCTTGCCGCCCAGCGCCAGATCCTGGACCTCGAGGCTTAACAGCTCGTTGACTCGCATTGTGGAGTAGGTGCTTCGGGCCGGGCAACTTCCGGGAACCGGCACCCGTCTAAGGCTGTTGTTACTGGAGGCGCCGGGGGTCTCGCGACTCCCGGCCGACCACGCTAGCACAGGGGGAAGGACCATGCGCAGGCAGACAGGATTCAGGGTGGCGGGGATCGGCGCGATCGCATTCGCGCTGTTGGTGCTGGGCACGAGTGCCACGCGTTCGTCGGCGCAGGACGAACCGCAGGCGTGGCTCGGGGTGTACACGCAGACGCTCACGCCCGAGCTGCGCGAAGGATTGGGATACGACGGCGAGGGCGCGCTGGTGAGCCGCGTGGTGCCCGATAGCCCGGCCAAGCGGGCCGGGCTCGAGCAGGGCGACGTCATCGTCGGGATCAACACTACGACCGTTACGACCTCCGCGGGGCTGGCGCGCGCGGTGCGCGCTGCGGGTGTCGGCAAGACCATCTCGCTGCGCATCGTGCGCAACGGCGAGCGCCGCACCCTGAGCCCGAAGCTCCTGGCGCGACCCGAGGTTTCCGAGGACGAGGTGTTCGAGTTTCGCGCGCCGGAGGCTCCCGAGGTTCCCGAAGCGCCGGAGGCTCCCGAAGCTCATCAGGTGAGGCGCTTCAAGATTCAGCACGACAGGGACACCGACGGCGACGGCGGACTCGTGTTCGAGGGGCTGGGACCGGGCCTCACCATGCTCGGCATGGGCCGGGGCCGCCTGGGCGTGCGGGTCGAGAGCCTGAGCGCGGACCTCGGATCCTATTTCGGGGTGAAGGACGGCAAGGGTGTGCTCGTGCTCGAGGTCCTGAAGGACACTCCGGCCGAGCGCGCCGGTCTCAAGGCGGGCGACGTCATCACCAAAGTCGGCGATGGCGCGGTCTACGACGCGGACGACCTGGTGAAGGCGCTGCGCGGTGAGGCGAAGAAGGTCACGCTGGCTGTGCTCCACAAGGGTGTATCGCGCACCGTCGAGTCGGAGCTGTCCGAGCCGCAGGGCGCGCTTCGAATTCGACGCGATGGCCCGCTCGGGATGAAAGACGGTGACGTGCGCGTGCACGTGTTCGGCGGCCCGGAGCGCGGCCCGGAGGGCGGCGCGGACGTGCGGCGCGAGATTGAGCAGCTGCGCCGCGAGATCCGGGAGCTGCGCGACCGGCTCAAGGAGCTCGATCGCAACTAATCCAGGAGGCGGCAGACTCGCCGCCGCACCGAGGGAGCGTCGTCCGACCCGTTCGCACACTCAGGCTTCAGCAAGGGGCGATGCGGCGGACGGGAAGGAGCAGCGCGGCGCTCCCTCCAGCGGCGGCGAGGAAGGGGCCCGGTCGGGCGACGACGGCCGGGCCCCAATTTGCGCCGGGCGGGCCGTCCGCGTAGCGTCCCGGGCGCTCATGCCGTCACCCCGCCCGGTTCGCTTCTGTCCGCGCTGCGCCACTCGCCTTGTTCCGCGCGACGATCACGGCAGCAGCCGCCCGACCTGCCCGGCGTGCGGCTTCGTCCACTATCGCAATCCGGTCCCCGCGGCGGGTGTCATCCTCGCCCCGGGCGGCCAGGTGCTGCTGGTGAAGCGCCGTTACGCGCCGCGCGCCGGCGCGTGGTGCCTGCCCGCCGGGTTCATGGAGTACGGCGAAACGCCCGAGCGCTGCGCGCGTCGCGAGCTGCGAGAGGAAACCGGGCTCGAGGCGCGGCTCACCGGCCTGTTCGGCGTCTTCGCCGGGGTGGACGATCCGCGCGTGCGCTCGGTGCTCATCCTCTACACCGCGGAGCCGGCCGGCGGGCGGCTGGTGCCGGGCGACGACGCGGTGGCCGCGCGCTATTTCCCGCTGGAGGAGCTGCCGCGCGCGATCGCGTTCGAGTCGCACCGTCGCGCGCTCGCGCAGTTCGGCGATCGCGTCCGGATCAGACCCACGCGGCCGAGCGCCGCGCCCGGTCGTGGTCGCCAAGCGTGATCGCGAGCAGCGATCCCGCGAGCAGCGCGCGGTCCAGGTCGTAGTCCTCGAACGCCTCGCCGCCGCGCTTGTTGCTCAGGTTCATCACGCCGCACAGCCGGTTGTTGTGGATGAGCGGCACGCAGATGAACGAGTCGGAGTTGTAGGCGTCCTGCCCGGTGTGGGCCACCCCGGCCTGCGCGTCCTCGCGCACGCGCACGTGGAGCGGTTTGCGATTGTGCGCCACCCAGCCCGCGATGCCCTGGCCGACCCGCACCTTGACGCGGCCCGCGACCTCGGGATCGATCCCGCGCTGGGCGGCGATGCGCAGCGTCTCGCGCGAGTCGTCGAGCAGCATCAGGCTGCAGCGCTCGACCCCGAAGTGCTCGCAGAACCACGCCACCAGGGTCCGCGCGAAACTCTCCCGGTCGTGCTCCTGGGAGAGCACCTGGCAGACTTCCTTCATGAAGCCCACGGTGCGCTGGAGCGCTCCGAGACGCGACTGCGCGGCGTCGATCTGGGCGTAGGCCTCGGTCAGATGCTGGGTCGCGGCCGCCGACTGCTCCTCGAGCGCGAACAGCTGGCTCTTCACGCGATCCATCTCCTGCTTGTACTGGGTCGAGTTCTTGTCCAGTTGCTCGATCTCGACCGCCAGCGCCTGGAGCCGCTCCGACTTGGTGCGGTTCTCCTGCTCGAGCCGCGCGGCGTGTGCGTCCAGCCGCTGGATGCGATCCTGGAATTCCGCCGCCGCCACGCCGGGCGCCGCGTCCGCCGCGCCCGGCTGGCCGCGGCCGGTGCGGTGGAGGTGCTGGGCCAGCGCCATCGCCGCCATCGCCTTGATCGGGATCAGCTCGCCGATGGTCTTGCTGCCGAACGCGTTCTTCTTCTCGCTCGCGAGCACCAGCATGGCCAGCATGTCCTCCTGGTCGGCGAGCGGCAGGCACACGCAGGACTCCCAGCTCACGAGCGGGCACAGCGGGCGCAGCGGCTCGGCCTCGATGGTCGGCACCTCGTAGTGGGGCGCGGACTGGAGCAGCTGGGAGAGCAGCGAGCGGCGGTCGGCCTGATTGAAAAATGCACTGGGGTGGAAGAACTTTCGCACGAGGCGGGCCGGCAGGTGGTCCACCGGGATGCGGGTATCCTTGCGGGAAAGCCTGCGCCCATCGCGGGTGTAGACGTTGACGAGCGCGTCCTGGCTCACCTCGTAGAAGGCGAGCGAGGCCCGCCAATCCGACCGGACAGCTTGGAGATAACCGAGGAATTCGAAGACGACCGCCTCGGTGTCGCGGGAGGCGGTGAGACGCTCGGAGACGTCGCGCAGATCGAATTTCGACACGGCTCAGGCCCCCCGATCGAGGAAGTGGATGCGAGCTCCACCGGGCAAGGCAAGGCGTGTGCCGCGCGGGGCATTCGTGCCGAATGCACGGAGCGCATGCTAGAGTCCGCCCTCGATCCGTCGCCAAACTTCGCCCGCGGAGATCGCGCCATGCCGAAGCTGATCGCCGACCGCCCGATTCTGCGCATGACCTCCGAGCTGGGCCAGGTGATGGCCGCCGCGCGCGCGCGCGAGCAGGCCGGCGAGCGTGTGCTCCATCTGGAGCGCGGCGAGCCCGACTTCGACACCCCCCCGCACATCGTCGAGGCGCTGGCGGAAGCCGCGCGCGCCGGGGAGACCCACTACCCCGACGCGCGCGGGGCGCTCCCGCTGCGCGCGGCACTGGTCGAAAAGCTCGCGCGCGAGAACGGTATTCGCTGCGAGCCGGACGACGTGGTGGTGACGTGCGGCGGCACGCATGCGCTGTTCCTCGCGTTCCAGGGGCTGCTCGGACCCGGCGACGAGGTGCTGGTGCTCTCGCCGCACTGGATGGCGATCCCGAAGCTGGTCGGGTTCTCGCACGGCGCGGTGCTGCGCACGCTGCCGGCCTACCTGGATCTGCTCGAGGGAACGGTCACGCCCGAAGGGCTGGCCGAGCGCCTGCGCCGCGCGCTCCGCCCCGCGACCCGCGGGATCTACCTCAACACCCCCAACAATCCCACCGGCGCGGTGCTCGACCGCGCCACGCTCGAGGCCATCGCCGCGGTCGCGATCGAGCGCGACCTGTGGGTGGTGAGCGACGAGGCCTACGAGCACCTGTTGTTCGACGGGGTCAAGCACGTGAGCGTCGGCGCGCTGCCCGGCATGGCGGAGCGCACGGTGAGCGTGTTCACCTTCTCGAAGTCGTACGCGATGACCGGGTGGCGCGTGGGCTACGCCGTGTCTCCGCCCGCGTTGCGCCCGGTGATGGGTCCGCTGCTCTCCTTCTACACCACGCACGGCGTGTTCCCGGCGGTGCAGAGCGCGGCGCGCGCGGCACTCATCGGTCCGCAGGACGCGGTCGAGACCATGCGCCGCGCCTATCAGGAGCGCCGCGATCTGCTGATCCAGGGCCTCGCGGGCCAGGCCGCGGTGCGCGTCCCGGCTCCGCGCGGGGCGTTCTACGTGTTCGCGGACGTCTCGGTGGCGCGCGCCGGGCGCGATATCTGGGACCTGGTGCGCGAGTGGCTCGCGCTCGGCGTCGCGGTGCTGCCCGGCACGGCGTTCGGCGCGGAGTACAACGACCGGGTGCGGCTCTCGCTCGCCACCCGGCGCGAGGACGTCGCCGAGGCCGCGCGGCGCCTGCGCGAGCACGTCGCCTCGCCGGCCGGGACGCGCGGCGCCGGGCGCTGAGCGCGAGGCCTCGGGCCATGGGCTGGTGCCCGGAGTGCGGTGCTTCCTATTCGCCCGCGGTCGCCGCGTGCCCGCAATGCCGCGTGATCCTGAGCGCGGAGCCCTCGCCGGCCCGGGAGCAGGACGAGCCCGTGGTGGTGCAGCGCGTGCCCGACGCCGCCGCCGGGGCGCTGCTGTGCGGCATCCTCGAGCACCACGGGATTCGCGCGGTGCTGCGCAGCGCGACGCTGCCCGGCTACGGCACGGTGCGCCGCGACTGGTCCACCACGGCGTGGGGCGAGATCCTGGTGCCGGGTGAGGAGGCCGCCGAAGCGCGCGCGCTGATCGTGGACTACCTGGGCGCGCTCGAGCGCGGCGGCCAGGTGCGCGACGAGGACGTGGAGGGCGCGGAGCCCTAGGCGATGGGCCCGCGCGGGCGGGCCGGGCTTCGGCTCACGCGTTTCGGGCCGCGCACCGCGCGGGTCACCTGGCGCGGCTGCTCCTCGGGCCCGTCGCTCTCGTCGCCCTCGACTTCGATCACGAAGCCACCCGCGGTCCGCTGCGGCAGGATGACGCGGTGGAGCGCCAGCGCGAACACCTCGTCCATGCTCTCGACCGGGATCAGCTCGAGTGATTCACGCACGTCCTCCGGCACGTCGTCCAGGTCCTTGATGTTCGCGGACGGGTAGAGCATGGCGCGGAAGCCGGCGCGGTAGGCCGCCAGCGCCTTCTCGCGCATTCCGCCCACCACCAGCACCCGGCCGCGCAGGCTCACCTCGCCCGTCATCGCCACGTCGTGGCGGATGGGGCGGTCGCTCAAGACCGAGGCGATGACCAGTCCCACCGTGATCCCGGCCGACGGGCCGTCCTTGGGAACGCCGGCCGCCGGAAAGTGGATGTGGATGTCGTAGTTCGCGAACGCGTCGGCGTCGATCTCGAGCAGCTCGGCACGCGAGCGCACGTACGAGTGGGCCGCCTGGACCGATTCCTTCATCACCTCCCCGAGCTGGCCCGTCGTGACCACGCGGCCCGCGCCCGGCATCTTGAGTGCCTCGACCACCAGCACCTCGCCACCGGCCGCGGTCCACGCCAGACCGGCTGCGACCCCGACCTCGTCGTTCTTGCCCGCCATCTCGGGCGAGTAGACGCGATGCCCCAGGTAGCGTTCGAGCCGCGCCGCCGTCACCTGGTGACGGCGCGCGTCACCGGTGGCGCGCGCCCGCGCCACCTTGCGGCACACGGTCGCGATTTGCCGTGACAGTCCGCGCACGCCGGCCTCCAGCGTGTAGTGGCGGACCATGCCACGCAGCGTCTCCTCCGGCAGCGTGAGGTCGCGCAACGAGAGCCCGTGATCGTGGAGCTGGCGCGGAATCAGGAAGCGCCGGGCGATCTCGAGCTTCTCGTCTTCGCTGTAGCCCGGCACCTCGATCACCTCGAGGCGCTCGAGCAGCGCGTCCGGCACCATCTCGATCGAGTTCGCGCACAGCAGCAGCACCGCGTGGGAGAGATCGCAGGGCAGGCCCAGGTAGTGATCGACGAAGTGGGAGCTGCTCTCGGTATCCAGCAGCTCGAGCAGCATCTCGGCGACCTCGAGCCCGCCTTCGCCCACCAGGCGATCGACGCCGTCGATCATGAGGACCGGGTTGCGAACGCCGGCCTCGCGCAGCGCGCGCACGATCTTGCCGGGCTGGGCGCCGGGCAGCGTGCGGCTCACGCCCTTGAGCTCGCCCGCGTCGCTGGTGCCGGAGACGCTGATGCGCACGAACGGACGCTGGAGCGCGCGCGCCACCGTCGCGCCGAGCGACGACTTGCCGGTTCCCGGCGGGCCGACCAGGCACAGCGCGGGGCCCGGCAGGTCGGGCTTGAGCCGGCGCACCGCGAGGTACTCGACGATGCGTTCCTTGGCCTTGTCGAGTGCCAGGTGGTCGCGCTCGAGCACCTGCTGGACCTGCTTCAGGTCGGCGTCCTCTGGCGCGCCGCGCTCCCACGGCAGGGACCACAGCCACTGGAGATACGCGCGGACGTGGCCGGCCTCGGGTGATCCCGGCGGCAGCCGGCGCAGGCGGTCCATCTCGCGCTGCGCCTGGCGCGTGACCTCGACCGGCATGTGGTTCGGAGGCCCGCCGTTGGGCCCGGGCTGATGTTCGTGGGTGGCCCGCTCGGCGGCGCCCGCGGCGGCGCCCGCCGCCCGCATGCTACGGGCGGATTTCCTGGCTCGAAGCGAGCGCGGCCTTGGTGGGCGGTTCATCGCGATCTCCAAACGGATCGGGTGTGAGGGAGCACATCGTTCGGAGGGGAACCTGTGGCGGGGGGGAAACCAGGCCCGACGTCACCCATTGCGATAGGCAAATCCGCTGCCGGGTCCGGGGGATTTTCTGATGCGAGAGACGAAAGCGGCCAGCGCGTTGGGCTGCAGCCGCTTAAGCGGCAGACGGCGCGCCGGGCCGCTCCCCGTGGAGTGGTCCAGTTCGATACACATGGGAAACAGGGCGTTGACCCGCGGGGGATTTTTCCAGTAACGGGCGGCCACCCGGCCTGCGGCGGTCAGCGTCGTGCGAATCGCACGAAAACGCGCAACGCGCGTGCAGATGGCGACCGGTCCTGGCGAGCGGCGCGGGGCGCGGCCGCCAGCCCGTCAGTGCGCGCCGGGCGGGGCCGGCGGGGTCAAGCCGACGCCGACGGGCTCGGTGTATGCGATACGCAGCTGGTACAGCTTCACGCGGTCACGGATGCCGCGGGCCAGCGCGTCGGCATGGGACCGTTCCGCCAGCTCGAAGGCGCCGCGAGCAGTTTCCGCGGCCTGTTCGAACTGCCCCGCGGCCGCCTGCGCCGCCGCCATCGTGTCGAGAACCTCGGGGCTGCGATGTCCGGTCAGCTCCACCGCCCGGCTCGCGTTCCTCAGGGCCTCATCGGCGTCCCGCACGGTGGAATCCGGATGGGTGGCCAGCAGCCAGGCGAGCGCATTGAGCGGCTCCGGCCAGTCGGGCCGGAACCGGATGGCTTCCCGCAGTTCGATCAGCCCTTCCCCGAGGTGTTGGCCCGAGAGGACCAGCGCGGATCCCATTCTGAAGTGCAGGACCGCATTGGTCGGCTCGATCGTCAGCGCCCGGCGGAACGGCTCGAGGGCTTCGGCCGTTCGCCCCTGCATGACGAGCACGCTGCCCAGCTGATCCATCGCTTCGAGGTAATCCGGATTCAAGCGGAGCGCGCGACGGAATTGCGCTTCGGCCTCGTCGAGCCGGCCCGCGAGGCGGAGTGCCGCGCCCAGGTTGTAGGGCGCCAGCGGATAGTCGGGCAGCAACTCGTTTGCGATCCGGAACTGCCGGATGGATTCGCCGATCTCCCCCTGGTTGCCCAGCACGATGCCGAGATTGTAGTGGGCGTCGCCGTAGTTGGGCTCGAGCCCGATCGCCCGGCGCAGGTGACGGAGCGCCTCTTCGTGCGCCGATTCCCCCTCCAGCAGGATGCCGAGCCGATTGTGAACGACCGGCGAGTCAGGCGCGATCTTCTCCATGTAGCGGTACAAAGTGAAGGAGTCCGTCCAGTTTCGCAGCGTGGTGCGCACGCCGCGGGCCTCGGCCGCGAGAACGAGCAGCACGGGGAAAAGCAGCATGGCCTTCGACGCGATCCCCCGCAGCCGGGGAGATTCCCACGCGGCGGTGAGCGCGAACGCCAGAACCATGAGCATGCCAAGCGCCGGAAAGTAGACGTAATTGTCGAACGCGATCACCCAGGTGTATTTCACGAGCCCGAAGGTCGGCGCCAGGGCGAGCACGAAGAAGAGCCAGGCCATGAGCAGGCCGCGCACGCGGCCCGCCGCGGCGGCGAGCGCGACCGTGAGGCCGAAGATGCCGACCACGGCGAGCAGCACGACCGGATTGGAGAGCGAGAACGGTCCGGGCTCCGGGTATATGCAGGTCAGGTGGGTCGGCCACGCGAACTTGGCCAGATAGAATGCCAGCACGTAGCAAGTTTTCAGCGGCCAGTGCAGGTAGTCCGAGCGGGTCAGCTCCACGACCGCTCCGCTGCGGTGCTGCGAGATGAGAGTAATGGCGCCGAAGAGCGCGGAAAGGAGGAAGAACGGCCATTTCTCGAGGACCGCGCGCGCGCTCAGCCTCCGCAGCGGCCAGTAGTCGAGCAGGAGCAGCAGGACCGGGAGCATCACCGCTGTGGGTTTGGAGAGCATCGCCAGGAGGCCGAACACGAGGGAGGCCGTCCACCAGACGCCTGTGTGGCGGCTGCGGGGCCGGAGGTAGAAGGCGATGGAGGCGAGGCCGAAGAACGCGGCGAGCAAGACCTTGCGCTCCCCGATCCATGCCGTGGGCTCCACCGTGAGCGGATGAAGACCGAACAGCAACCCCACGACCGCGGCGGGAATCAGGGCGCCGAACAGGCGATAAAGCAGCAGGACCACGAGCACGGTGTTCATCACGTGCAGAGCGAGGCTGGTGCGGTGGAACGCACGAAGGTCGTCCGCGCGGCCCCCGATGGCGTAGTCCGCCATCAGCGACGTCATCGCGAGCGGATGGTAATAGCCCTTGACCGTGGAGGGCTTCGAGATCTCGCGGAAAAACTGCCAGCCGGACTTCCAGCCGGGGTTGCTGACGAGCGGGTTGTATGTGACGTACTCGTAGTCGTCGAGCGAGAGCGCCTGGGCGCGGAGGACGGGCCAGTGAACCGCCGGGACGATTGCCCCGACGAAAATCGCCATCGCCGCCAGCTCGAGTCCGGGACGCGAGCCGGGGCGGCGTCCGGCGCGGGCGTGGGCCAGATTTCGTTCCTCGGCGACGGCCTCCCGGCTCGAGCGGTTCACGCGACTACGCTAGCGGTTGCGACCGAGCATCCTCAAGCGGGCCGGCGCCAGCGCGCATGGGATGCCGCGCGGTCGGTTCCGAACGCAAAGCGCAGCGACCACCCCCACGGCGGGGAGTGGTCGCTGGTGATCGCTGGCCGCTGGCCAGGTGATTACCGGTAGATCGACTTCACCCTGCCCCACGTAGTGGTGCGCGTGGGCGTCGGGCCCGAGGTGCAAGCATCGGCGAATGTCGTCCCGACGCCGATGTCGTCGACGTCCCACTTCCAGAGGGTGCCGCTCCCCGCGTTGCTCTGCCGGAGCGCGAAGGAAGAGACAAAGATGCTGGTGATGCCGGTCGCCGTGGCGGTGATCTTCGTGCTCGCCTCGTTCACCGGGTCCACCCACAGCTCCGCTCTGTCCGTACCGGTGGCGCCGTTATAGGAGATGGCGACCGTGTACCACTGATCGTAGTTGAGTGCTGTCGCCCACTGGACGGACATTGCGGTCGCGGCCACCGACAGCCCAAAGCTGAAGGTCGTGCCACTCGGGGCGACGAACACCCGGGCCGCGAAGTTGAACGTGCCCGTGTCCTTGAAGTGGGCGAAGTAGGTGGTCCTGGGCGCGCCGCTCGCGATGCTCGGAATCCTCACCCGGAAGCACGCGTAGGTCTTGGCGGAGCTGTCCTGCTGAGCGAACGTGCGATTGTCGTCCGCGGTGGCGGCCATGTCGCCCTTGACGTACTTGCCCTTGCCTGCGGCCAGGACCTGTATGTCCGTCGGGATGGTCCCGCTGTGCGAGGCCCAGTTGCCGCCGGCCATCGCGACCAGGCCCCCCGTGTTGTAGGCGTCGAAGGTCTCGCTCAAGAGGCTCACCGCGAGTGCGGGCACGGCCGAGACGAGAACGAGCGCGACGACGGCGAAGAGAAGAGTGACAGCTTTCTTCATGGCGATCTCCTCATGCTGTGAGGCTGCGGTGCCTTACGTGGATCGCCAGCGGCTCGCGATCCGGGAGGTGGATTTCTCCCGGGAGATGTCGTGCCGGACTCGAGAGAGCCCCTGGTGCGGCCTCGCGAGCGTTCGATCGTGAGACTGCGGCCGGGGGGAAGAACCCATCCCCGAGACGACGTCGACATCACCTGGGTGGTTCCAGCCGTCAGCAAGCCTAGCCAATGGCGAGGGGGAACCTCAAGCGATTTCTTGAGATATCTATCGCGGAACGTGTGGCTAATCGAAGGATTGCCACGAGTGAACTTCGAGTTTCCGGACGCCGGAGGCGGGCGATGCTCCCGCGCCCGTGCCCGCGACACCGCGGCCGGGGGCTACATCCCGATTCCCCGCACCGGGGCCGGAGCGGCCAAACCCCTCGCCCGCAGCCAGGTTGCGACCGCGTTGGCAATCAGGAACAGCGCGAAAACCCGCGCCAGCAGGGCGTGCGGCAGGCCCTGCACCAGCCACGAGGCGAGCGCCCCGCCCGCGGCTGCCCCGAGCGCGAGCATGGGGACCAGCCGCCACACCATGTTGCCGTGGCGGGCGTGCTCGATCGCCCCGGCTGGCGCGGTCACGAGGATCACGGCGAGCGAGGTGCCCTGCGCCACCTGCTGCGTCATGCCCAGCAGCAGGGTGAAGGCGGGGACGGCGAGCAGGCCCCCGCCCACCCCCATGTAGCCCGCCAGCACCCCGACCGCGACGCCGAGTGCCAGGTCCACGGCGATCACCAGAGCACCCGCGTGCAGCGCCGGCCCCGCCGCGGTGGGAACCTTCCACAGCAGGCGCACCGCCACCAGCGTCAGGAAGATTGCGAAGACGATCATGAGATTCCGCGACGAGGTGCGGGCGGCAAGCCGCGCGCCGAAGCGCGCCGAGAAAGCGCTCGCGATGCCGACCACGAGTGCGGTGCTCCAGTCCACGTTCGCGTGTGCGCCGTAGACCGCGAGCGCCGCGAGCGCGGTCGCGCCGATCACCGCGAGCGACGTGCCGTGGGCCTGGTGCTGCGTGGCGTGGAACCAGCCGGTGAGGAGCGGGATCAGGACTAATCCGCCGCCCACGCCGAACAGGCCTCCGGCCAACCCCGCGAGCAGGCCCGCCAGCAGCGCCCGCGCGCGGTCGGCTCCGGTCATCGAGCGGTCAGGGAGTGGCGGGAGCGATGTTCGCCGCGAGCGCAAGCTGGACCAGACGCGTCACGTCCGCGAAGCGGGTGGCGTTGGTCGGGGCGCCCAGCACCACCGCGATCAGGTCGCGGCCCTGGGTGTGCACCCAGGTCGCGAGGCAGTATCCGGCCTCGCTGATGAATCCGGTCTTGCCGCCCACGATCTCGTAGCGTCCGTAGAGCAGGCGGTTGGTGTTGGCGACGCGATGCGCGCGCGTCGCGCTGCGGAACGTGTAGGTCCGGGTGGTGCTGATCGGCTGGATGGTCGGGTTGTCGGCCGCCACCCGCAGCAGCCGTGCCACGTCGGTCGCGGTTGAGACGTTGCGCTCGTCGAGCCCCGTGAACTCGACGTAGCGCGTGTGGGTGAGGCCCAGCTCGAGCGCCTTCTGGTTCATGCGGGCGAGAAAGTCCTCGGGAGCGAGTCCCGACTCGCGCACCAGCACGCGGGTCGCGACGTTGTCCGAGCACATCAGGCTCATGTGCAGCAGGTCGCCGAGCGCCGCGCGCTCGCGATTGCGAAGCTGGGTGTGCCCCCCCCCGGCGATCTCGGCCCGCGTCACCTCGGCGACGCGCGAAAGGTCCGGGTCCCGCTCCAGGAACACGAGCGTCGTCATCAGCTTGGTGAGGCTCGCGATCGGCACCGAGAGCCCGGCGTTCTTCTCGTAGAGCACCGCGCCGGTCGAAGGATCCAGCACGACGGCGTTGCGCGCGTAGCAGCCGCCGGGCGGCGCGCGGCGGGCGCGGCGCCCGGCGCGGCGGTGCG
>CAZYQK010000009.1:0-38810 GCA_964650245.1 uncultured bacterium | reverse complement strand
GCTGCATGCGCGCCTCGCGTGGGCGGGGTGGAACAGCCTGCGCGCCATCTTCAGCCTGGCGCTCGCCCCCGGGCGCTGGGATCTCGCGATCGGACTGGCGGCGGGGCTGTTGGTAGTCAGCGCGCTCACGGTGCTGGCGCTGCACCCGCCGGCGCGGGCGCGCCTTCGGATGAACGCCGGCTGGTTGCTAGGGGGGCTCGGGTGGTTCGCGCTCGCCTCGGCCACGCTGGCCGCGATCTTTCCGCTGTGGGCGCCGGCGCGCTCGCTGTTCGCGAGCATCGGCCTCGGCATCGCACTCGCAGGCCTGCTCGATGCGGCGCATCCGGCGCTGCTCGCGATGATGTTCTCCGTCAGGCTGGTGGCGATCGCGGTCAGTCCCGGACCGCCGCAGGGCATCTCGGGCTTTCCGCAGGAGCGCGGCGCGTTCACCGATTTCGTGAAGGTCGCGCGCCTGCAGATGTTGATGCGGGAGACCCGCGAGGTCCTCCGGCATCGCTACCCCTCGCTGCCGAAGGGCGCACTGGTCGGCCAGGTCAATATGCCCCGCTCGAGCGTGTATGCGTTCGGAGGATCGCGGGCGCTGCAGGCCTGGTACCGCGACACCACGCTGCGCTGGCTGAGGTACCAGGACTACAGGCTCCGGCCCGACATCCCCCTCACCACCGTGGTCCAGTGCCAGGAGGGCTTGAGCCCGCAGGTGGCCCTGCTCGAGCCCGCAGCCATGTACGAAGTGCTTCGGGCCTACGACACCTTCAACCGCGGCGACTACCGCGAGGCGATGAACGTGGTGAATCACGCCGATTCGCTTCAGACCGACCGCAGCACGCGCTTCTTCCTGGGGGGCCTCGCCGGCCTGCGCGCGTTCTGCCTCTTCCAGCTCGGGCCGGTCGCGGCGGCCGAGCGCGAGGCGACGCGCGCCCTGGCCCTTTCGGCGCGCAATCCGGAAGCGGGGCTCGTGCTCGCCGCGATCTGGGCGGGGCGCGGCGAGGTCGCGCGGGCGGAGGCGGCACTCGAGTCGCTGAGCGTGGTCTTTCCCGAGTACCCGGCCACGCGCGAGATGCTCGAGAAGTTGCGGGCGATACGCGCACAGCATGGCGGGGGACGGTGATTTCAGACGCCGCGGCGGTGGACCGCACGGCCCGCGAATTATTCCCGGTCGCTCACGGCGCTCAGCCTCCGATCGCGCTCATCCCGCGCTCGGGCTGCACGAAGTAAGGGCTGTTGATGAGGTGCCCCGGCTTCTTGCGCCACACCGCGGAGCGGAGCAGCGCGGCGATCGCCTCGTTATCGCCGCCCCCGCGCATCAGGCGGCGGAAGTCGTACTCCTCGTGCGCGAAGAGACAGGTGCGGATCTGGCCGTCGGCGGTGAGCCGGATGCGGTCGCAGTGGCCGCAGAAGGGGCGCGTCACCGACGCGATGACGCCCACGCGGCCGCGCCCGTCACGATAGCGATAGACCGTGGCCGGGGCGCTCGGATCCTCGCCCTCCGCGGGCTCGATCGGGAACTCGGCGTCGATCGCCGCCAGGATCTCGTCCGCCGGCACCAGCTTCTCTCGCGACCACGTATGCGAGAAGTCGAGCGGCATCCACTCGATGAAGCGCAGCTCGAAGCCCTGCTCGCGCGCCCAGCGCGCGAGCGGCACCGCCTCGTCGTGGTTAAAGCCTCGCATCAGCACCGCGTTGATCTTGATCGGCGCGAACCCCACGCGCCGCGCGGCCTCGAGGCCCGCGATCACCTCGT
Source organism: uncultured bacterium (assembly GCA_964650245.1). Taxonomy (GTDB): domain Bacteria; phylum Eisenbacteria; class RBG-16-71-46; order RBG-16-71-46; family RBG-16-71-46; genus WS-2. Next base: position 37,069 of record CAZYQK010000009.1, on the reverse strand, counting down.
GGAAGCGGTCGCGGCGGGCCAGCGCGTGGAAGCGCGCAGGGTCGAGCGTGTCGAGACTCACGTTCACGCGTTTCAGGCCCGCGGCCTTGAGCTCCTCCGCCATCGCCGCGAGCTTGAGGCCATTGGTGGTGAGCGAGAGATCGAGATCGGGCGCGAGGGCGTTAAGCATCCGCACCAGCACCGCGAGGTCGGCGCGCACCGTGGGCTCGCCGCCCGTCAACCGGATGCCGCGCACGCCGAGCGCGAGACAGACGCCCGCGAAGCGCGAGAGCTCCTCGTAGGTCAGGAGGTCCTGCTTGGGGAGCCACGGCATGCCCTCGGCCGGCATGCAGTAGACGCACCGCAGGTTGCAGCGGTCGGTGACCGAGATGCGGAGATCGCGCACCACGCGGCCGTGGGTGTCGATCAGGATGGTCGGATCGTTCATGTGGGAGGTCTCCGCGTCCGATAGGACGGGAAGCTTACGCGCGGGGCTGACGCGCCACAAGCGGGTCGTTCGCCCCTAACGCGGGAACCGCATGCTATGGTGCCCGCTTTCCGCGCGCTCGCCACGCCGGCTCCGGAGACCGCTCGCACGTGACGACTCTGGCGTCTCAGCCCCGCCCCGCGCTCAGCCGCGATCCGGACTTCACCCGCCTCTGGGCCGGGCAGTCGGTGTCGGTGTTCGGCTCCATGATCACGCGCGCCGCGCTGCCCTTCACCGCGGTGCTCTTCCTCCACGCGCTGCCTATGCAGATGGCGCTCCAGAACGCGGCCGACATCGCGCCCGGGCTGCTGGTCGGTCTCTTCGCCGGCGCGTGGGTGGACCGCCTGCGGCGCCGGCCGCTCCTGATCGCCGCCGACCTCGCGCGCGCGGCGCTGCTCGCCAGCATTCCGGCGGCTGCGCTGCTGGGCGTGCTCCACATGCCGCAGCTCTACGCGGTGGGATTCCTGGTCGGCGCGCTCACCGTCGTATTCGACGTGGCGTACGTCTCGTACCTGCCGACGCTGGTCTCGCGCGAGCGCGTGGTCGCGGCCAACAGCCGGCTCGCGGCGAGCGCCGCGGTCGCCGAGACCGGGGCGTTCGGGATCGGCGGCTGGCTGGTGCAGTGGGTGGGCGGGCCGGTCACGATCCTGATCGACGCGATCACCTTCGTCGTCTCCGCCGTCTTCGTGGGCGCGATCCGCGCGCCCGAGCCCGCGCCAATCGCGACGGCGGCGCGGGTCGGGATGCGGCGCGCAGTCGTCGAGGGGCTCAGCGTGGTGTGGCGCGATCCGGTGCTGCGCGCGCTCGCGAGCTGTCGGGTGGCGCTCGATTTCTCGTTCGGAATGGGCGCCGCCATCTACGTGCTGTTCTGCGCGCGCACGCTGGGCTTTGGCACCGGCGTGCTGGGCATGATCTTCGCGTTCGGCGGCGCCAGCTCGTTCGCGGGCGCCGTGCTGGCGGGCCGGGCCGGGCGGCGGCTCGGGATCGGCCCCGCGATGGTGATGAGCCTCGGGGTCATGGGAGTCGCGCGGCTGCTGACGCCGCTGGCTCCCGGCGCCACGTGGCTCGGGGCGGGGTTGCTCGTCGCGCAGCAGCTGGTGGGGGACGGCGCGCACACCACATTTGAGATCCATCTCGCGAGCCTGACGCAACGGATGACGGCCGACCCGATGCTGGGTCGCGTCACCGCCAGCCTGCGCTTCGCCGGGCTCGCCGCCATGCTGGTGGGCTCGCTCGCGGCCGGCGCGCTCGGCGAGAGCATCGGTCCACGCGCCACGCTGTTCGCGGCCGCGGGAGTCGGGCTGGTCGCGGCGCTGGGGCTGGCGTTGTCGCCGGTTCGCGCGCTGCGCGACCTCGCGCCGGCCGCCGTTGACGGCGCGCGCGCCGATGCCTAGCGTGCGCAGCGCGCCGCCACCCCGGCGCCCGCCGCCCCCATGATCGACCGCCCACGCCGTCCGCCCCGAATCGCGCGCGAGCCCCGAGCTGTGGGCGCGCCCGCCCGGTCCGCGCCCGCCCCGTCCGCGCCGCCGCTGTGGCGCGACCCGTGGGCGTGGGCCTGCGTCCTCGCGTTGGTGCCGCTCGTGATTCGTTCGTGGGGCGCGCCGCTCGGCGAGCCGGTGGCGGATGACTTCGACTGCCTGCATCGCGCCTTCTTCCAGCGCGGGCTCCCGCTCTTCGACGGCTACGGCTCGGCGTTCTACTGGCGGCCGCTGTCGCGCCAGGTCTATTTCGGCCTTCTGGCGCCGCTCATGGTGACGCGGCCGGTGCTGATCGCGGCACTTCACGTGGCACTGCTCGCGCTCACCGCGATCGTCCTCTACCGCGCGCTGCGCTCGCGCCTCGGGGCCCCGCTCGCGGCACTCGCCGCGAGCTTCCCGCTGGTCATGGAATCCACCCGCATGCTGATCGCGTGGCCCAGCAATTTCCAGGATCTGGGCGCGATCCTGTTCGCGGCGCTCGCCATCCACGAGGCGACGGCCGCGCGCCCGGCCACGACGCTGGCGGCGATCTTCGCATCGCTGCTCTGCAAGGAGCTGATCGCGCCCGCGGCACTGCTGCTGGCGTGGCTGCCGCAGGGGATCGAACGCCGCGCGCGGGTGCGATGGTTGATCGCGATTGCGACGCTGGTCGCCTCGTGGGGCGTCGCGTACGCCGTCGTCCACGCCCGGGCGCATCTGATGTGGCCGCGCGCCGCCCCGTCGGAGGCTGCGTTGTCATGGCTCGCCCGACTGTGGTGGGCGCGCACCAATGGCCTGCGTGCCGCGTTCAGCCTTCAGGTCGCGCACGCGCCCTACGAGTGGCTCGCGATCGCGACGTTCGCCGCGATCGTGCTCGCGAGCGTCGGGCGCTTCGCGCTGCACGCGCCGTCGCGCGCGCGGCTGCGCACCGCCTTGCCGTGGGTGCTGGGTGGCGCGGCGTGGTTCGTGGCCGGCTCGGCCGTGCTCGCCTCGACCTGGCCCGACTGGTCCGCCTATCGTGGCATCTTCGCCACGATGGGCCTCGGCGTGGCGCTCACCGCCCTGCTCGGCGCCGCGCATCCCGCGCTCGCCGGCGCGATGCTTACGCTACGGCTGGTACTCTTCGCCGCGAGCCCGGGCCCGCCCAGGAACGTGACCGGGGCGCCGCCGGAGAGCGGCGCGCTGCTCGACTTCGCCAAGCTTACGCGCGTTCAGCGCCTGGTGGGCGACACGCGGCGCCTGCTCCAGTCGCGGTTCCCCGCACTGCCGAGCGGTGCGAAGGTGGGCCAGCACAATCTCCCGCGCATGACCGAGTACGCCTTCCTCGGCGATCGCGCGCTTCAGGTGTGGTACCGCGACAGCACGCTGCGCTGGGTGCGGTTCGAGGACTACAGCCGCCGGCCCTCGCTCGATCTCGCGGCCATCGTCGAGTACCAGCCCGATCACGCGCCACAGGTGGCGCTGGTGGACCCGGGCGCGATGCGCGCGCTGCTCGAGGCCACCGACGCGATGCGGCACGCGGACTGGGCCGCGGTCGCGACGGGGCTCGATCGCGCGGACTCGCTCCAGCGCGATCCCGATGCGGTGGTGTTCCGCGCCACGGTCGGCGCCAAGCGGGCGGTGGTCCTGCTCGAGCGTGGTGCCAGTGCGGACGCCGAGCGCGAGGCGCGGCGCGCGCTCGCGCTGTGGCGCGACAACTTCGACTCGCGCTACGTGTTGGCCTCGGTGTGGCGGTCGCAGGGGCGGCTCGCGGAGGCCGAGGCCCAGCTCGACACGCTGCTGCGCGCGCATCCCGGCGACTCCGACGCGCGCCTCATGCTCGAGCAGGTGCGCGCGGCGCGAGCCCGGCCCGGAGGGTGACGTGGGCCCCGACCCGCACATCCTCATCGTGGAGGGCGACATCACTCGGCTCGAGGTGGATGCGATCGTCAACGCGGCGAACGAGTCGCTGCTGCCCGGGGGCGGCGTGGACGGCGCCATCCAGCGCGCCGCGGGCCCGGGGCTGCTCGAGGCGCGGCGGAAGCTGGGCGGCTGCCCGACCGGCGAGGCCCGCATCACGCCCGGCTTCGACCTGCCCGCGAAGTGGATCCTTCATGCCGTGGGCCCGGTCTGGCGCGGCGGTGCGGAGGGGGAGGACGAGCTGCTGCGCCGCTGCTACCGCAGCGCGCTCGCCCTCGCGGAGCAACACGGCGTCGGGACCATCGCCTTTCCCGCGATCAGCACCGGCGTGTACGGGTTCCCGAAGGAGCGCGCGGCACGAATTGCGCTGGACGAGGTGGCGAAGGCCCTCGCGGAGGCGAAGAGTCTGCGCGAGGCGCACATGGTCTGCTTCGATCCCGCCACGGCGATGTGCTATCGGGCCGCACACCATTCTCAGTGATGGTGTGATCCCTCGCCTCCGTCCGATGCCATCGCCGCCCCGCCCGCGGGCGTCCAGAACTCCTCTTCCCAGAAATGCAGCGCCGGCTTGCTGAAGTCACCGTGGCGTGTCGGCGTTCCGAATCGCCAGCGCGTCGAATCAGCGCTGCTTCCGTCGCCGAAGGTCTTGAACATCACGCGCGGGCGGATATTTCCTTCGACCAGGCGGGTTGCGGCCATCACATTCTCTGAACGACCCAGGGTGCGATCGAGCGGCGACTCCTGGGTTCCGAGGAAATCGTCGATCCAGGTGAGCAGGCTCCCCTGGTAGAAGGCATCGCCCAGGATCGGCGTGAACGACTCCCGCAGATCGTTCACCGGATGCAGCATGAGGTTGAAGAAGCGGGTGTGCGGGTGTTTGTCGAGGAACGGCAGGATGACGTCGAAGAAGTCGTGCACGCGGCACGCCGCTGCCATGTACACGATGTTCGAGACCGGAAGCTCTCGGTGGTGGCGCAGTAATTCGGTGGCGATGATCGCCCCCATGCTGTGACAGATGATCGTGACGTCTACCCTCTGCTCTTCGGGTCGGTTGTCATTCAAGGAATCGATCGTGGCATGAAAACGATGCAAGAACATCGAGAGCGCCCCGGAGTCATCCCTGAACTGGAGCGGCTCGTCGGTCGCGCGCAGGTCGCCGTCGGTCTGGAACATCCCCTGCGTGCTGTGGAGCAGGCTCTCCCAGTCGCCCGGCCCGCCGGAGTGGATGATCAGGCTGAACGCGGTGCGCGTCGGCAGCGTCACGAGCCACCACACCGGATGCAGAAACCGGCCGGGGCCGCTTCGCATGCTCCCGCGAGAAAAACGGACGCTATCGACGGACCCGGTCCGCAGCCGGCGATTGGTCGAGACCGCGGTCAGCTCGCGCGAGAAATCGCCGTACACGCCGAGTGGCACACGCGCGACGCCGCGGCCCACGTCGAAGAGGAGGACAAACGGCACCTTGGCCGCCCGATAGAGCCGCGTCGGCCAGCCGATCTTCGCGGGCCGGCTGTATTTGAGGTGGGCCCAGACGCTGGCCAAGTCGCCGCTCTCCCAGTTGATACAGATCGGGTAGTAATCGGTCGCTTTGAGCGAGTCCAGGATCTCGAGCGTACGCCCGGCCCCTCCCGCGAGCGGATTACGGCCGCCGTGGATCCACAGCAGCACGCGGCGCTTCTTCCCGGGGGAGAGTTGCGCTTTCATCTCCTGCGTGAGGCCTTGCAGATACGCGTCGTAGTCGTAGTTGAGCCGATGGCGGAGCGGCACGCCCTCATCGCTCTCGATCGACTGGTTGATCGTATCAATGGCTGCCTGAAGCTCCCGCTGTGGCCGCGCTGGCTGACCGGCCAGCAGATTCTTGAAGTCAATCCGCCGCCCGGTGCTGTCCAGAAGACTGGCGGCCGTGCCGCTGCCCCGTATGAACAGGGCGTGCTTGAACACCGAGTACTGGCGCGGCGCAAAGCGCAGTGGACCCGCGCATCCGTCTATGGGAATCACGAGCGCGGTGACGGTCATCACGGCGAAGTACCAGAGCAGGACTCGCGCGATGCGTGAGAACACGCGGGGCGCGGGGTGTCGGTTCGCGGCCATTAGCCCGCATTATTCACGATCGGTAGGGAACACGAAGACCTCCGTGTGGTAGAAAGGCTGTGTTCAGGCAGCTCTCTTCCACGGACGGAGGTCTTCGCGTGCCCCACTCTACCACGACACCCTGTGTGCTGTTCCCGGATCTTTTCGGGAAGCCCCTCACCGCCAGGTTCGACGTCCCCCACGCCAGCTCCGACGGCGGCGCCGTGCTGCTCAAGGCCGCCGATCGCCGGCTCGGCCTGATCGCGCGACTCGCCACGGCGCTCGACGACGAGCGGGCGGCCGGCAAGGTTCGCCACGGGCTCGAGGACCTGCTCGCCCAGCGCATCTACGGCCTCGCACTCGGCTACGAGGACGCCAACGATGCCGCGCGGCTCGCCGCCGACCCGATGCACAAGCTGCTGCTCGGGCGCGATCCGGTCGCGGGCGACGCGCTGGCCTCGCAGCCCACGCTGTCGCGCTTCGAGAACGGCGTCACCCGCGGTGAGCTGCTGGCGATGAGCGAGGCGCTGTTCGAGGCGGTGATCACACGCCACGCGCGGCGCCGACGTAAGGTGCGCCGCATCACCGTGGACCTCGACACCACCGACGATGCCACCCACGGCGCCCAGCAACTCAGCTTCTTCAACGGCTTCTACGGCAGCTGGTGCTACCTGCCGCTGCTGGCGTTCCTGACCTTCGACCGCGAGCCCGAGCAGTACCTGTGCGCCGCGATCCTGCGCCCCGGCAACGCGCCCACCCAGCGCGGCGCGCTCACCATCCTCAAGCGCCTGCTCGGTCGCCTGCAGGAACGGTTCCCGAAGACGCGCATTCTGGTCCGACTCGACGGTGGCTTCGCCGAGCCCGAGCTGTTCACGTTCCTCGACGAGGTGGGCGTCGACTACGTCGTCGGCCTGCCCAGGAACGACGTGCTGGAGCGCCGGGCCGCGCTCGACATGCTGACCGCGCGCATGATGAGCCTCGCCTCCGGCCGCACCGAGCACGTCTACGCCGAGCTCCCCTACCGTGCCGGCACCTGGGACCGCGCGCGCCGCGTGATCCTCAAGGCCGAGGTGGTCCAGCTCGAGGGCCGCGAGCTGCGCGACAACCCGCGCTTCGTGGTCACCAACCTCAAGGGCTCGCCGCGCCGGATCTATCGGCGGCTCTACTGCCTGCGCGGGGAGCTCGAGAACCGCATCAAGGAGCTGTTCGACGTCGCGATCGACCGCACCAGCTGCACGCGCTTCCGCGCCAACCAGCTGCGCGTCCTGCTCGCGGCCGCGGCCTATGCGCTGCTGCAGGAGCTGCGCCTCGCCGCCCGCGGCACCGCCTGGGCGCGCGCCCAGGTCGCCACCCTGCGCCTCGAGTTGCTCAAGATCGGCGTGCAGGTCGTCGCCTCGGTGCGCCGCCTGGTGCTGCGCCTGCCCCAGGCGTTCCCGTTCCGCGAGGGCTGGCAGCGCCTCGCCCTGCAGAGCGGGGCAACTCCCGGCTGAGTCCGCGCACGCCGTTCGCACCGTGCTCCTCCCGTCACGCTTCGGGGCGGAGCCTGCCCGCCACGCTCCTCCCAGCCCGGCTCCGGTCACCGTTCCTCGCGCTGCGATACTCCTCGCCACTGCGAAGCCGCTCGCGGTACCCTCTCGATCGCGTCGGCCACCACCCGCACCGGCTCACACACCGCCAGCGTCGCGTTCATGAATAGGTCAGGTTAGAATCCTCCTGTTGGGGGTGGCGCAGGCAGGGCGCAGAATACAACCTGGCCGTCACGCCGCACACCGCCCTACGCGCGCCGCCCCTTCTGCCAGGCGTGGAGCACGAGCGCCACGGTGATCACCGCGTAGGCTACGAACACGCGGAAGTACTCGCCGATCTGGGCGTCGCCCAGCAGCGCCTTGCCGGCGAGCGGCGACACCACGAACAGCGTGTGGAACAGCAGCGTGCCGAGCAGCGCCTGGGGCACGGTGGCGCGCGAGACGGTGGCACCCGACACCAGCAGCGCCGCGATCGCGAACATCCCGACCTGCTCGTGCGAGCTGTAGGTGTTGAGCGTGCCCAGGTTCTGCAGGAAGAAGAGCTGGCCCCACGCCGCGAACACGGTGGAGAGCACCGTCGCCGTCACCCGGTTCCGGTCGACGCGGATGCCGGCGGTGGCGGCGACGTGGGGGTCCTGGCCCATGGCGCGCAGCTCCTGACCGAGCCGCGTGCGCTGGAAGAACAGGTTGAAGGCGCACACCAGCGCGATGAACAGGAACGTCACCAGCGGCACGCGCACCGGCGAGCCCTCGATCGGGATGCTCACCTTGATCACGTCGTCGAGCGCGTACTGGATGCCCACCAGATCCACCGTGTTACGCAGCCCGAAGCCCTGCGGCAGCACCATCGAGGCGTCGTGCCACGGGATCAGGCTGCCGATCGCGAACAGGAAGACGAGCTGGTAGAGCCCGTTCGCGAAGAAGCCGGCGATCAGGCCGGTCACCATCTCGCGGCCCTTCGACCGATTGAAGAGTGCGCCGGTCCCGAGCCCGAACAGCACCGCGAGCGGCACCGCGATCAGGCAGGCGAGCGCGAATCCCGCCACGCCTCCGATCCGCCAGTAGGTGACGAGGATCGCCGCGATCTGCCCGGCCATGGCGCCGAGCACGATGCCGAAGTTGAGCCCGAGCCCGGCCAGGATCGGGATCAGGAGCGAGGTGACGAGCACCGCGTTTCGCGCGAAGCGCGAGAGCAGCTCGCGGATCAGGAACCCGGGGCCGAGGTGAGCGGCCCAGATCCCGAGCACGCAGAGCAGCGCGAAGAGCAGCGGCACGGCGGCATGCCCGAGCGCGTGGCGCAGTCCGCGGCGCGTCGACGCGGTCGGGGTCGGCGGCACGGCTCCCACGCTCAGCGCTCCCCGCGCCGGGTGAGGGCGTAGAGGATCATGCCGTTCTGGATGATGAGCCGCGCGGTCTCCGAGAAGTCGCCGCGCACCACCTGGCTCGTCACCGGCAGCGCCACCGTGAGGATGGACTGGAACAGGACGGTGCCGATGACCACGTGCGTCAGCGTGGCGCGGCTCACCGACGCGCCCCCGATCAGCAGGCAGGCCACGGCCGGAAACGCCATCAGCAGCGGCGCGGTGTAGAGCTGGACGAACCCGTACGACTGGCAGAACACCACGATCCCGATCGCGGCAAGCACGGTGGAGAAGGTGGTGGCCTGGATGCGGGTGCGCTGGTCCGAGATTCCGGCCGCGAGCGCGAAGCGCGGGTTGCTGCGCGCGGCGCTGATGGTGAGCCCGGCGCGGGTGCGAAAGAAGAGCCCGACCAGCAGGCAGGCGAGCGCGAACAGCGCGAGCGTGCCGGTCGGAACGGTGACGCCCGCGAGCGTGAACCGCCCGAGGTCGTCGAGCAGCCGGTCCCACATGCCGGTGATGGTGAGCGTGGTGCGCAGGCCCTTGCCGGCAATCGCCCACACCAGCAGCGGATTGTGGAACGGGGCCAGCGTCCAGAAGATGCTCATGCCCGACACCACGGCGAAGCCGAGGTAGGTGCCGACCATCATCTCCTGCCCGCGCGTGCGATTGAGCAGCCAGCCGTACGCCATGCCCGCCGGCGTGGCGAGCAGCACCCCGATCAGCGCCGAGAGCGCCATGCCGCCCCAGCCGCCGATCGAAAGATCGAGCGTAATCACGCACCCGACCAGCCCGCAGATGATGCCGAGCGGAAGGCCGAAGTTGAGCCCCACGCCGCCCTGGATCGCCGGCAGCAGCGCGAGCACCAGAATGCCGTTGCGCCCGATGCGGAGCAGGCAGTCGGTGACGAGCCCGGGGATATCCATGCGGGTCGCGAACGCCACGCCGAACAGCAGCAGCAGGAAGACGCCGATCAGGAAGCGCGGGATGCCGATCTCGCGGAAGTACTCGCGTGCGGCGTCGCGCGCGGAGCCGCGTCCTTCGCGCTCGCGGAGCGCAGCGCTCTCAGGCACGCGATGCCTCCGCGGCGCGCAGCTCGCCCGCCATCGCGAGCCCAAAGCGCTCGTCGCTCGCGTCGGGCGGCAGCACCGCCTCGATCCTTCCGCCGTACACGATCGCGATGCGGTCGCAGATGGCGCGCAGCTCGGCCAGCTCGGAGGAGGTGACGAGCAGCGTCATGCCACGCTCGCGGTTCAGGCCCCGCAGGATTTCGAGCACCCGCTCCTTGGCGCCCACGTCGATCCCGCGCGTGGGCTCGGAGACCAGCAGCGTGTCGGGCTCGAGCGTCATGGCGCGCGCGAGGCACACCTTCTGCTGATTGCCGCCCGAGAGCCGGCGCACCTGCTGGCGCGGCCCGAGGCAGCGGATGTCGAGCGAGCGGATCATCTCGAGCGCGTGGCGGCGTGCGGCCTTCGCGTCGAGCAGGCGCAGCGGTCCGATCGGCCCCGGCCTGAGGAACCGGTTCTGCGCCTCGAGCGCGGTGAGCGCGATGTTGAGCTCGATGCTCTCGTCGGGAAGGATGCCGACGCCGCGGCGGTCCTCAGAGACGAAGGCGAGCCCGGCGCGGATCGCGGCGCGCGGATCGTTGAGCGCGAGCGGGCGTCCGGCCTTGAGCACCGTGCCGCGGGCGGGGTAGAGGCCCATCAGCCCGTTCGCGATCCCGATCTTGCCCTGGCCCGCGAGCCCGGCGAGCCCCAGCACCTCGCCCTTCTCGAGCGTGAACGAGACGTTGTGCACCCGCTCGCCCGGCATCTCCACCGCGAGGTCCTTCACCTCGAGCGCGGGCGCGCCACCCGCGCTCGCGGCCGCGCCGCCGTGCTTCACGACCGCCGCGGGCCGCCCCACCATCAGCTCCGCGATGTGGCCGACGGTGGTGCGCTTCGGATCCAGCCGGCCCGCGACCTCGCCATCGCGCAGAACCGTGATCTCGTCGGCGATCGCAAGCACCTCGTCGAGACGATGCGTGATGAACAGCAGGCCCATTCCCTCCGACGCGAGCGAGCGCATCACGCTCAGCAGCTGCGTCGCCTCGCTTTCGGTGAGCACCGCGGTGGGCTCGTCGAAGATGAGGAGGCGCACTCGCTTCTTGTCCACCTCGCGCGCGATCTCGACGAACTGCATGTGCCCGACCGGGAGGTCAGCCATCGGCAGCCACTCGTCCACCCCCAGCCCCACGCGGTCGAGTGCCGCGCGCGCGTCGCGGCGGATGGTCGGGATGTCCAGCGTCTCGAGCTTCGGCCCGGCGATGCGCGAAATCAGGTTCGGCTTGGTGGGCTCGCGGTTGAGCTTGATGTTCTCTGCGATGGTGAATCCCGGGATCAGCATGAACTCCTGGTGCACCATGCCGACCCCCGCCGCCATCGCTTCCACCGGGGCCAGGAAGCTCACCGCGCGGCCATCGAGCATGATCGTCCCACCGTAGCCGCCGGTCTCGCGGATCGCGGGCATGCCGAACAGCACGTTCATGAGCGTGGACTTGCCCGCGCCGTTCTCGCCCACCAGCGCGTGGATGGTGCCGGGGCGCACCGTGAGCGACACACCCTTCAGGACGCGGACGCCGTCGTATTCCTTGGTGATGTCGCGCAGCTCGAGGACGGGCGGGCCGGACATGGAGCGAGGAAGATGCCCGCGGGGGGGAGCGGGCGCAAGCGCGAGCCTCGTGGGCGCGCGGCTGGTGCTAGGTCGGCAGCGTGCCGGTCGCGAGCCGCGCGAGCCAGAGCAGCAGCAACGCGGCGGCGTTGGCGGCGACGGCGTGTGGCAGCCAGCGATCCGGCATCGCGCGCCAGCGCCGCGCGAGAGCCACGCCCCAGACGAGCCAGCCTGCGGCGAGTTGCGCCGCGAGTACCACCGCCATGGGGTGAAGCGCGAACGACGCATGCCACTCGCCTCGCGCGAGCAGGACGAGCGCGCGCGTGAGGCCGCAGGTCGCGCACGGCACACCCGCGACGCGGCGCAGCGCGCAGAGCGCGTGAGCCGGATCGGACACCGGCGTCCAGGCGCGCAACGCGAGCCCCGCCGCCACGAGCGCGACGCCGCACAGCGCCCACGCCGCCCGGCGCGCCATGAGGGATCGCGCATCGCGCCGAACCGTGAACGCCCGCAGGGCGGCCGCGTTCACGCTCATTCGCCCGCCCCTCCTCCCGGCCCGGGAGGGGTCGCGGGCGTGCCCGCGGCCGCCGGGAACACGCTCCACTCGGGGCCGAACTGGGCGAGGAACTCGGGCCCCAGCGCGCGGAACAGCACCTCGACCGGCAGCATGATGACCGCGCCGACGTAGGGAAGGATGAGCAGGACGAAGCCCACGCAGCAGGTCGCGAAGCCCACCACCGCGCAGGCCACGCCGACGCCGAACGAGAGCACGAGCACGAGCAGGCCGTAGAGGATGAAGCTGCCGGCGTGCGCGCGCAGCAACGGCATGAAGCGCGCCCAGGCCGCCGTCGTGGTCAGGTCATGCTGGTACATGATGGGGACCACGAAGCTGTGCAGGAAGAGGAAGAAGTACGACGCGGCGATGACGAGCAGGGCGATCAACGGCACGTAGCCGAGCAGGACCGCGAACGCAGGCAGGCGGAACTCCTCGCTCCGCACCGCGGTGACGAGCGCCCCGAGGAAGGGGATGGACATCACGACGGCGACCACGGCGATGACGAGCCAGTAGATCAGGCTCCAGCCGAACAGCGAATTGCCGAGCCGCTTGAAGCGTTTCCAGGGCTCGATGATGCCGGCGCGCTCGTGCAGCACGTTGTGGAGAAAGATGAACTTGCCGCGCGCGTTGATCCACAGAAGGAGGATCGCGAGGGCGACGGCCGCGATGCACACCCAGACGATCAGCGCGGCCCAGAACGGGTGGAGGACGAAATCGTGCACGTGATGCAGGACGCGGCCCGGGATCCCGCCGCGATGGCCCTTCCACCCACCGGAGTGCGTTCCCGAACCGTACTCGGAGAGAAACGCGGCGAAGCCCAGCACCAGCCACTTCTCGAGCGAGAAGGGCCGGAACAGCATGCGCGCCATGCGGGCCCAGGCGAGTTGCAACGGCGCGCCGAATGAGACATTCATGCCAGAAGCGCTCAGTAGGTCACGTGATCCAGCACCACCAGCCACTGATTGCCCTGCGGATCGTACTTGCGGAGCTTGACCGGGCCGCCGGCCTCGGCCTCGATGTACTTCTGCACCGTGGTCGAGTCGCGGAAGTCGGCCTTCTTGTCCACCGCGTCCACCAGCAGATTCGCGAACGCTCGAATCGAGACCATGTCCACCGGCTGGGTCCAGGTGCCGAAGTGGCCGCTCATGCCCTGCTCCGCGATCAGGCGCTTGTTCTCGCCGTTGATCCACGCCATGTCGCCCGCCTTGTCGGGCGGGATCGAGATGCCGAGCGCGGCGGGGTAGCCCTGGGTGGGGGCGGGCACGTCCTGCTCCACGAAGTAGCCCGCCTTCGCCATGAGGATCGCCTTGATCATCGGCTCCTGCATGCCGTCGTTGGTGCTGTAGAACGCGGTCGCGGGGCCGAGCCGCTTGAGCTGTCGCGGAATGTCCTCGAGGATGAACTGCTGCGCCGCCGGCAGTCCGCCTTCGCCGGTCGGATCGGGCGCCGTGACGAAGTAGAACTTCATGCCGCGCTTGTCGCACTCCTGCTTCATGATGTCGCGCCGCTCGGCGAGCAGCATCTGCGACATGTGGCGCGGGAACGAATAGTGGACGAAGTTCGTGGCGCCCATCTGCCGCGCGGTCTCGATGATGGTGACGCCGCGCGCGTACTGGTCGGGCTGGATCGCGAGGTCGCACGCTTCGTTCACCACGTCGGGGTCCTCGTGCGGGCCCACGAACCCGATCAGGATGTCGGGGCGCTGCTCGCGGATCTTGCGCGCCGCCGTCACCGATCCGGGAATCGCCTGGCCCACGATGATGACCTTGACCTGCGGATCGGCGGCGAGTCCGGTGAGCTGGGCGATGACGGTCTCGAGCTCGGTCGAGAAGTTGTCGGGATAGGTCACGTGCTTGACGCGGCCCGGATACTTCGCTTCGACCTGCTGGCCGGCGCGGAAGTCTTCCTCGCCCTGCGACACGGTGCCGGTCATGACGCCGATCTTGAAGGCGGCGGTCGGGCTCTGCCCCTCGGGCGCCTTCGTCTTCGAGCCGGAGCACCCGGCGAGCGCCGCCGCGAATGCTCCGATCGCGATGAGAGTCGAGATCCGTCTCAGCATGGGGTGCGAGCTCCCTGCCGCGAGAGCGGCGGCGGATGGTGGTTCGTGAATGGCCGCGGGCCCGAAATGGAAACCCCGGCGGCCCGCGCGTTGCGGCCGCGCAGTCTAGCACAGCGAGCGGCGGGCGAGGCGCTATACTGGGCCACCGTGCGCGTGCAGCGGCATCACTTCGTTCTGGCGGCGACGGTCGGGCTTGCGGTCGTGGTGCTGTGGCCGCTGCTGGCCGACATCGGGCCTCGACTGCTCGAGGCGCTGGTGCCGCCCTCCACGAGAGTTGAAATTCCAATGCGCCCTCGCCCAGAGCGTTACTGGGTTCCTCCTCTGGGGCTCGCGTCCGGATGGCTGAACGGGAGACCGATCGAGCCCGTTTCGATTCATGGTCGCCTCACCGTTCTCGTGACCTTCAGCGACACATATCCCCTCAGCCCCGAATTGCTGCGGCGCGTCGAGGCCTGGCACAAGGCGTACTCGCGGTACGGCGTGAGAGTGATCGGCGTTCACCATCCGCAGTTCAGCTTCGCGGCCGACACGAGCGTGCTCGCCCACTTCGCACAGCGGGTTGGGCTCACGTTTCCGATCGCACGCGATCCCGGGCGAACAATCCGAGCCCCAGGTTCTTGGGACGCGGCCACATCTCGCTCAGGCGTCGCATTTGCAACTTCGGGGCAAATTCGCGAGCCCGGAGCTCCAGATTTCCTCATCATGGATGCTAGAGACTCGATCGTGGCTCGAGTCTGGGATGCGAGCCCGCAGAGCCTGAGCTTGGCCGAGGCGGCCATCCGCCGCGAGCTTCGCCGGTTGAGGCCCGATGTCGGGTTTCCGACCGAGTATCGCGCGGGGCCCATCGACCCCGATACGTTCTTCGAATGCCTCGGTCTCTACCTCGGCGTGCGCCAGCCTGGCCTCGTGCGTCTCGCGCTGCGCGGCCCACTCGCGACGGTGAAGCCGGGCACACCTCAAACATTCGTTGCGCCCTTCAGGTTCGATCAGGAAGGCGATGCGTTTACGCCCTATCCGGTGGGACGTTGGACGCTGGGCGCGGAAGGTCTAACAGCCGCGCGCGGGGGCGCGGCGAACTTCCTGGCGATCCGCTATGATTCCGGCAAGTGGGGTCTCAGACGCGTGGGCGTCGTGGCCAGCCCGCCCCGTGATGGATCCGCGAAGCTCTGGGTCCTGCGCGACGACGCCTGGCTGCCGGCGTTCGCGCTCGGCGAGGACGCGACGCTCGACGCGCGGGGCGCGTCCTACGTGATCGTGACCGAGCCGCGGCTCTACAACGTCGCGAGCGGGTACGGCAGCCACGTGATCAAGCTCTCGCCCGAATCGCCGGGACTAACGCTTCACGAGCTGACGTTTGACAACTTGCCAGCCGCGATCGCCCAACCGTAAAGGAAGCGGGCGATACCGGCGACCAACATCACGGAGTGACACGATGCCGCTGTGCGTCTACCTGTGCTACTCGCCGGGCTGTCAGACCAAGATGGACCGCTGGATGCCCACCGCCGAGGAAGGCAAGGCCGCGCACATGGAATGCCCGCGCTGCGGCGTGGTCATGACCTGCGCGTGGACCGGGAGCCAGCAGAAGACGCCCAATCTCAAGGACGCGGCGTCCGAGGTGTTCAAGCCGGAGCGTTGAGGTGACCGCCATCCCGCCTGTCGAAGTCATCCGGGTGCCGGTCGACGCAATCCTGGCGCTCCGGGAAGAATATCGCCGCGAAATGGGTTGCCAGATCGTGCACGACTCCTATCACGCACGGGGCTTCACCGATTCGTATCTCTTGCGGACGGAGGGCCGAAACGTCGGGTACGGGTCGGTCACGGGCAATCCGGGTGGGCCGAGGGAAACCATCAAGGAGTTCTACCTACTCCCCGCGTTTCGGCGGGAGGCGATGCCGCTGTTTCGCGAACTCGCGACGGTCGCCGAAACCCGCTGGGTCGAGGCCCAGACCAACGATCACCTGCTCTCGCTGATGCTCTTCGACTGTGCCACGGAGCTGGAGAGCGAGACCATTCTGTTTGCGGACGGGGGCACCACGAACCATGCGCTGACCGGCGTGATGCTTCGGCCCGTGACCGATGCCGACCTGCCGACCATGTTGCCGCACACCCGGGAACCGGTCGGGGAGTGGGGGCTGGAGGTTGATCGCCAGGTCGTTGCCACCGGCGGGCTCATGTACCACTACAACCCGCCGTACGGCGACGTGTATATGGAAGTGGCAGTGCCGTATCAGCGGCGGGGCTACGGCAGCTATCTCGTACAGGAGCTGAAGCGGCTCTGCTACGAGCGGGGGTGCGTTCCCTCCGCACGGTGCCACAAAGACAATCTCGCCTCACGGCGGACTCTGCATCGCGCCGGGATGCTGCCGTGCGCGCACATCGTCCGGGGCCGCATTACGGCCTGACCCGCGCTCCGCGCGCCGGCCCGCTTCCGGCCACCCGTGCCATGATAGACTGCCCGCGGAAACACCCGGTCCTAGGGAGTCCGATGGCTCAAGCCTGGCGTGAACACATCGAAGCGCTGAAGCGCTCCAACCTCGAGGAGGCTCAGCGGCTTCGCGATCAGCCAGCGGACTTCTCTCGCGCCCTCGCCTGGCTCTCCGAAGCCTGGGAGCTGGCCGCCCTCTACGCGCCGGATCAGGATCCCGCCCGCTCGCGAGCAGAGCGCTTCGATGAAATCGTGCGCATGAAGCGGGCGCTGGCGCGGGCCCGCCTGAGCCCATGACGAAGCTGGAGGCTGCGCTCGTCGAGGTGACTTCGTTTCTCGACGATCGGCGAATCCCGTACATGATCATCGGGGGATTCGCGAACCTCTTCTGGGGAGTCGAGCGTTTCACGAAGGATCTCGACGTCACCATCGAAGTCCCCGACCAGGAGCTCGAAGATCTGGTTCGGAGGCTTGGGGAGAGGTTCGATCTCAGCGGGCTCGACGCCCTCGCTTCCGCGAGGCGAAACCATCTCATCCAGTTCCAGACCCGCACCGGGGTCCCCGTGGACCTGATCATCGCCGCGCTCCCCTACGAGTCGGCTGCGTTGCGACGGGCGATTGCGGCCAACGTGGCGGGCAAAGAGGTTCGGCTCTGCTCGCCCGAGGACCTCATCATCCACAAGCTGGCATCCGAGCGCCGGCAGGATGCCGTCGACGTCGAGGGACTCATTCTTCGCCAGTCGAAAAAACTCGATCGGCAATATCTCGGGTCTCGCATTCGCGAGCTGTCAGCCGGCTTGGAGCGGCCGGAGATCGTGGAGCTCTACGAGGAGCTGTTGAGGAAGGCGGACTCGCTCCCCGGCTGACGAGCGGCGCCCTTCCCGATCAGTTCAGGCTCGAGATCATCTCCCGTAGCGCCGCGACGTGCCCCTCGACCGTCTCGCGATCCGGCGCGTCGGGCGCGGCCTCGAGATACGCCCTGAGCGAATCCAGCGCCGGTGCGTACTGCCGCAGCCGGAACAGCAACAACCCGCGATCGCGGATCTCGTCGGGGTCGCCTGGCGAAAGCAGCAGCAGCCGCTCGACCGCGCCGAGCGCGCTCGCGTCCTCGCCCGCCCGGAGATAGGCGCCCTTCAGGTTGTGGAGCAACCGCACGATCATGTCGCGCTTGCCCACCGAGGCCGTGAGGCGGGCGTCGAAGCTCACGCGGCCGCCGGTCGCCTCGAGCAGCATCTGGCGGCAGTCCTCCTCGTGCACCGACATGCCGCGCTTGTAGGGATCGAGCAACAGGTCGCGTGGCTCGCCCGCGAGCCGCACCAGGAAGTGGCCGGGGAATCCCACGCCTTCGAACGGCATGCCGATCCGCCAGCCCAGCTCCATGAACACGATGGCCAGCGTGAGCGGCACGCCGCGGCGGCGCTGGATGACTTCGTGCAGCAGGGAATTGTTCGGGCTGTAGTAGTCTCGGCGGTCGCCGCGGAAGCCGAGCTCCTCGAACACGAAGGCGCGCAGCCGCGCCAGCTTTTGGAGATTGTTCCAGTCGGGCTCGATGCGGCTGCGGAGCTCGTCGGCCCAGGCTTCGATCTGTCGCAGCTCGCCGTCGATGTCCACGTTGAGATCGGACTCGGCGGCGACCAGCAGCGCCACGCGCGCCAACTCGATGGCCGACTCCGGGCGATTGACGCTCCGCACGAAGTCGGCGCGTATGTTTTCGGGAGCAGGCATGTCGCGAGAACTCCTCGAAGCCGCGAGTCTCCATGTGGCGCCCGCGGTGCTCCACCGCGCTCTCGGGGCGTGGTACCGCCGGCATCGGCGGCCGATGCCGTGGCGCGAAACCCGCGACCCCTACCCGATCTGGGTCTCCGAGGTGATGCTCCAGCAGACGCAGGTCGCCACGGCGCGTCCCTATTATATGGCCTTCCTCGAGCGCTTCCCCAGCCTCGAGTCGCTGGCTCGCGCGCGTCCCGAGGCGGTGCTCGCCGCGTGGTCGGGACTCGGCTACTACCGTCGCGCCCGCCACCTCCACGCGGCGGCCCGCGTCGTGATGCGCGAGCACGGCGGCCGTGTGCCCGACGACCCGGAAGCCTTCGGCCGACTGCCGGGCGTCGGCCCCTACACGACCGGCGCGGTGCTCTCCATTTGTTTCGACCGGCCGCTGCCGGTGCTTGACGGCAATGTGGCGCGGGTGCTCGCGCGGCTGCTCGCGGTTCGGGCATCGGCGCGCGAGCCGCGCGGGTCGCGGACGCTGTGGCGCATCGCCGCGGCGCTCGTTCCGCGGCGCGCGCCCGGCGACTGGAACCAGGCGCTGATGGAGCTGGGGGCCACCGTGTGCCTGCCACGCGCGCCGCGCTGCGAGATCTGCCCGCTCGCGCGCTGGTGCCGGGCGCGCTCGATGGATCGCGTCGCCGAGTTTCCGCCGGTGCCGGCGCGCCGCGCCACCGAAACCGTGCGCCGCGCGGTCGCGCTGATCGCGCGCCGCGGCCGGCTGCTGATGGTGCGGCGCGACGGCGCGCTGCTCGACGGGCTGTGGGAGCCGCCGGGGGTGGAGCTGGCGGACGGCGAGGACGCGGCGCCGAGGCTCGCCGCCGAGCTGAGGCGCCTCGGCGTGCGCGCGCGGCTCGAACGGACGCCGCATCGCATCCGCCACACCATCACCTACCGCGCGATCGAGGTCGAGGTGTGGCGGGGGGAATGCGCCGGAAGGGCGGAGCCCCGGCCGCCGCGGCCCGCTGTGCGCTGGGTGAGTCCGGGGCGACCTGGCGTGGCGCTCACCGCGCTGGCGCGCCGGGCGGCTGCTACTCGAGCTTTATCGCAGTCCGCACGTAGTTCCGACCGCCGAACCTGAGGCGAACCAGGTAGACCCCGGCCCGCGCATTCGCGCCCGAGCCGCTTCGGCCGTCCCACAGGTAGGAGTGACGGCCCGCGTCGAAGCTGTCCTGCGCCAGGGTCGCAATCCGGCGTCCGGCGAGATCGAAGACGGCGAGATCCCCCGTGCCCGGGCTGGGTAGATCGAACGACACGCGGAGACTGCGCGCGGGATTGGGATGCACGATCAGCCTGACCCGGGGCGGATCGGCGGATTGGACGCCGACGTATCCAATCACGGCGATGTCCGCGTTCGACCGCGGGCTGAGGACGAATCGGCCGGAAGCTCGCCGCAGAATTCCCGTCACATCAAGCAGATCTCCGGCGGCCGGGTCGTACGAGTAGGTTCCCGCGTTGTCGATCCGCAAGCTGTCGCCGGAACCGGGCGCCGTGTCGACGACCACGAACGCCTCGCCGGGTGCGGCGTCCGCGGACACGCGGACGCCCGAGAGCGTGACGCGCTTGCCTTCGTAGTCCTCGGCGGTGAAGCGCGACGCGGTGCTGTCGCAGCCGGAGTCCGCCGCGGTAGCGACCGACAGAGTGTCGGCGTCGGAGAGTGCGTCCGGGCCGTCGTCCCTCATGTAGGCGGTGTTCACGACGCCGGTTTCCCCGCCCAACTCCTGGATGGCCGCGGCGATCAGATACCGGTGCTCCTCGGTGGTCGGCTGGATGGGGGCGAGCAATGAAATTCCGCCGCGCACCGCGCCCAAACCGTCTTCCAGGTACTCGAGGCTTCCGAATCCAGCGGAGGAGACGCCACGAATCGTGACCCGAATGCCCGGCTGGTCGCCCGGCCCCGCGAACCGCGAACGGTCTTCGCAGGCGGGGCCCAGATAGAGGGGATCCGGCGACTGAACGTCGGCGATGGTGAGCACGCCCTGGATGAAGCTCCGGGCCTGCTGGGGGGACATGAGGCAGGTCGGGCAGGCGGCCGCCCCCACGTCCGCCGCGCTGATGACCTCTTGGTCGCCGGTGCTTCGCACGCTCGTGATGCTCAGCTCCACGATTCTGCCGGTGCCCCCGACCACCGTCGCGCCATCCACAGTGGATCCGTCTATCCCCGAGCCCAGCGCGTAGTGAGCCGGGTCTTCGGCGCTCGCGGCATCGACGTCGCGATCGAACACCAGCCGCAGCAGGCTGTCGCCGACCGGATAGCCGTCTACCAGGTTGGGCGGGGCGGTCACGAACAGGTCGCTCTCGCCCCGGGGCTGAACCCGGTACGAGTTGATGCCGTTGGATGTGCCCTGGCCGAGTACGCCGCGCACCGAGTCGATCACGGTCCCGATCGCTGGAGGGATCATGCCCGCGAGCGAGCTGAGGTCGACTAGGAGCGTGTCGGTCGGCAGAGCCACACTGTCTTGGGTCGAGTAGATACAGAGAAACGACCCGGTGCCCGAGGCCAGATTGATCGGCAGGCCGGGGCTGGCGGCACCGGGCACCGACCGGCGCTCGAGGCGGAGCGGTCCGCGGATCGCGACCAGCGATCCCTCCCATGGCTCCGCGGTCGTCGCCGAAATCCCGGGCCGCCATTCCAGCTCGGATGTCGTCGCGTAGTGGAACCGGGGCAGCGTGGGACCCGCGACGATCTTTTCGACGATCAGGTCGTTGGTAGAGAAGATCAGGTCGGGGCCCTGCAGCAGGGTCTCGGCCGCGAACTCGCCCACGCGCCCGACCACGCAAACGCTGTCGCCCACGGCCAGACCTTTCGAAACCCGGGTGTTGTCGCCGTCGGTCGCGATCTTGAGCCCCGACCACTGTTGCCCGTTCGAGTTCTGAAGGTAGAACCCGTAGCTGGAAGGAAAGAGATCGAACGCCGTGACGATTCCCGCCACATGGACGGTGTCGCCGGGTGCAGGGTGCGGCGCGGCGGCGGGGTTCTGGACGTTCGCGATGGGAGTCTCGGGAAGGAACTTTCGCTTTCCCCACACCGGATGCTGGTCGGCGCGGTCCATGTTGGGGGACGCGGTTGTGAGGGCCGCTTGCGCAGCCTCCAACAGGTTCACGGCCGCGCCCCAATCCGCACTCGCGCCCCGCAGTTCTTCCGGGAAGTCCCAGGGCACGCTGCCGTCCGGGAGCCGATCCGAGGGGTGGGACACCTCCGTCGATCGGCAGGCTGCGGCGATCCCGATCTCGATGTCCTCGCAATCCTTGCACTTGAGGCGATTAAGAGCCTCGATCGAGAGTCCCGCGTGGCAGCTCTCGAGAATGATCAGAACCTTCTTCTTGTTCGAGCCCCGCACGCCCTCGCACAGGAGCTTGAGGATCTCGTCGTACTCGAAGCGGGCACGGCTTCCATTGACCGCAATGCCACCGTTACGTCCGGGGCGGGCCCGGTAGCCGTGCGCTAACAAGGCCAGCACGAACTCGGGCCCGGCTCCCACTGCGGCCTGCGTGACGACCGCTGTCTTTAGGTCGGAGTCGGTGGGCTCGGCTCCGCTCGGAAAGTCCTTGGTCAGGCGATTCCCTCCGGGGACCCCGATGTGGTCGAGAATGACATTGATCTGCCCTTTGGTGGCGCTCGCGTTCGATTCTTCGGAATTGCCATATAGGATCAGCGCGGACATGTTTGCCCCGTTGTCGGCGAAGGAGCGCCACCGAGGCGCTGGCTCGGAGCCGGCATCCGGGTCCGGGACATCGAGGAACGTGATGTCTGGGAAATATCGTTCGGGCCCGACCGCGTCGCTCGGGTCCGACCACAAGAGCGCCCCGTTGAGCGAGACCGGCGCTTCGGTGGCGAGTTCCTGCGTGATCGCGACCGTTGTATCCGCAACGCGTGCGATCAGGATTCGGGACGGGTGCGAGAATCTCGCGCCCGAACCGTCGTCGACCCAAGCCAGATAATCGCCCGGCGTCACGTCGAAACGGAACGGGGCGAGCGGATCCCCGTAGCTCAGCGAATCACCGGCCGAGAGCGGCGACTCCCGCACGTATAGATACGGCGCCCGCGGATCGCTCGCGCTGTAGGACGACAGGTACGTCGCGATGATGTGGTTGGCGATCTGCTGTGTGGCGGGCGACGCAGTCGCGGGGCGTGGCGCCGGTGCGGAGACAAGCACGACGGCGGCCAGCATGTATGCGGCGGCGCTTTTCACGGAGCGGCCCTCGAGACAGGCCCCGCCCGCCGCGCACGATCGCACGCGGTCGGGGAACCACGCCAGAGTATTCCGGTCGGAGAACCCGCCGTCAACGGCTGCCTGCGCTGGGGCCGGGGCTTTCTGCCTCGTGCCTTCTTGCGCGGCTCTGAGCGCGACACGGGCGTCGAACTTCAGAACGCCCGCGCTCAGGCCGAAAACTCACGGACGAAAGGAGCCCGCCGTGGAACCCTCGAACCTGGCTATCAAGCTGCAGAAGACCGCCGACTACCGCACCGTCCTGAAGAGCCTCAAGACCGCAGGCATCTGGAGCATCCTGTTCGGCGCGATCGCGCTCGTGCTCGGAATGGTCGCTCCCTCGATCTGGGTGCTCTCGGCCCTGGGGCTCGTGCTGGTCGGCACCGGCGTCTGGAACATCGTGGCGCCGCGCCCGGCCGGGATCATCGTGGACGGCGTCACGCTGCTCATGGTCGGCGCCTACAACCTGGTGTTCACCGTGCTCGCGGTCACCCAGGGCGGCGGCGCCTCGGCGCACTGGGCCGTCCTCGGCGTGACGCAGCTGGTGTGGGGTGCCGGGCGCATCGGCAGCTACCGGCGCTACGCGAGCGCCTTCCTCGAGCAGCCGTCCGACGCCGAACTCCAGCAGCTCGACCAGGCCGTCGACGCCGTGCGGAACGCCAGGCCGAAGGAAACGTCAGGCGTGATCCAGATCGCGGTGGACGGTCTTCACCGTTCGGTGTGGAAGGCGAAGCTCACGGGCGACGACGCCATCTTCGTCGAGGTGACCGGCCACGACGTCGTGATCGGAACGCGCGAGTCGGTGGAGATCGAGAATCGCGGCAGGGTCATGATCGGGAGCGCGGTCAAGGTCACGGTCTCCGTGGACGGCCACGAGTTGAAGGGCACGATGCCGGCGGCGGCCTGGCGGCTCTACGAACAGTGGAAGACCGGCATCGTGATGCCGAAGGCGATCGCGGCCTGAGACGAAGCACGGTCGGCGAGGCGCGAGCGCCGGGCTTCTTCGCGGGGCCCGGCGCCCTGACGTAGACTGCGCCCCATGTCCTCGCCCTCCGAGAGCGCCCCGCCGCCGGGCCGGGTGCTGGTCACCGACGGGGAGTTCAAGCACACGCTCGGCATCGCGCGGGCGCTGGCTCGGCGGGGGCACGAGGTCCACGTCGTCGTGCAGTCGGGCAGGGCGCCCGCGGCGCACTCCCGGGCGGTGAGGCGCTCGCATCGTGCGCCCGCGGCTTCGTTCGCGGCCTACGACGCGCGCCTGCTCGAAATCGCGACGTCGCTCGCGCCGGTGAGCCTGCTTCCGGTCGGCAACGGCGCGGTTGCAGCGGCCGATCGCCTGCGCGATGCACTGCCGCCGGGGCTGCGGCTCGCTCTTCCGCCGCGCGATTCGCTGGCGCTCGCGAACGACAAGGAGCGCACGGCCGGGCTGGCGCGCAGCGTCGGGGTCGCGACCCCGCGCGAGCGGCGGGTGGATTCCCCGGCGTCTGCGAGCGCAGCCTGGGCCGAGCTCGGCGCGCCGCTGGTGCTCAAGTCGGCGCGCGAGGAGGGCGTGAAAGCGGTGCGCTACGTGCGAGGCGAGGACCAGCTCGCGCGCGCGTACGAAGAGGTACGCGCGCTCGCGGGCGGGGCGGTGCTGGCGCAGGAATACATCACCGGCGAGGGCTGGGGCTTCAGCGCGCTCTACTGGCATGGCGTGCTCCAGCGCTCGCTGATGCACCGGCGCGTGCGCGAATGGCCGCCGTCGGGCGGCACCAGCGCTTGCGCCGAGAGCGTGACCCATGCGCCCGAGCTGGAGCGCGCGGGCAAGGCGCTGCTCGGTGCGCTCCAGTGGCACGGCGTGGCGATGGTGGAGTTCAAAGGGCGGCTCGACTCGGGCCCGCTCGCGCTGATGGAGATCAACGCCAAGTTCTGGGGCTCGCACGACGTGGCGCTCGCCGCGGGGGTGGATTTCCCCGGCGATCTCGTCGCGCTGCTCGAAGGCCGCGCGCTGGCGCCGGCAGCCCCGCCGCGCGCGGTGCGCTTCTCGTGGCCGCTGGGCGGCGACCTCTGGCACGGACTCTTTCATCCCAAGAGCCTGCCCGCCGTGCTGCTCGACGCGCTCTCGCCGGCGGTCGCTCACAGCTACCGCGCGAGCGATCCGCTGCCGATCTGCTACGAGGTCGCGCAGTGGCTGCGCTCCACGCCCGGGGCGTGGCGCGAGCACCGGGCGATGCGATGAGCCATTGGACGCTGGTCCAGCACTGTCACACGCGCCACTCGTTCGACTCCTTCACCGAGCCGCGCTGGCTGGTCGAGCGCGCGGCCGAGCTGGGCATCGACGTGCTCGCGGTCACCGACCACGGCACCTGGCAGGGTGCGGTGGACTGCCGCGCCGCGGCCGCGGGCTTGAAGCTGCACGTCATCCTCGCCGCCGAGTACGCGTCCGATCAGGGCGACATCATCGGGCTCTTTCTCAAGAGCGAGCTGCACGAGCTTTCGGCGCTGAAGCTGTGCGACGCCATCCACGAGCAGGGCGGACTGACGCTGCTGCCGCATCCCTACCGCTGGCACCGGCTCGACGAGTCGCTGCTCGCGAAGGTGGACCTGATCGAGACCCACAACAGCCGTACGCCGCGCGCCGACAACATCCGCGCCGCGGAGCTGGCGCTCCGGCGTGGGATGCCGGAGCTGGCTGGCCCCGACGCGCATCGGGTCGGCGAGTTGGCGCTCGCGCGCAACGTGTTCGAGGGCGAGCGCCCGGCCGACGAATCGGGCCTCCGGCACGCGCTGCTCCACGCGCCGCGCCGCTTTCAGCTCGCAAGTGGCTCGATGTGGGACGAGTGGCTGAGCCAGGGCGTGAAGATCGCGCGCCATCCCAGCCTCAAGGGCGCGTGGTGGCTGTTGCGCGGGGCGCTGCGGCGGATCGTGAAGCCCGGGGAGTACCCGCTCGGGTGAGCGCGCTCGCCGAATATCGGGGCCGGCCGCTGCGCGTGCTGCACGGCTGCTACGAGATCGCGGGGCAGGGCATGATGCTGGCGCGCGGCCTGGCCGAGAACGGGTGCGACGCGCACTCGCTCGCCTACCGCGTGGACTGGGACGGGCGGCGGCCCGACTTCATCGTCGAGCTGGACCGCCACCGCACGACGGCCGGGAAGGCGGCGGCGATGCTCGGCGCGTTCCTGCGCTGGGGATTCCAATTCGACGTTTACCACTTCCACTTCGGCACTTCGTTCTTCGGAACGCCATTCTTCGCCGCCAGCAGGCCGTCGCCGTTCTCGCAGTGGCTGCGCCAGCGCGACCTTCCGCTGTTGCGGGCGATGGGCAAGCGCGTCGCCTTCCACTTCCACGGCTGTGAGGTGCGGAGCCGCGCGCACATGCTCGCGACGCACCGCCTCGCGACCTGCACCGAGTGCGAGCCCTTTTGCGTGCCGCGCGAGCAGGAGCGCGTGCTCGCGCTGGCCGCGAAGTACGCGGACCGCGTGTTCTACTCCACGCTCGATCTCGGCGAGTCGGTGCCGCGCGGCGTCCACCTGCCGCTGGCGATCGAAGCCGAACGCTGGGAGCGCGCCGGGCGCGATCATCCGCTGCCCGACTTCGACCGCCGCGACGGCGTGCGCGAACCGGTAGTGGTCGCGCACGCGCCCACCAACCGCCTGATCAAGGGCACGCGCCACGTCGAGGCGGCGGTGGAATCGCTCCGGCGCGAGTTCCCGAAGCTCGAGCTGCGGCTGATCGACCGGCGCCCGTGGGCCTCCATGCCCGAGTTCCTGGCGGGCTGCGACATCCTGGTGGACCAGCTCATGATGGGCTGGTACGGCCTGCTCGCGATGGAAGGCATGAGCGAGCGCCGCGCGGTGGTCAGCTGCATTCGCGAGGATTTCCGCGCCACGCTGCCCGACTGCCCGGTGGTGAGCGCAGAGCCCGGCACCATCGCGGGCGTGCTGCGCGAGCTGGTGCGCGATCCCGCGCGGCGCGCGGCGCTCGGAGAGCAGGGCGCCAAGTTCGTGCGACGCCATCACGACACGAAAGTTGTGGGAGAGAGGCTGCTCAGGGCCTACCGCGGGATGTTGGGGCTCGACATGGCAGCAGGCGCGGCAGCGCGATGAGAGTCTGCCTGTGCTTCGAACCGCGCGCGTGGGAGAGCCCGCCGGTGCGCTACACCCTCGAGACGCTCGCGCGGCTGCTCGATCTGCCGTGGCGCGCGACCGCATCGCGCGACGGCATCGCGGAGAACGAGGCGGTGGTGTTCGCCGGCCTCCCCGCGCGCGCGCCGGCCGACGCCGCGGCGGTGGTGGCGGCGGGCGAATGGGGCGCGTGGGATCCGGAAAGTCTCGCGCTCGCGAGCTTCGACGGCGCGCCGCTGCCCTGCCCGCGCGGTGCAATCGAGCCGGCAGCGGATCCGCGAGTGCTCCCGGAAGCCTGGCTGCGCGCCGCCTGGTTCATGCTCTCGCGCGAGGAGGAGTTCGCGACGGCGCGGCGCGACCAGTGGGAGTGCTTCAGCGGCTTCTACTCGCGCATGCACGCGCTCGGAGTGCTCGACCAGCCCCTGGTCAACATCTGGGCGAGCCAGCTCGCGCGCCGCGTTGCGGAGTGGGCGGCGCGGCGCGGCGTCCGATTCGAGCCCGTGCCGCGCTGGAAGAACGGCGCGTGCTTCGCCGCGGCACTCACCCACGACGTGGACGACGTCGCGCTCTACTCGCTCCCCGCCGCGTGGCGGCTGCTCAGGCAGGCGCGGGGTCCGGGCTCGTACGCGTTTCGCGGCGGCGTCGCTGCCATGCTCCGCGCCCTCGGCCACCCTGGATCGAGCGGAGATCCATACTCGAACTTCGACCGCTGGGTCGAGCAGGAGTCGCGGCGCGGCTTCCGCTCGAGCTTCTACTTCTGCCCACCAGCGCCCTCCGAGCGCCACGAGTACGACGCGCTGTACACGTTTGGCGATCCCGTCGAGTTCGAGGGCCGCCGCATGACCGTCGCGGCCATGACGAAGCTCCTCATCGAGCGCGGTTTCGAAGTCGGCCTCCACGGCGGCTACCTGAGCCATCGCAGCGCCGCGGAACTTGCGCGCGAGAAGCGCCAGATCGAAGAGGCCGCGCAGCGCGAGGTGCGCGGCGTGCGCCAGCACTTCCTGCGCTTCGACGTCCGCGAGACGTGGGCGGCGCAGCAGCAGGCCGGCTTTCGATACGATTCGACGCTCGGCTACAACGAGACGCCGGGCTTCCGCGCCGGGATCGCGGCGCCATTCCGCCCGTGGGACGCCACGCACGACGCGCCGATGGACCTGCTCGAGCTGCCGCTCACGCTCATGGACGGCGCGTTGTTTCGCAGCCTCAAGCTCAACGCCGAGCAGGCGGTGCAGGCCGTCCGCGACCATCTCGAGCGCGTCGAGGCGGCGGGCGGGCTGGCCGTGCTGCTGTGGCACCCGAACTCGGCGGCCGAAGCGCACTTTCCGGGCTGGTGGAAGTGCTACCTCGCGGCGCTCGACCATCTCGCCGCGCGGGGCGCCTGGGTGGCGACCGCGGAGGAGATCGCCGAGTGGTGGCGCGAGCGGGAGGCGAGGCTGGCGGGCGGCCCATGATAGTCGGTGTGAACCAGGGAACTCGACCGACCTCCTGATCGGCGCGGGGTGTAACATGAATGGGCCTCGCAGCCCCCACGTCGGGAGGCCCCATGCGAACACTGCCCTGCTTCGGCATCATCGTCGCGTTGATCACGGTCGCGTCCCCGGCCTCGGCGTGCGGCAGCGGCAGCAACCTCTCCTGGAATGAGTGCGGAGCGGGCGGCTTCGCGAATCTGGTTTCGGCGTGCGACACGAACGCGGGCTCGCAGACGATGGTGGTCTCTTACGTGCCGCCCTCCGGCGTCGACTCGCTCGTGGCGTCGCTCGCGATCATCGACCTGTGCTCGATGACCAGCACGCTCCCCGCCTGGTGGGAGCTCATGAATTCCGGCTCATGCCGGAACGGCGCGCTCTCGGTGAGCACCGATTTCTCCTCGCCTGCTTACACCTATTGCCGGGACTACTGGGGCGGCCACGCTTCGGTCCAGGCGCAGTACATCCTCGGCTACGGCGGGGACCCCAACGCGGCACGCATCCTCATGTCGGCCTCGATGCCCGCGCAGTTCGCGGCCCCGCTCGACGCCGCGAACGAGTACTACGATTTCCTGGTGCGCATCACGAACATCAAGACCGTCGGGTCGGACAGTTGCGCTGGGTGCGACGTCGGCGTGTGCATTGTGCTCAACGAGGTGCAGCTCCATCAGTCCGGCGGAGCGGCAAGCTATGTCTTCATCGACCCCGTGAACAGGTACTCTGTCAACTGGCAGCGCTTCATCCCGGGGTGTCCGTTCATAGTGCCGGTGAAGAACCGCTCGTGGGGCTCGATCAAGGCGCTCTACCGGTAATGCTCGATACGCCGGCGCGAGAACCGCGGGGATCGGAGCGAGCTCAGGTCATGAAGCGATGGCTTCCCATTCTGGCCGTCATCGGCCCGGCTGCGCTCCTGGCGCTGACGGCTGGCCTTGCTTCCGCGTGCGGCGGCTTCAGCGGCGGACTCAACCTGAGCTGGAACGACTGCGGCGCGTTCGGCCAGCAAAACCGCAACTTCGCGTGCAACACCAACACCACGAACCTCGCCACCCGGCACGTCTTCGTCGGCAGCTACGTGGCCCCGGCCGGGATCGATTCCGCCAACGGCAATACGATAGTGATCGATCTGCAGACCTCGGGCGCCACGCTGTCGGACTGGTGGAAATACGTGAACGCCGGCGCCTGCCGTGAGACACAGCTTTCCGAGAACTTCAATACGTCGTCCCCGACATTGCCGGGCAATTGCTACGACTACTGGGGCGCTCAGACCGGCGGCGCGGCGACGGGCAGCAAGAGCTACGCCTTCCCCGGCCCGGATAAGGCCAACACTGCGCTCCTGCGGCTGGCGTGCGCGATCCCCGACACGGCCGCGGGCCCGATCCCCGAGCGCACAGAGACGTATTCGTTCTCGGTGAAAATCTCGAACGGAAAGACCGTGGGTCTGGGTTCCTGCGCGGGCTGCACCGACGCCGCGTGCATCACGCTCAAATCGATCGAGATCACCCAGAACCCGCATTCCACGGGCGGGAACAAGTTCATCGGCAACCCGGCCACACGCAACTGGATCACCTGGCGGGGCGGACTGACCAGATGTGGCGATGTTCCGGTGCTCAATCGCACCTGGGGACAGGTAAAGGGTCTGTACCGCTAGGCACTGAGAACCCGATGCGAACCCCACGCGTCGAGCCCTCAAACTCGTACTTGTGGCTCCCCGTCGTGTGGGAGCAAAATCAGCGGCGCTCGAATCGGACCCCAACGCGAATTCAATCTGCGTCATTCCAATCGGAGATCCGCGATGCTGCCTCTCCGCGACGGCCGGTCGAGAAGCCGTCGCCTGCTCCTCGTCCTGCTGGCGCTCGCCCTCGCCTTCGTCCTCCCGGCGGTCGCCGCCGCCGGCGTCGAGTTCGCGCCCCCGGTCTCGTACACCGCGGGCGTCAGTCCCGCGTCCGTAGCACTCGGCGATCTCGACCGCGACGGCGACCTCGACGCCGTGGTCGCGAATACCGGCGGCAACTCGATCTCGGTCTTCATGAATCTCGGCGACGGAACCTTCCTCGCCGCGACCCCGATCGCGGCGGTCTTTCCTTCGTACATCACGATCGCCGATCTCAACGGCGACGGTCTCGGCGATCTCGCGGTCGCGGACGGCGACTCCACGACGGCCGGCCTGGAGATCTACCTCAACCTCGGCGGCTTGCTCTTCGCGCCCCCGGTCGGGGTGGCTCTCGGCTCGCAGCCGGGCGCGATCGCGGCCGGTGACCTCGACGGTGACGGCGACACCGATCTCGCCGTGACGGTGGCGTACCCGGGCTCGGTCGTGATCCTCCAGAACACGGTCGGGCTCTTCGCTGAGTCGGCGCGCTACCCGGTGGGCTTGGCACCGCGCTCGATCTCGGCCGCCGACCTCGCGCGCACCGGCCGGCTCGACCTCGTGACCGCCAACTTCGGCGGGAACACGGTGTCGGTGCTGATGAACACCGGCGCGGGTTTCGCGCCCTCGGTCGCCTATCCGAGCGGGTCCTTCGTCGCGTGCGTCGGCATCACCGACCTCGACGGCGACGGCGACGCCGATCTGGTTGCCGCGAACGCGAGGGACGCGATCACGGTGCAGCTCAACGCCGGGGATGGGACTTTCGTGAACGCCGGAACGACGCCGCTCTACGCCCGCGCGGTGTGCGTGGTCGCCGGCGATTTCGACGGCGACGGCTACGGCGACGCGGCCGCGGCGACCGACGACCAGAGCGCGGTCACGGTGCGCGCGGGGCGCGGCGCCGGGGCGTTCCTCGACCCGCCGCTCTATTTCGCCACCGGCCGCACGCCGGTGGCCATCGCGCAGGGCGATCTGGACGGAGACGGACGCACCGATCTCGTCACCGCCGACCGCGGGGACGGGCTCACCCCCGGCACGATGAGCGTGCTCATAGGCGGCGCGCCGCAGACCTGCGGGCGCACCGACTACGCGGCCGGCGGCGGGGCGTCGGACGTCGCGGTCGCGGACTTCAACGGCGACGGACGTCTCGACCTTGCGGCCGCGAACGAGGACAACACCATGTCGGTGTTCCTCGCCAGGGGTGACGGCGGGTTCCAGCCGCGAGTGAACTATCCCGCCGGATCGTACTCGCAGAACGTCGCGGTCGGCGACTTCGACATGGACAGCCGTCCCGACATCGTGGTGTCGAACTTCGTCGAGAGCACGCTCTCGATGTACCTGAATCATGGCGACGGCACATTCGGAAGCGCAGTCATCATCCCGGTCGGCCCGCATCCGCGTTACGTCACGGTGGCGGACCTGAACGGCGACGGCCTGCCCGATCTCGCAACCGCGAACTATCACGACGCGATCGAGGAAGGCTCGGTCTCGGTGCGCCTGAACCGCGGCAACGCCAGCTTCGGCCCCGAGACCCGCTACCCGGTGGGCCTGGGGCCCTACCAGATCCGCGCCGGCAATCTCAACCAGGACGAGAACCTCGATCTGGTGGTGAACAACTACGACGGACAGACGGTCTCGATCCTGCTCAACAAGGGCGACGGCTCGTTCCTGTCCGAGCGGCGCCGGGCGACCGGCTGGAGCCTGGCCAGCGCGATCGCCGACTTCGATCACGACGGCGACAACGACCTCGCGGTCGCGAACTTCAAGGAGAACACCGTTTCCATTCTGTCAAACGACGGGAATGGCGACTTCCCGGTGCGCGGCGACCTTCCAGTCGGGCGGAATCCGCGCTCGATCCAGCCCGCCATCATCCGCGGCGATCCCGACTTCGATCTCGTGGTCGCCACCGCATACGACAACAAGGTCGCGTTCCTCGAGAACGATAGCCACGGCGCCTTCGCGGCGTTCCGCGATCGCAATTGCGCGGTGGGCGTCAATCCCAAGTGCGTGATCGTGGCCGATCTCGACGGCAACGGCGCCCACGACCTCATCACCGCGAATACCGGCGCCGGCACCATCTCGTTGCTGATGGACGTCGCCCCCGCGGGCAGCGCGCCCGGGGCGCTGCGCCCGTTCAAGCGGCCGCGCGACCTCGGGCCGCCGTCACTGGTGGCGGTGCCGGCGGTCTTCGCGCTGCTGCCGAGCCGGCCCAACCCGGCGCGCGGCCGGGCGCTCATACCGTTCGAGATCCCGGGCGAGGCGAACGTCGAGCTCAAGCTCTTCGACGTCGCGGGCCGGGTGGTGAAGACGCTCGCGAGCGGCCCGCTCGGCGCGGGTCCGCATGAAGTTTGGTGGGACGGAACCACCGACGGGGGATCGCCCGCCCGCCCCGGCACGTATTTCTATCGGCTGCGCGCGGGTGGCCAGAAGGCGGTCAGGGCGCTGATCCTGCACGACTGAGCGCGCGCCGCCTGCCGTCGTTCTTCGCTCTGGACGCGGCCCTGCCGGTTGCGTCATGCTCATCCCGCCCTGGCTGAGCCGTCTCACTCGTCTCGAGAGGCGTCCAATGGCTCGCCAATTCCTGCTGGCCGCGCTCGTCGCGTGCGCGGTCGCTCCTTCCACGTCCGCGCTCGCGAGCAACTGCGCCGGCGATTCCACCGGACTCGTGCCGCTGACCGACCTGGGCGCCGGCACGTACAGCGGCTACCCGGGCGGCCTCTACGGCGCGGGATCCAACTTCCGGCCGCCCGTGCACGACATCGCGGGGGTTTCGATCTCGGGTGGCGTCGTGCCGCTCGACACGCTCGGCAATCCCGATCCCGTGAACGGAAAGATCGTTCTGATCTCGATCGGCATGAGCAACACCACCCAGGAGTTCAGCGCCTTCGTGCCGAAGGCGACGGCGGATCCGAACCGGCACCCGAAGCTGAGCGTGATCGACTGCGCGAAGGGCGGACAGTCCGCCAACCTCATCAAGGATCCCGGCTACTGGTACTGGGACACCGTCACGACGCGACTGCGCGGCCGCGGCTCGTCGCCGGCGCAGGTGCAGGTGGTATGGCTGAAGGAGGCGAATCCCGGGCCGACCGGCGGCTTCCCGTCGGCGAGCCTCACGCTCATGAAATATCTCGGCAGCATCCTGCGGATCATCAAGCAGAAGCTCCCCAATGCGAAGCTCTGCTACCTCTCGAGCCGCATCTATGCGGGCTACGCGACTTCGTCCCTGAACCCTGAAGCTTACGCCTACGAGTCGGGCTTCGCGGTGAAGTGGCTGATCGACGCCCAGATCGCGGGCGAAGACAGCCTCAACTTCGATCCCGACGCCGGCCCGGTGCAAGCGCCATGGCTCTCGTGGGGGCCATATCTCTGGGCCGACGGTCTCAACCCGCGCAGCGACGGGATGACGTGGCGCTGCCAGGATTTCTCCGAGAGCGACGGAACGCACCCCTCGACCAGCGGGCGCAACATCGTGGCGGACTCGCTGCTCAGCTTCTTCAGGCGCGACGACACTGCGGTGCGCTGGTTCCTGAATCCGTCCGTTCTGTCCGTGTCGCCGCGAGCGCCGGTGGCCGGTCCGCGCCTCGCGCTCACGCCCATTCCCGCGCGCGCGGAACTCGCGATCGCATTCCCATCCGCGCTCGGCGAGCGCTGGATGCTGGAGGTTCTCGACCTCGCGGGGCGGCAGGTGCGCGATCTGGGCGGCGGCATGGGCGAGGGTGGGACGATCGCGCGGCGCTGGGACGGGCGGGACGATTCCGGCGCACGCGTGCATGCCGGCGTTTACTGGGTGCGGCTCGGCGCCGGCGGAAGGAGCCACGCTGCGCGGGCGGTGTTGCTCGATGGCCACTGAGCGATCCCGACCGCGGAATCCTCGAGCGACTGCCCGCCGCTTCGGATCGACGGGTTTGTCGCGCTTTGGACGCAGGACGGCCGCGAGGTGTAGAATTTTCGCGGCATTCTTGCCGGGGTGGGCCCTCGGGCCGCCGTGTCTCACGTTCGCCAAGCAGCTTTCCGGCCGTCTCGAGACCCTTCGACAGGCCTCTCGCACGACACAGGGGGCCCGGAGAATCAATCCGGTCCCACGCACTTCTAAGGAGCTTGCGATGTTCGACTCCGGCGCTCTTCATCCGCGAATTCCCAGCCCAACGCGGCACGTGGCAATGCTCCTGCTCGCCGGGGTCGTGCTCGCACTCGTCTCCGGAGCCGCGTCGTACGCGGCACCGCCGGCCCAGCGCTACGAATACCTGTCACCGCTCCCCGACTCCCGCCTGGTCGCGCCCGGCAACAACGTCGTGATTCGCGAGGGGAGCCTGATCGACGAACGCACGCTGGTGGCCGGCGCCCTCTCGGTGGTGGGCTCCAGCAGCGGGCCGCACTCGGGCGAGCTGAGCCTCTCGGACGACGGGATGACGCTGGTGTTCGAGCCGGACGTGCCGTTCGCGACGGGGGAGCGAGTGACCGTGGTTCTGAGCCGCGGCGTGAAGACGCTGGGCGGGGAGCACCTGCCGCCGCTGCGGTTCGGCTTCGCGGTCGCCGCGCTCGACCCGAAGAACCAGCGCCATCTGCTGGACGGGATCCAGCCGGGCGAGCCGTGGTACGAGCAGAACGCGGTGCGATCGCTCTTTTCCGACGTGGGGGCGCGATTCGTCGCCGTTCTGATGGACACGCTGCCCACGGACTCCGTGCCCGGCGATACCACGCCACCACCCCCACCACCGCCGCCGCCACCGCCGCCGCCCCCACCACCGCCACCACCGCCGCCACCGCCGCCTAATCCGAACGCGGTGCCGGCTGGATACCCCGTGCTCACGCTCACGACGGGCGACCATCCGGATCCCGGCTACGTGTTCATTTCGCCGTTCACCCTGAGGGGCGCGGACCCGGGGCACATGATCATCCTGGACAACCTCGGCAATCCGATCTTCTACCGGCAGGTCACGCTCCGACCCCTCGATTTCAAGGTGCAGCCCAACGGGTTGCTCACGTACTTCTGGGGCGGTCTGTTCGGCGGCTCAACCAACAAGTTCTATGAGATGGACGCCACCTACACCATCGTGGACAGCTTTGCCACCGGCAACGGCTACAGCACCGACGTCCACGACCTCCAGATATTGCCAAACGGACACGCGCTGATGATGGCCTACGACCCGCAGCTGGTTCACATGGATTCCATCGTGCCGGGAGGCAATCCCAACGCGATCGTCGTGGGGCTCATCATTCAGGAGGTCGACAAGAAGAAGCGGGTCGTGTTCCAGTGGCGGAGCTGGGACCACTTCGCCATCACGGATGCCAGGTCGCCGATGGCCAACCTGACCAGCGCCAATATCGACTTCTGTCACGGCAACTCCGTCGAACGCGACCGGGATGGGAACTACATCATCTCGTCCCGCCACATGAACGAGATCACCAAGATCAGCAAGCGCGACGGCCACATCATCTGGCGCATGGGGCTCAACGCCGCGCACAACGATTTCACCTTCGTGAACGACACGCGGGGGTTCTCGCATCAGCACGATGCCAGGATCCTGAAGAACGGCCATCTCACGGTGTTCGACAACGGCAACTACCTCGACCCGCAGTACTCGCGCGCGCTCGAGTATGAGCTGGACGAGAAGCGCAAGACGGCCACGCTGGTGTGGGAGTACCACAACACGCCAAGCGTCTACGGCAGCTTCATGGGCAGCGTCCAGCGGCTCGAGGATGGCGGCACGATGATCGGGTGGGGAGGTCCGCTGACGAATCCGAAGCTCACCGAGGTCCACGCGGACGGATCGAAGGCCTTCGAGATGGGGTTCGCCTTGAACACCTTCTCGTACCGGGCGTTCCGATTCCCGTGGAGCACGACGCGCTTCACGACCGTGGCCTCGCTGGACTTCGGCGCGGTGGGCGTGGGCGACTCGACGACGCTGCCGCTCGAGGTGCGGAACACCTCGAAGACCGACGTCGTGATCAACAACTTCTTCAGCACCGACTCGGTGACGTTTTCGGTGCGGCGCTCCGGGCCGGTCACGATCGCGCGCGGGAACAGCGCGGCCTTCGATGTGAAGTTCCGTCCGCGGTCGGCCGGCGACCATTCCGCCACGCTCTACGTGAAGTCCCTGAGCGCGACCGATCTCATCGCGCGCGACGTGGTGGTGAAGGGTGTGGGAGCCGTGCTTCGCCCGTCGGCCGCGTCGCTCGTGGCGCGGGCGACGCCGGAGAGTTTCCGGCTCTACCCCAGCACTCCGAATCCGGCGACTTCCGGCACGACGTTCGCCTTCGACCTGCCGCGCTCCTGCGAGGTGAAGCTCGAGGTCTACGACGTTCATGGTCGCCGGGTGGACACCGTGGTGCGTGGCGCGTTGCCGGCCGGGCACCACCTGGAGGCCTGGACTCCGAAAGAGCCGGTGAGCGGTCTCTACTTCTATCGTTTGAAGGCGGGAGAGTTCAGGGCGACCGGCAAGATCGCATTCGTGAGGTAGCGGCGCGGGCGTGGCGGGGCATCTCGTCACGCCCGCAACGCCGCACGGCGTGGAAATCGCGAGGGTCCAGGGGGAGCCAGCCATGTTCGACTTCGTCGTTGTTCATCCCGCGGTCCGCGGCGCGCTGGTTGCGAAGTTTCTGGGCGCCGCCGTCCTGATCGCCCTCATCTCCGGCACTTCCTCCTCTGCGGCGTCCCTCGCCCACCGCTACGAATATCTGTCACCGCTCCCCGACTCCCGCCTGGTCGCGCCCGGCAACAACGTCGTGATTCGCGAGGGGAGCCTGATCGACGAACGCACGCTGGTGGCCGGCGCCCTCTCGGTGGTGGGCTCCAGCAGCGGGCCGCACTCGGGCGAGCTGAGCCTCTCGGACGACGGGATGACGCTGGTGTTCGAGCCGGACGTGCCGTTCGCGACGGGGGAGCGAGTGACCGTGGTTCTGAGCCGCGGCGTGAAGACGCTGGGCGGGGAGCACCTGCCGCCGCTGCGGTTCGGCTTCGCGGTCGCCGCGCTCGACCCGAAGAACCAGCGCCATCTGCTGGACGGGATCCAGCCGGGCGAGCCGTGGAACGAGCAGAACGCGGCGCGATCGCTCTTTTCCGACGTGGGAGCGCGATTCGTCGCCGTTCTGATGGACACGCTGCCCTCGGACTCCGTGCCCGGCGATACGACGCCCCCTCCACCACCACCACCGCCACCACCGCCCCCACCGGCACCGCCCCCGGCGCCCCCGCC
>CAZYQK010000008.1:4332-41621 GCA_964650245.1 uncultured bacterium | reverse complement strand
GCGCGATGGGGCAGATCATCGCGACCCGGCGGGGCGCCGCGGTCGAGCGGGGCTGGGTGCCGCCCGCGCCGCGCGCGACGGACGCCGCGGCGAGCGGGGCCCCGGCGGCCGGGGATCACGAGGCGGAGCGCGGCCAGGGAATCGGGAGGAAAGAGCGATGATCGCAGGGCTAC
Source organism: uncultured bacterium (assembly GCA_964650245.1). Lineage (GTDB taxonomy): Bacteria > Eisenbacteria > RBG-16-71-46 > RBG-16-71-46 > RBG-16-71-46 > WS-2. Next base: position 41,448 of record CAZYQK010000008.1, on the reverse strand, counting down.
TGCTGGCGGCCGGCGCGTCCGCGCGCATGGGCAGGCCCAAGGCGACGGTGCGCGCCGGCCGCGACTCGTTTCTGGTGCACGGCGTGCGCCACCTGTGGGCCGCGTGCGACAGCGTGGTGGTGGTGCTGGGTGCCGGGGCCGAGGCGATCAAGCGCCAGACCCAGGAGGATTTCGCGGCGCTGGTCTCGAGCGGCCGGCTCCACGACGACCTGGCGAACGCCCGTCGTCACGGCAAGGCGGACCTCGAGCTGCACTTCGCCTTCAACCCGCGCTGGCGCCAGGGGATGTTCTCCTCGGTGCGGGTCGGGCTCGACGCTGCGCTCAGGCTCAAGCCCGGCGGCGTTCTCGTGCTGCCGGTGGACCATCCCGGGGTGCGGCCGTTCACGGTCGCGAGCCTCGCCGATGTGATGCATGAAGCACTCGCCGCGTGCCGCGGTCCCAAGGAGCGCGCGCGCTTTTCGTACGCGCTGGTGCCGCGCTTCCACGGCCGGCGCGGGCACCCGGTCGCGCTCTCGCCGGCGCTGGCGCGTGCGGTGGCCGGTGAGCGCGCCGCCGAGAACCTGAGCGACGCCATCCGCCGCAACGCCCGACTGGTCGGCTATCTCGACGTCGCGGACCGCGGCGTGGTGGTGAATCGCAACTCCGCCCGGCCCTGAGGCTCGAGCCTGAGGGGCGGGCGCGTCGGACCCCATGACTTCGCCGACGCCTTCGCCTTCGCCGCGCGCCGCGCACGAGTGGGACGCCGAGACCTATCACCGGATCTCGCGGCCGCAGTTCGAGTGGGGCGTCAAGGTGCTGGCGGGCCTTGCGCTCGAGGGCGGCGAAACGGTGATGGACGCGGGCTGCGGCACCGGGCGGCTCACCGCGCTCCTGCTGGAACGCCTGCCGCGCGGACGCGTCCTCGCGCTCGACCGCTCAGAGAACATGCTGCGTGCGGCGCGCCAGCACCTGCTCCCGCGCTTCGAGGGCCGGGTCGAGTTCCTCGCCGCCGATCTCGGCGTCCTCGATTTCGCAGACGCGTTCGACGTGGTCTTCAGCACCGCCACCTTCCACTGGGTGAAGGACCATCCCGGCCTCTTCGCACGGCTGTGGCGGGCCATCCGGCCCGGCGGACGCCTCCACGCCCAGTGCGGCGGCGGGCCGAATCTGAAATCGCTGCGCGAGCGGACGGGAGCCCTCACGCGCACGCCGCCGTTCGCGACCTGCTTCGCGGCGTTCGAGGCGCCCTGGCACTACCCGGACGAGGCCACCACCTCGAGCCGGCTCGAAGCCGTCGGATTCGTCGAGGTGGTCACCGGGCTCGAGCCCGCGCCGACGACGTTCGCGGACGCCGGCGAGTACCGCACCTTCGTCGAGCGGGTCGTGCTTCACCCGTACCTGGTCTGCATCGCCGATCCCGGGCTTCGCGAACGTTTCCTCGCCACGCTGGTGGACGAGGCGCGGCGTGACCGGCCGCCGCTCACACTCGACTACTGGCGGCTGAACCTGAGCGGGCGGAAGCCCCAGTGTTCCGTCATGACTGAATCGAGGGATAAAGTTGCTTCAGTTTGATGCGGGCGTCGTAGGTGGCGAAGCGCCAGTCCACGGTATTGGATCGCTGGTTGCGCTCGGTCGCCCAGGCGCGATGGGAGGTCGCCCCATGATTCACGTCGCGAGCCTCGTCTCGGCTGCGCTCCTGATCATGCTCGCCCTCGCTGCGAGCGCCTTCGCCGGGAACGACCACCTGGTGTTCCGCCCACTCACTGCGGACCCGCGGGAAGATCAGTTCCGGCTGAAGTTCGTTCAGTTCACCGAGAACTGGCGCTTTGGGACCGACATCACCGACCCCACCAGCGTCGGCGGCTTCGAGGAGCGAACCGGCGTGAGCTGGGACGTGGGTATCGGCGGCCCGCTCCGCATGGATCCGATCGCGACTCCCGGGCGTGGCTGGCTCGGCAAGCTCTGGCAGATCACCTTGCCGGCGAGCATCCACGCCACCTTTGATCGCGTCGGCGCGGATCTCGTGAACGTGGACTACCAATTCGGGGGCGGGATCGATGTGGTGTGGCGCGGAGACTGCGACCAGGAAGTGGGCGTCCGAGGGCTGCGCGAGCCGCTCTTGACCACGCACCTCGCCATCTACCACCGCAGCACCCATCTGGGTGACGAATACCTCGCCCAGGGCGACTTCGGCACCAACCAGAGCGGGCAACCGGCGGAGAACAACCTGTTCCATCACCCGCCGGTCAAGCGCGTCAACGTGAGCTTCGAGGCGCTCCGCTTCATCGCCTCGCTCGAGTGGCCGTTGCTGGCGGGTCACGATGCGACCACGCGGGTGTACGGCGGGGGCGAGCTGAAGTTGCCGTTGGCACGCGCCCTGCAGCCGCGCAACTTCCACTCCCCGATCGGACAGGCCGGCGTGGAGTTCAGGTCGGCCGGGGCTGCGGAGCGCCCGGGCGCCGGATGGCCGATTGCCTGGATCAACCGTATTGCCAGCGGGAACCCGCTGGTGGGCGAATGGCTCGGGGGCGTCGACGTCAAGCTGGCGCGGCCGTTCAACTTCGCCTCGTGTGATAACCCCGCCGGGGACACCGAGGTGTGGACTCCACACCTGTGGTCCACATGTCTCCACGGACGCGAATACGCGTACGCTGCCTCGTGGCACGGTGTGGTCGGCTACTCCGTCTACCTCAAATCACGCCGTTATCTGGGCGAACCTGGCGGGGGGCTGATCGCGCCCGAGTTCATCGTCGGCTTTGAGTTCTACACCGGCTACTCACCCAACGGCCAGTCCCTGGATGAGCCGCTGCGCTACTGGGGACCGGCGGTGATCGCCCACTTCTGAATGGAAGAGGCGGCCTCACTTGCGAACCATCGCAGGCCTCCTTGCCCAGGCGGTTCCCTCCGCCTCCCGGCAAAGATGCCCTGCTCGTTCCTTCACTTCAAAGCGTGACGAAACACTAGGGCTCGCCGGCCGGCGCCGCGTCATTTCTGCGCTCGCCCCGCAACCCTGAGCACCACAGCGCCCCGTCGCGCTCTTCGAGCGCGAGCGGCGTGAGACGCGCCCCACGGCACGGCCCAGCGACGCACTCGCCGCTCTCCGGGCGGTAGCGCGCGCCGTGGTGGCAGCACACCAGCGCATCGAAGGCGTCGTCGAAGTAGTGTGCGTCGCCGAAGTCGAGGTTGAGGAGCTGGTGGCGGCAGGTGTTGAGGTAGGCGTAGAGCTTGCCCCGGTACCTCACCGCGAACGCATCGCGCGCGAACCCGTCCAGCGTCACCGTGAACCGCACCCCCGCGCCCTCGCCGAGCCGGCTGGGGTCTGCGTGCACGCGAACGGGGGCGGAGGCTTCGGCTGGCACGGCGCGCAGTATACGCGGCGCTGTAGCACCGCAGTGATTCTGTCACCCCTACTCCGCAGTGATTCTGTCACCCCCCTGCCCCTGCCTTCGCGGGCAGGAGGTTGGGGTTGTAGGGCTTCCGCCAGGGATGTGCCTTGGCGGGTGGTCGGACGTGTGTGAGCTGGCTCCGGCGCGGGTTCCAGCGCTGACTCCTGAGTCGTGCCGCCTCGCGTTCGTCGGTCCTGGGGGATTCCGGAGCGTCGTTTCGGCGTGGCAGGCGGCGGCGCTCCGAGCGTGAGCTTCGCGGCACGAGTGTGAACGGTCCCTCGGGTGCGGGCTGCTCGAGCAGCACCCGTTCACCATCGCGCACCAGCAGGCGCCCATCGAGTAGCTCGCGCACCTCGACCCGGCGGCCCTGATGGGAACGACGATGGGGGCCGGGTGGCAGGTGGAGCACGCAGCCGGGGATCGTGACCACGTTGTCGCGCGTCACGATCCGCGTGTAGCGGCAGGCCAGCAGGAGCTCGAAGTGCCGTGGCGGCTTCTGCCAGGCGGGCTTCGTGTCCTTCGCTGCGATGGAGAAGCGACGGTTGAAGCGCTCGAGGAAGCCCGGCAGATAGGCCTGCGCCGCCTCCACCGTGCGGATGCCATGCAGCCGGAGCTCCTTGAGCAGCCGGTCCTGGAGCGTGCGCCACAGGCGCTCGATGCGGCCCTTGGCCTCCGGCGAGCCGGCGGCGATGTAGCGGATGCCCAGAGCCTCGAGCATCTGGCCGAACTGCGGCGGGAGCTGCCGGCCCGCGAGTTCCTCCTCGAGACTCCAGTGGTCGTCGTTCCGCACGGCGATGCCGGTGCGGTCCCCGTAGAAGACCTCCGGCATGCCGTGACGGATCAGCACCTCGCGCAGGACCACCGCGTACCCATGCAGGTCCTCCTCGGGGCGGAAGGCGAGCGCCAGTACCTTGCTCGTCGCATCATCGATGGCACCGACGAGCGTCAGCCGCGGCACCTCCGGACCCAGCCAGTGATGGTCACTGCCGTCGATCAGCACCATGCTGCCCTCGCGGTCTCGCCGCTCCCGGCGTCGGTGGTGCTGGGGAGGGCGTCGCGCATGCACGGGCTTCAGCCCGAGTGCGAGACGGATCCGTCGCACGCTATCGTCGCTCACGGAGTGTCCCTCCTCGCCGAGCAGATCGACGATGTGGCAGTCGTTCAGCCGGACCTCCTCGTGCTGCAGCAGGGCCTCGACCCGCAGCCGGATCCTCTCGTCCAGCCGCCGCGCGGAGGCTCGGCCGTGGTTGCCATGCCGCACGCCCACGGCGCCCTCGGCGGCGACCCGCTGCTTCAACCGCTGGAACTGCCGGATGCTCAGCGCCAACGCCCGGGCGGCCTTGCGATTCGTCGTATCCCCTCGTCGAGCGGCTTCCACCAAGCCCAGCCGCCGGGCGTCCCGAACTCCCATGAGCATGTCGTCCATGGGGGTGACATTCTCACTGCGGAGTTAGGGGGTGACAGAATCACTGCGGAACGACAGCAGTATACGCGGCGCTGGCCGCTCCCACCCGCTTCGTGGCAGAATGCCCCGCCATGAGCGCACCCTCCTCCCACGATCCGGCGCGCTCCGAGCGGCCGCTGATCGCGGTGTTCGGCAGCAGCACGGTGCGCGAGAGCGACGCCGCCTACCGGCTCGCCTACGAACTGGGCGGGTCGCTCGCGCGCGCTGGCGCCGACGTCATGACCGGCGGCTACGGCGGCACCATGGAGGCCTGCTCGCGCGGCGCCTCCGAGGCCGGGGCTCACGTCGTGGGCGTGACGGTCGAGCTGTTCGAGAAACGCGCGCCCGCGAACCGGTGGCTCAAGGAGCGCGTTCACACGCCCGATCTGTTCGAGCGCCTGCGCCACATCGTGAGCCGCGCCGACGGTTTCATCGCCGTGCCCGGCAGCATCGGCACGCTCACCGAAGTATTCCTGACCTGGACGCTGCTCTCGGCCAACGCCCGCCGCGCCGCGCCACTCGTGCTGCTGGGCGGCCACTGGGGCGAGTATCTGCAGGCGCATCGCCATCCCGATCTCGTGCTGCCCCATCTCTTCGAGCTGGTCCAGGTCGCGACCACTCCGGATGAGGCCGCCCAGCGCGCTCTGGCCGGCGTTGCCGCGGCCCGCGACGGGCGCTGAGCTCCATGGATCGAGGGCTGCGAGCGCCATGACCGACACCACCGCCGCGAAGGCCGACCGCCTGCTCGAGTGGCGCGCCGAATTCCCGACGGTCGAGGCCGCGCTCCACTTCATCTCGCACTCGCTGGGGGCCATGCCGCGCGGGGTGGAAGAGGCGCTGCGCCAGTACGCCCAGATGTGGAAGGCGCGTGGCATCCGCGCCTGGGAGGAGAGCTGGTTCGCACTCCCGACCGAGGTCGGCGATCTGGTGGGTGGGATCTTCAACGCCGAGCCCGGCACGGTCTCGATGTGCGAGAACGTCACCACCGCGCAGGCAATCGCGCTCTCGGCGGTCGAGTTCAGGGCGCCGCGCAACCGGCTGGTGTGCACGGCCGAGGATTTCCCTTCCGTGCTCTACCTCTACGAGGGGCTCACCCGCCGCGGCGCCGAGATCGTGCGCGTCGTCGCGCGCGACGGGCGCGCCATCGCAGAGGCCGACCTCATCGCGGCGATCGACGAGCGCACCGCGGTGGTCGCGATCTCGCAGGTCCTGTTCCGGAGCTCGCAGCTGCTCGACCTCGCTCCGATCGCGCGGCGGGCGCACGAGGCCGGCGCGGTCACGCTGATCGACGCCTACCAGGCGATCGGCACCGTGCCGGTGGACGTGCGGGCGCTGGGCGTGGACATGCTCTCCGGCGGCTCGGTGAAATGGCTGTGCGGCGGACCCGGCGCGGGCTATCTCTACGTGAGCCCGCGGGTGCGCGAGGGGCTCGAGCCCGCGCTCACCGGCTGGATGGCGCACGAGAGCCCGTTCGACTTCGACCCGGGGCCCACTCGCCGGCACACGGGCGCGCGGCGCTTCTGGACCGGGACGCCGGCGATTCCCGCGTTCGTCGCGGCGCGGCCGGGCTACGAGATCGTGGCGCGCATCGGGGTCGCCGCGATCCGCGAGAAGTCGCTGCGCCAGACCGGCCGCATGATCGCGCTCGCCGACGAGTACGGGATGCGCGTCGCCTCGCCGCGCGCGCCGGAGAAGCGCGGCGGCACCGTGGTGCTCGACGTCCCCCACGCGGACGCGGTGTGCCAGGCGCTGCTCGCCAGCGACGTGCTGCTCGACTTCCGCCCCGGCGTGGGGCTGAGGCTCGCGCCGCACTTCTACACCCGCGACGACGAGGTGGAGCTGGTGATGAAGCGGGTGCGGGACGAGGTGAGGAGGGCGGGGGGCGGGACTCCGCCCGCGGCGTAGGCGGCGGCTACCGCCGCCCCGATTCTCACCACCGGCGGCCCGGGTTTGGCCGCACGGCAGCAGCGCCGAGGATCGTTCGCTCCGCATCGCGTAGTGCAGGAGCCTGCAGTATGAACCGGCTGAAATGATTGAAGTTCGCCAGTGGGTGCCCGGCTCAAGTCCCGGCCCGGGGCGGGACGGCAGGGGACTTGCTCCGCGCAATGAACGCGCCCTTTGGCGAGGGCGTGTGAGTGAACCGGCGACTCGCGCGGCGAATGGATTCGCCGCGCGGGCTCGTCGATGCCGATCGCAGTGGCGATCGAGGACACGCGAGATGCGGAGCTCGCGACTGCGGGCCGCAACCCGGGCTGGCGCAAAGCGGCGTAGCGCTCCGTATCCGAAGTCGGCGCGGCTGCGGGAGCCGCCGGCCGCCGCAAGAGATTCTTCTGCCAGAGATTCTTCCTCCATCATCCCGGCCGCTTTGCTAGAGTGCCGCCGTCGAGGCGAAAGAACTCCTCCCACGATTCCGTTCGCGCTAGGGCGACCGCGCGACCCCGCGCGCCCGACGACGAGGAGACTGCCATGGAAGCGGCCGGAGTGACCGAGACCCGAGAGCTCAAGATCGTGCGCGAGCCGTGCGTCTACCTGGTCGGACGCCAGACCGTGGACGCGGCGGCCATCGACCGGTTCCTGGGCGACCACGCGGTGACGTGGCAGACCGACACCGAGGTCGGCGCCGAGAAGCTGGCCGAGATGGCGGGCCGCGTCTGCTACATGTCCTACGGCAAGGGGCGCAAGACCAACCGCGAGTTCATCGCACACCTGGTCGAAGTCGGCCACGGCTCGGTGCTCGAGCACGGCGTGTGGAGCTTTCTCGTCACCGGCGTGTCGCGCTCGTTCACCCACGAGCTGATCCGGCACCGGCACTTCTCATACTCACAGCTCTCGCAGCGCTACGTGGACGAGTCGGATTCGGACTTCATCGAGCCCGACGCCATCGCCGGTGACCCGGCGCTGCACTCTGTGTGGTGCGAGGCGGTCAACGCCGCGCGGAGCGCCTACGACGCGCTGGTCGCCGGGTTGATCGAGAATTACTCGGGCGAGCCCGACAAGACCCTGCGCCGCAAGCTCGCGCGCCAGGCGGCGCGCTCGGTGCTGCCCAACGCCACCGAGACCAAGATCTTCGTGACCGGCAACGCCCGCGCGCTGCGGCACTTCATCGAGCTCAGGGGCAGCGAGCACGCCGACGTCGAGATCCGCAAGGTCGCGGTCGCGATGCTCGAGATCCTGCAGCGCGAGTCGCCCTCGCTGTTCGGCGACTACACGTTGGTGCCGCTCGCCGACGGCTCGCTCTCGACCCACACCGAGCACCAGAAAGTCTGAGCCCGGCCGCGAAGCAGCACGCCATGTCCGACCCCCGGGTGGTATCACGGCCTGTGTTCCGGCTTTCGGGCGCGACGGCGGAGCGGGTCGAAGACGCGATCGCGGTCGAGCGAGCGCTCGAGATCCGCGTGGACGGCCGCGCGCTCTCGGTCACGCTCCGCACCCCGGGGCACGACGTCGAGCTGGCGCTCGGCTTTCTCGCCGGCGAGGGCCTGATCGCGCGGCGCGAGCAGGTCGCGGCGGTCGAGGCCACGGCCTCCGACTGCGCCGACCAGCCCGACCGCGTGGACCTGCGGCTCGCGCCCGGCGTGCCCATGGACTGGGCCCGCTTCGAGCGCCACTTCGCGGCCACCGCGGCCTGCGGGCTGTGCGGGCGCGCCCATCTGGATTCGCTGCGCGCCGGGCTCACGCTCATTCCCGTGACGCGCGCGATCGCGCCGGCGGCGCTGGTGGCACTCCCCGCCCGGCTGCGTGACGCCCAGGTCGCCTTCGCCGCGACCGGGGGATTGCACGCCGCCGCGCTGTGCGACGACGCGCTCGCGGTCGAGGCGGTGCGCGAGGACGTGGGCCGCCACAATGCGGTGGACAAGATCGCGGGTGTGCTGCTCGAGCGCGGGCGCTATCCCGCGAACGGCGGCGTGCTGTGGGTGAGCGGGCGGGCGGGTGCCGAGATCGTCCTGAAGGCGGCGCGGGCCCGCCTCCCGGTACTCGCCGCGGTGGGAGCACCCAGCTCGCTCGCGATCGAGCTGGCCGAGGCCGCCGGCATGACGCTCATCGGCTTCCTGCGCGACGGGCGGATGAATGTTTACTGCGGCGAGGCGCGGCTCGAGCGGTGAAAACGCGCGCCGCACGCGTCCGTGCTAGCATGTCGCGCCCATGATTCGAGCCATCCTCCGATGAGCCACCAGGACCGCTCCGCCAGCACCGCGCGGCTGCTCCAGCTGTGCGCCGGCTACTTCGGCTCCTACGTCCTGACCGGCGTGCTGGTGAAGTGGTTCACCGTGCTCCGCGAGCCCAAGCTCCCGGAGATGACCTACCTCTTCAACAACACCATGGGCGGGAGCGTCTTCGCGCTCGGGCTCGTGATCGTGCTCGGGTGGATCAAGCTCAAATCCAACCGGCTCGCGCAGTGGGGCCCGTTCAAGGTCCCGTCCGAGGTCGCATACATCATCCCTTCGGGCGTGTGCACCGCGATCGTGATCCCGACCACCACCCTCATGTACAGCCTGCCGATCTCGGTGCTGGTGGCGATGGTCATCATGCGCGGCAGCATCATCGTGATCAGCCGCCTGGTGGACGAGCTACAGCTCAGGCAGGGCATCCTCAAGAAACGGGTCTACGCCGAGGAGAACTGGGCCGTGGCGTTCGCGATCCTCGCGGTGGCGACCAACGTGCTGCTGATCCCGCTGGTGGATGCGCTCGAGGCGCGGGGGATCACGGTCGCGCACCTGCTGGGCTTGAAGCCCGGCGCCGGCAAGGGCAGCTTCGCGTTCCTGAGCTCGCCGGTCGCGATGAGCATTCTCGGCTCCTACATCGTGGCTTACGCATTCCGGCTCTACATCATGAACTACTTCAAGAACACGCGCGGCAAGGGCGTTCCTCAGGACAACAAGGGTTTCTTCGCCATCGAGCAGATCGCGGCGAGCGCAAGCATGGTGCTGCTCGGAGCGCTCTTCTTCGCCGCCCCGCAGGCGCTGGGGTGGGTCGCCAAGCCCATCGTCCAGTGGCACGAAGCCGTGGGTCAGCCGCACTTCACCGCCTTCCTGTCCGGCCTGCCCTACGGCATCGTGGCCTTCTTCTCGGTCTTCATCTTCATGTTCCGGGGGCGCACCGCGACCTTCGCCGGGCTGGTCAACCGGCTGACCTCGCTGGTGGCGGGCACCACCGCCACCCTGCTCACCGCGCTGCTCTTCAAGACCAGGTTCCCGAGCGCGCAGGACTGGGTCTCGGTGTTCTTCATCCTGGTCGCGGTCTACTTCCTGTCGCGCGCCGAGCAGAAGCGGGTCGAGGAGTTGAAGCGCACCGCCGAGCTGGCGCCCGTCATGACGGGCGCGCCCGCGGGCGCCGGGAGCTAGGCGCAGCCCCGGCTCTCAATTCCAGCCCCGAATAGCCGATAACTCCGGGGACTCACCACGGCTCGAGGAAGGAGCCCGTCCCCGTGATCCAACTGTCGCCCGCGAAGTGGACGCGGGCCCTCGTCATCGCCTCGATCGGCCTGACGGTCTTGAGCATCGCCGGGCAGGTTTCGCGTTTCTACTTCCACCACGACAAGCTCCACGGCCTGGTCCGGCAGTTCAACCTGGACGCCGAGGCCAACGTCCCGAGCTGGTACCAGGGCATGACGCTGCTCGCCTGCGCCGTGCTCCTCGCCGTGATCGCCGTGGCCCGGCGCGAGGCCGCGGACCGCTTCGCGCGGCACTGGGCGGGGCTGGCCGCGATCTTCGCGTTCATGTCGCTCGACGAGCTGGCCACTTTTCACGAGCAGCTCGTGCTGCCGGCGCGCTGGGTCGCGGGACGCGTCACGCTCGTGACGTTCACCTGGATCGTGCCGGGTGTGGTGTTCCTCGCCGTGCTCGGGGCGATCTATCTCAGGTTCCTGGCCGCACTGCCCGCCAGGACCCGGTGCCGGTTCCTGTTCGCCGCCGCGGTCTACATCGGAGGCGCGGTGGGGATGGAAGGGGTGGGCGGGCTGTGGGCCGGACGGCACGGCGCGCAGAATCCGGTCTACGCGGGGCTCACCTCGATCGAGGAGCTGATGGAGATGCTGGGCGTGGCGGCCTTCACCTACGCGCTGCTCGACTACCTGCGCGAGCACCACCCTGTTTTCACCGTGCGCGTGGGAGCGCCGCGGCCCGCGCTCGTCCTGGTGCCTCCGATCACGCTCCCAGGCGGTCCCGCAGCTGCCGCGCCCGCGCCCGGCTCACCGGCACCTCGGTACGGGCGGCGTCCCTGAGCTGGAGCCGCCAGGTCCCGGCGAATCCCGGGCGCAGCGACGCGGCGTGGTCGAGGTTGACGATCGCGCCGCGATGCACGCGCGCGAAGCGCCGCGGATCGAGCCGGCGTTCGAGCTGATCGAGCGTGAAGTTGACGTAGTGCCGGTCGTTCCCGGTCGACGCGAACACCAGCTTGTCCTCGGCCCCGAACCAGAGCACTTCTTCGGACTTGAGGATGAGCTGGCGCTGGCCGACGCGCACCGTGAAGCGCTCGAGATGCTGCGACGCGGCGCCCGGGCGCTCGAGCCCGGCGAGCAGCTCGGCCAGCCGGCGCGACACGTCCTCGGGATTCGCCAGCTCGCGGCGCGCGCGCTCCAGCGCCTCGGCCAGCCGCTCGCGGCGGAATGGCTTCAGCAGGTAGTCCACCGCGTTCTCCTCGAACGCGCGCACCGCGTAGTGGTCGAAGGCGGTGACGAACACCACAGCAGGGCGCGGGTCGAGGCTCCTGAGCAATGCGAAGCCGTCTTCGCCCGGCATCTGGATGTCGAGCAGCAGCAGGTCGGGACGCTGTTCGGCGCAGAGCCGCCGGGCCGCGCCGGCTGAGCCCGCCTCGCCCACCAGCGTGGTGCCGCCGACGTCGGCGAGCAGCCGGCGCGCGCGGGCGCGCGCCAGCGGCTCGTCGTCCACGATCAGGACGCGCAGGCTGGACCGCTCCATGCCCCGAGTCTTACCACGTCAGGACCACCCCGGCCACGACCAGCCGCCGCGCGAAGTAGGAGTCGCGCTGGTAGCGCTGGCTGTAGTCGGCGTTGTAGAAGTACTCGAGCACGTTCCGGGTCCCGAGCAGGTTCATGATCTCGGCGTAGCCCGCGCACACGCTGCTGGCCGGGAACCCGATTCCCTTCGGGAGCGAGAACAGGCGCGTCACCCGCGCGTCGACCCGGTGGTAGTCGGGCAGGCTGGCCGAGTGGTTCTCGCCGAACACCGGCCGCCAGATGCCGCGCGCGGCGTCGTACTGCCGCCCCACGACCGGCGTGTACGGTCGCCCCGACGAGAATCCGTAGCGCGCGCCGAGCTGCCACGCGGACCTGAGCTGGTAGGTGGAGATCAGCGTGAGCGAGTGCTTGACGCCGAACGCGCTCGGCAGCTGTCGCGGGTCGTCCAGCTGCTTGCGCTTCGCGTCCATGAAGCCGTAGGAAACCCAGCCCGAGAGCCAGCGATAGGTGCCCTGGGTGAAGAGGTCCACGCCGCGCGCGTAGCCGTGTCCGCCGTTGGCGTAGAAGCTGGACGCGGCGTTGGTCACGAGATCGCGATAGTCCTTCCGGTACGCTTCGACCCGCACGTTGCCGTAGTCCGACTTCCACTCGTATCCGGCGATGACGTGATCGGCCCGCAGCGGCTGGAGGCGCGGGTTGCCGAACACCGGGTCCAGGTAGCGCGCCTCCGCCGGCTGGTGGTAGCGCCCGGTCGCGAGCCGCACCGTCTGGTGGTCGTCCACGCGCCACGCCAGCGCCGCGCGCGGATCGGCGGTCCAGGCCTTCGCGGTCGACAGGTAGTCGAACCGCCCGCCGGCGGTGGCGTAGAGCGGACCCCACAGCCGCAGCTTGTCCTCGGCGTAGAAGCCCGGATAGTCGAGCGTCGGCCGCGTGTCGAAATAGCGCCGCGGCGCGCCCGGCTGGTAGTCGGTGCTGTCGGCGGGGAAGGCGCCCGTGATCTCGACGTCGCGCCGACGCGCGTTCACACCCAGGGATAGCTCGTGGCGAGGCGGGAGCGACCACACCGCGTCCAGGTTGCCCTGCGCGTTGCGCTCGCTCTGGCCGGCGCCGAACGGACCGAACCTCCAGTCGCTCTGGTAGTACTGGCCGGAGATCTGGCCCTTCAGCGCGAGGCGCTTCGCGATCACGTCCTGCAGCTGGAGCGCGCCGAGCCGATTCTCGGCTTTCTCGATGTAGGTGCCGCGGAAGTTGAGGACGTGGGCGACCAACCGGCTGCGATCCCCGGCCGCGAGCGCCGTGAGGCTGACGCGTCCGGTGGGGGAGTAGCGATAGAGCAGCCGCGCCGCTCCGTCCTGGCTGTTGGGCGCGGTCTCGAACTCGGTGCTCGAGCCGTAGAGCCGGAACAGCAGGTCGGTGTTGCTGGCGCGAAGGGAGCTGACGAACGACAGCTTGTCGGGGATGAGCGCCCAGCTGGTCGAGAGCCCGCCCCCCACCAGATTCGCGCCGAGCGAAACGGTCTTGAGATTCATCGGATCCTGGGTCTCGATGTCGAGCACGCCCGACAGCACGCCGCCGTACTTGGCCGAGAACCCGCCACTCGAGAAGAACGCGCTCTTCAACATGTAGGCGTCGAGTGCGCTGAACAGACCACCCGAGGCGCGTTCGTAGTGATACGGATGCCCGATCTCGCCGCCGTCGAGCCGGATCAGGGTCTCGTCCGGCGGCCCGCCGCGCACGTAAACCGCCGCGCCCTCGTTGGGCGCGTTGATGCCGGGCAGCGCCCGGAGCGACTGGAAGATGTCGGCGGCACCCCCGGGCGTGGTCATCACCTGCATGCGGCGCAGCGTCGCGCCCTCGCTCTTGCCGACCTTGCCGAACGAGGAGGCCGTCACGCTGACCTCGGCCAGCTCGACCGGCTGGTCGTTCAGCGTCACGCGCATCGGCTTCGTCTCCGCGGTGACGCTGACCTCGATCCGCGCCCGCTCGTAGCCGAGCTGCGAGACCTCGAGCGTCAGGCGGCCCTCGGGCAGCTCGAGCGTGAACCGGCCTTCGGCGTCGGTGGCGGCGCCCAGCTTGAGCGCGGGGACCGCGACGGTGGCGAACTCGACCGGCTTTCCGGCGCGGTCCACCACGGCGCCGGTGAGCCGCGCGGCGAGCGCGCTCGACGCGCCCAGGATGAGCGCCGCGAGCGCGAGCGGGAGGCCGGCCGCGTTTCTCACGGCTGATCCTTCTTTCTGGACAGCGAATCGGCCGCGGGAATCGAGCGGGCCCGCTTCGCGAGCGAGTCCTGCGCCGCGGGCAGGAGTCGGTACCTGACCCACGCGTTGTCGGGGCTCAGCTTGAGCGCTGAGACGAAGAAGTCCCGCGCGGCGACAAAGTCGCCGAGCCGCATCGCGGCCTGTCCGGCCCAGAGCGACGCGTCCTCGCGACCCCAGTCCGCGGCCGCCGGGTCGCCCGCGCTGTCGGCCGCGAACAGCGCCTGCGCCTGCTTGAACATCTCGAGCGCCTTGTCCGGTCCGCCGCCGAACTGGGCGGGCTTGTTGAGCGTGCCGATCCCCTGGAACAGCCGCACCCGGGGATTCTTCGGCGCCATGCCGAGCGCCCGGTAGATGTTGGCTTCGCTCTGGGGTCCGAGCGTCATCATCGAGGCCGGGTCGAACAGGGTCATCATGCCCATCAGTCCGCCCTTGACCGCGTAACCCTCGGCCAGATTCTCGTTCAGCCTCAGGGCCTCGTCGCAGTGGGCGAGGCCATCCTTCGTGATCAGCTCCGCCTTCTTGCGATCGGTCTGCATGAGGATTGGCGCGACCCGCCAGCTCGCGACCGCGACCCAGTAGTGAAGCGCGGCCGAAGCGGGATCCGCCGCGGAGCGCGCCTGGAACTGGGCGCGGGCCTTCAGCAGTGCCTCGGGCCGGCCGGCGGTCACCGCCTCCTGGAGCGAGCGCTTGGCGGCGATCAGGGACGTGTCGACCGCCGCCGCCGCGGTGGCGGTCGCGGGCGTGATCGAGAGCATCAGCACGAATGCGAATCGAGATAGGGTCATCGGCATTCTCCAGGGGTGGGGGGTACGGCCTGCGTCACGTCCGGATGAAGCGGGAGCGTGACCGTGATGCGCGTCCCGCGGCCGGGCGCGCTGTCGATCGTGATCGCGTGCGGCGGACCCGCGACACGGATGCGCTCGCGCACGGAATGAAGTCCGAAACCGATTCCATCGCCGGTCTTGCTTGCGTCCAGGCCCGGGCCGTCGTCGCTCACCTCGAGCACCAGGTGGTCGCCTTCGCGGCGCGCGGCGAGCCGCACCGTGCCGCCCTCGGGGCGCGGAGCGACGCCATGCTGCACGGCGTTTTCGACCAGCGGCTGGAGCAGCAGGCTCGGCACCAGTGTCGACTCGAGTCCGGGCTCGATCGCCTCCTCGACCCGCAGCCGCGCCTCGAACCGCGTGCGCTCGATCGCCAGCACGTTGCGAAGGAAGGCGAGCTCGTCGCCGAGCCGGACGTGCTCGTGGCCCGAAGCGGCGAGCGCGTAGCGGAAGACCTCCGCGAGGCGGGTCGTGACGTCCTCGGCTGCGCTCGGGTTCTCGGCAATCAGGGAAGCGATCGAGTTGAGCGTGTTGAACAGGAAGTGCGGGTTGATCTGCGCCCGGAGCGCGCGAAGCTCGGCCCGCGCCAGCTCGGCGCGCATGTGCTCCACCGCGCGCGCACGGTCCACCGCCTTGCGGTAGAAGACGATCGCGTAATTGATGCCGCCGAACATCAGCATGAATATGAGCGTGAACATGCCGGAGATCGCGACCTGGCGCGGGCCGCCGAGGAAGCCCGGGAGCAGCGTGCGGTGAATGACGTAGGCGGCCAGGTAGGAGGCGACCGTGCTCACGCTCGCGATCCACACGCCCATCGCCAGGGAGTATTCGCGGTGCTCGGCCGCCGCGCGTCGCGCGAGACGCGGCCGCACGAACTGCTTCACCGCCCACAGTCCCAGGCTGATCGAGTAGCCGAACAGCAACGACATCTTGTATGTGAGGAAGTAATGGCGCGGCGTGCCGCCGAACATGGTGCCGAAGAACAGCGCGAACGGAACCGCGATGAGCGGGGTCTGCCAGGCGACGTCGATGAACGCGCGAACCGTGGGATGAAGCCGGGGCATCAGGAGGCTCCTTTCGTCACGAGCACTTTGACGTGAGAAGGAGGGGTGCGGATAGGCCCGGGCGGACGAATGGTCGGACGGGCGGGATGAACGGTCGGTCGGCCCGGCCGGCGGCGGCCGGGGCGTCCGTGGTGGTCGCGGCCGCGGCGCCCGCGGCTCAGGCGAGCGTGGGCGCCGCGGCCGGCGGGTCGTGCACGCGCAGCACCATCAGCGTGATGTCGTCACCCGCCTCGGTGCCGTCCAGGAACGTCCGCACGCCGTCCAGGATGTGCTGCGTGACCTCGTTTGCAGGCAGTGTCGCCGGCAGCGCCTGCACCAGATCGTAGAGCCGTTCCTCGCCGAACAGCTCGCCCTTCGCGTTCGCGGCCTCGGTGACGCCGTCGGTGTAGAACACCAGCCGGTCGCCGGGCTGGAGCGTGACGCGCTCCTCCTCGAAGGTCACGTTCTCGAGGATCCCCACCACCACGCCGCCTTTCACCAGCATCTGCCGGTCGCCGTCGCGGCGGAACACGACCGGGTAGTTGTGCCCGGCGTTGGTGAACGAGAGCGCGAGCGTGTCCTCCTCGATGCGCGCCAGGAAGAACGTCGCGAACTGCTGGACCGCGGTGCTGCGGTAAACCAGCGCGTTGATGTTGCGCAGGATGGCGGCGACCGAGCGCTCGCTGTTGGCCTGGGTGCGGAGCGAGGCCTGCAGCATCGAGGAGAGCAGGGCGGCCGGCACGCCCTTGCCCGCGACGTCGGCGATCGCCAGCAGAAACGCGTTGTCCCCGGTCGGGACCACGTCGTAGAAGTCGCCGCTCACCTGCTTCGAAGAGACGTTCAGGGCGTGCACGTCGAGTCGCGGGTGGGACGGGAAGTTCGAGATCAGGAACGAGCGCTGGATGCGGCGCGCCAAGTTCAGCTCCTCCTCGGCCTTCACCTTGTCGATCGTCTCCCGGTAGTAGCGGATGGCCAGGAAGACCCCCGTGAAGAGCCCGCTGAAGATCAGGGCGAACATGCCCATCAACGCGATGGAGCGGGCACTGCCCAGGAAGCCCGGCAGGATGGTGAGGTGAACGATCAGCGCGGCGAGAAACGTTCCGACGATGCTGACGACCGCGAACGACGCGTTGATCATCCAGTCCGGCGGCGTGCGCCCGGATGCGCTGGGCCGCATCATGCGCGGGAACACCAGGTGCTCGTGCAGCCAGAGGCAGAGACCGATCACGTACGCGAAGAACAGCGCCATCAGGTAGGCGTCGCGGTACACCCTCGCGCCCGCGCCGTAGAGCGTGCCGAAGAAGAGGGCGAACGGCACGGCGTAGAGTGGCGAGCGCCACAGGAGCTTGAGCAATTGCGGGAGCGGCTTTCGTTCGGCGGGCCTGCGGGCCATGGCGTCTCCTTCCGGAGACGCAGCATAGGCGCGGACGATGTGCGCGCAAAGCGGGTCGAGGCG
This sequence comes from uncultured bacterium, assembly GCA_964650245.1. Lineage (GTDB taxonomy): Bacteria > Eisenbacteria > RBG-16-71-46 > RBG-16-71-46 > RBG-16-71-46 > WS-2. The sequence continues at coordinate 24,145 of CAZYQK010000008.1, read as the reverse complement.
AAGCACATCACCGCCTGCCCGATACCATGGTTCTCCCGCATCCGTGCGACTATGGAGCTCGACACAGGCACTTCCCGGAGCCCGCCCCGGCAGGCCGCCGGAAACGGCGAGACGCCCTAACAAAGAATGCTTCTCCCTCCGGCTTCCGCTATCTCAAGCAGCACGCGACGACATCTACCCACGACGGCCGAGGCATTCGATCCCCCTTCGGAGGACCCATGAGGAACCATCGCGACATCATGCCGCTCCCCGCGCTCGCGCTTGCGCTCCTGCTTGCGACCGTGCCCGCCTGCGGCAAGAAGAGCACCGGCCCCGGCGGTGGCGTCGTAACGGTGAAGGAACTGGACTCCGGCTCCATACCCGGAGCCCAGCAGTACCAGCACACCTTCAGCACCGCCGGGTCTTTCCATTACTGCTGCGACATCCACGGCTGCGGCCAGATGAGCGGCGATGTCACGGTCGCGAACGGCAATCCCGCGGCAGCGGCCGTCAGCATCACCAACTTCGCCTTCACTCCGGCCAACGCGTTGGTGGCTCCCGGGGGCACCGTGACCTGGACCAACAACGGGTCGGCCCACACGGTCACCAGCCACTAGCCCGGGCCCGATCGTTTAGCACGGGTCAACCAGCCGCCGGGAGTTCGGGTCAGACAGTCGGGAGGACGGCTGATGGTGCGCCGGCGCGAATGCCGCTCGACGATTCACCGGCCGGGCGGATCGCGGCGGCCGCGAGGTGGGCCGGGCCGGAAGCCAACCACCGTCGCTCCGGCGAGGCGTCCCCGATTCGCGTCAGAACCCCAGCGCGAGCTGGAGCGCGTAGAGGTCGAAGTTGGTCCGCTCGCCCTCGTCGATCTGGGCCGTGCGCTGGAAAACCGCCTTGAGCGTGGCGCCGCGCGCGATGCGATAACCGAGCCCGGCCTCCAGGCGGTCGAGATCGTAGTCCCACGGCTCGCGCTTGCCGGTCGAGCTCGTGACCTCGGCGAAGCGCATGCTTTCCCAGCGGGCGGCCCCGTAGGCGGCGGCGCCCAGGCCCAGCTTGCCCTCGACGTAGTAGCCGTTCAGGTCGAGATCGCCCACGGTCGGCGTCTCCCAGGTGTTGGCGAATCCTTCCGCGATGAGCTCGAGCCGTCCCGCCTCGAACTGCGCGTCCGCCATCAACAGCCGCTGGTGGAAGTTGTTCGCGTTCGTGCCGCCCGGGAGGAGCGGATTCAGCCGCTCTGGAAGGTAGGCTCCATAGGCGCCCGAGGCACCCACGCGGATGGCGGGCACGGGGACGAAACCGATGCGGCCCAGCGCCGACTTGGAGTCGTTCGAGTCCTGGCTCGGCGTCGCAGCCGAGGGCGTGCCGTTCACGAACCCGGCCGCGAACTCGAGCGGGCGCATGCTGCCCGTGATCATGCCGCCGAAGTCCCAGCACGCGTCGTACAACACCGGCATGCCCCTCCAGCCGGCGGCCGCGCCGCCGAGCAGCGCGTCGATGCTCGGCACCAGCTGGCCCACGCGCAGGGTGGTGCGGTAGAAATACATGAGCGGCGTGCCGATCAGCGGCTTCTTGTCGGCGTAGGTGCGCGGCGCATAGGTCCCGATCAGGGAGGGGATCTTGCCCGCGACCAGATGGAGGTCGCGCTCCGGGTACGGGGTGATCACCGCGTAGGCGCCGTAAGCCTCGGAGCCGAACTGCTCGTCGAACAGCACCTGGGTGAATAACTCGATCCCCTGCGCCGCGCGCCCCTCGGCGAACAGCCGAAAGCGGTAAGCATCGAACTGGGTGTCGCCGTGCATCAGCCAGTTGAGCTCGAGCGGCCTGCCGCGGCTGCTCTCCGTGAGCTCGAGCTGCCCACGCCACTGGATGTCGTCGCCGCGGGCGGGCCGGGCCGACGTGCCGGCCAGCGTCGCGGCGGCGATCCAGAGCGCGAATGCGATGCGCCTCATGCCGCCACCTCCATCTCCGGCTCGCGAACGAGCGGAATCCTGATCGTAAACGTGCTGCCGTGGCCCGGCTCGCTCTGGAGCCGGATGCTGCCGCCGTGCGCTTCGACGATTCCCCGCGCGATCGAGAGCCCGAGGCCCAGCCCGGTCGAGTTGAACTCGAGCGATCCCGACGAGTGGTGATGCCGGGAGTCGCGCACCATGAAGGCGCGCTCGAAGACGTGCTCCTGCCGCTCGCGCGGAATGCCCACCCCGGTGTCGCGGACCTCGATCTCGAACGCGTCACCCGCGCGCCGCGCGCTCACCGTGACCCGCCCGCCATCCGGAGTGAAGCGCAGCCCGTTCCTCACCAGGTTGGCGACCGCGAGCACCAGCCGCGGTCCGTCCAACGAGACCGAGCCGAGATCGGGCGCGAGCTCGGTCTCGACCTCGACCCTGCGGGTGAGGGCTTCGGCGACCGCTTCCTGCACCGCCTCCTCGATCAGGCCCGCGACCTCGTGGGGGGCCCACGCCAGGACCAGACGCTCGCTCTCGATCTGGGCCACGCGGGTGGCGTCCTCAGCGATCCGGGTCAGATCCGCGACGCTCCGCCCGATGGCCTCCAGGGCCTCGTCCTGGTCGGGCGAGACCGGGCCCAGCAGGCCGTCGCGCATCAGCTGCTGGAAGCCGTGAACGACGCTGATCGGCGTTCGCAGCTCGTGCGATGCGACGCTGATGAACTCGCTCTTCACGCGGGCCACCTCCTGCAGGCTGGTGACGTACGCGCGCTGCTGCTGGCGCATGTCACCGAAGCGCGCGGCGAGGTATCCGATCTCGTCGCGGCTGCGCACGTCGAGCGGGTAATCGTAGTTGCCGCGCTCCATCTCTTCCGCGACCCGCACCAGCTTCCGGACCGGAGACAGGATGCGTTCGGCGATCAGGAGCCCCGCCAGCAGCGCGGCCACGATCGCGGTGACGCCGAGTCCGAGCAGCCCGGCCTGGATGCCGCGCAGGAACTCGGTCTCGGCGCGCAACGAGCGCTGCATGACGTAGCACTGGGCATCGGCGGGCGAGGTCTGCGGCAGGGCGCGCGCGAGCGTCACGTAGATGTCGTCCGCGCTCCGCACTTCGAGCACCGTTCCGGGGTGCGCGGCGGAGAGCGCCTGCGGATCGAGCCCCGCCAGCGAACGGACCAGGGCGTCGCGGTCGGCGGTGCGCTCGAGCGTGCTCACGGTCGCGTTCCGGCGCGACACGAACGTGACCTCGCTACGCGTGAACGCGCGCAACTGCTCCGCCATTTCGGCGCCGATCCGCGCGCCGAGCAGAAGCGCGCCCACGACGCGGCCACCCGCGAAGACCGGAGTCATCGCCACCTGGTACTGGGCGTCGCCCTCGGCGATCACGGTCGAGACCGGGCGCCCCGCCAGCGCGGACGCGGCGATCCCGCGGCGGCTCCCGTCGGCCAGCGCCTCCGGCCCGACCGATGCGAGCTGCCGTCCAGCCGGGTCCAGCACCTCGAACAGGTCGCTCGCGGTGATCGAGTTGAAGTCGCGCGCTACGCCGCTCACCGTCGCGCGCAACTGCGGGTCGCGATGCCCGCCCGGAAGCGTGAGGACCGAGAAGAACTTGGGGTCCTGCGCGATGACCTGGCCCTCCGTCGCCAGCTCGCGCGCGCGCGCGGCCAGCATGTGCTCGAACACCGCGGAGGACCGGCGCAGGTCGTCCTGGATGCTGCGGTGGACCTGCTCCGAGACGCTGCGGTTCACCGTCCACAGCGCCGCGATCGCGAGGGTCGCCAGCGGCAGCACGGTGAACAGCATGATTCTGAGCCGCAGTGGAAAGCGCATGGTCAGAAGCTCAGATCGAGGGGGACGTCGCCGGTGGCCGGGACCTCGACCTCGCGGCGGATCTCGGGGAAGTCCGGATGCCAGGCCCGCACCGCATAGCGTCCCGCCGGCAGTGGCGGAAGCTCGTACCCGCCCGCGGCGCCGGGCTGCGTGAAGACGCGGTTCGGGAGCACGAGCACGAACGCCTCCATGTCCGAGTGGATGTCGCAGTAGACGTTCACCACCCCCGGGCGGCCAAACGTCACGCTCTTCGATTGCCCGCGCGGATATTTGCCCAGGTCGAAGCGTTTGAGCGGCGACGGACTGAATACGTTGTGGTAGATCGGATCGAGGTTGGGAAAGTCCACGGAGGTGCCGGCCGCGACCGGCACCACGCGCGGGGCAAAAGCCTGGTCCTTTTGGGAGAGCCGCGGCCGCCGGTCCGGGCGAGCCAGCATGGAGTCCACGCCGGGCCGAAGACTCTCGATGTAGATCACGGCGTCGGTCACGAGTCCGTGGGGCACCGGGCGGGCATTCGGGAGCGAGCTGGCCCGGCCCGCGTACGGATTGAGCGCCGGAGCGCCCCTCGCCGCCAGCGGCGGCACGCGCAGCGTGCCACGGATGATTCCTCCGACCGATGGGTCGGGGAGAACCAGAGCCAGGCTCAAGGCCGCGGATAGAGTACAAAATCTCATGGTGGTGCGACCGTTCTCCAGACACTCACGGGGGGTCGGCGAGTGGGCCGCTGCCATGAGCCCGCTCCGTATGGTTTTCGGCCCTTCCACGCCAGGGCTTGAGCCGGGGGTGGTGCGGCGGAGATTGTTGGCGGCTCCGTGAAGCTGTTGACCTCCAGTCGGTTGCGCCTCTGGCCTGCCGAGCGCGTGTAAGCGCATGCGCTGGCCGAGGCTAGGAGTCGCAAACAACAATCTTCGCCGCACAACCCTCGGCTTTTGCTCCGGCCGCGCGGTCGGTATGGTGCTCCCCATGCTCAGGTTCCACGCCCCCGCTTTCACCCGCCACGATTCGCCCGCAGCCAGGCCCCGCGCCCGGCAGTCCGCGCCCACGCCGGCCGCGATCCGATGACCGGCCCACGCCGCGCCGTTGCGGCTCCGCACCGGGCGGGCCAGCCGACTCTCCCGGCGTGGGGGACGCTGTGCTTTTTCGCCTCGGGCGCCGCCGGGCTGCTCTACGAAGTGGTGTGGTCGAAGGAGCTGACCTACCTGCTGGGGAACTCGCTGCACGCGGTGGCCACCGTGGTGGCAGCGTTCCTGGGCGGCCTCGCGCTCGGTGCGAGGTGGCTCGGAACGCCGCTCGCGCGCCGCGGTCGGGGCCCGCGCACCTACGCGCTGCTCGAGCTCGGGGTGCTGGCCCTCGGGCTCGCCTCGGTGCCGGTGCTGCGCGGGCTCGATCCGCTGGTGGGCGCGCTCTATCGGAGCTTCGGCGGAGAAAGCGCCGGGTTCGCGCTCGCGCGCTTCGCGCTGCTGAGTGCCCTGCTGCTGCCGCCCGCCGCGCTGATGGGCGCCACGCTGCCGGTGCTGGTGGGGCATTTCGAGCGCGGCCGGGTGGGTCCGGCGCTAGCGCGGCTCTACGCGATCAACACCTTCGGAGCGGTCGCGGGCTCGATGGCGGGTGGGTTCGCGCTGCTGCCGGGGATCGGGCTGGCCGCCACCACCTGGGTGGCGGCGGCGCTCAACGCCGCGGTGGCGCTGGTCGCCTGGCGAGCACCCGCCGCAGGTGGACCGGAACCCGAGGCAGGCGCGGACACGGAGCCCGGCGCGGCGCGTCCGTCTCCCGCGCGCGTCGTCGCTCGCGCCCCGAAGGGGTCGCCCGCCGCCCACGGACCGGCTCGCGCTCCGGGCGAGGCGGGGGCGCTGGTCGGCGGGAGGCGCACCGCGTTCGCACTGCTCTTCGCGTCGTCGGGCTTCGCGGCGCTCGCCTTCCAGATCGCGTGGGTGCGCCTGTTCGGGCTCATGTTCGGCTCCTCGGTCTACTCGTTTTCGGCGGTGCTCGGGATCTACCTGACCGGGCTCGGTCTGGGGAGCGTGCTGGTCGCGCCCCTGATGCGGCGCGGCATGTCGCTCGCGGCCTTCGGGCGGCTTCAGATCACGCTCTCGGTCGCGGCCGCCCTGATGCTGCACGCGTTTTCGCGGTTGCCGGAGTGGATGCTGGCGCTGGGCGAGCGGGCCGGGCCGCGGTGGGGCGTGCTGTTCGCGGGAGAAGTGGGCCTGTGCGCAGTACTCCTGCTGGTGCCGTGCGCGCTGCTGGGCGCGGCCTTCCCGGCCGCGGCGCGCCTGCTCCAGGTGCGTGATGGTGGTCACGCGGCCGGCTTCGCCTATGCGGTCAACACGCTCGGCACCATCGCCGGATCGCTCGGTGCGGGTTTCTTCATGGTCCCGAACTGGGGTGTGCAGGGCACTCAGCTCGTGGCGCTCGCACTCTCGGGCGGCGTCGGGCTGTGCTCGCTCGCCCTCGCGCTGGAGCGGGACCGCCGGCGCCTCGATGTCGCCCTGATCGTGGGCGGCGCGGCGCTGGCGGCCGCGATCGCCGTCCTCGCTCCGCGCTGGGATCCGACGCTCATGTCGAGCGGGATCTTTCGTCCGTCGCAGGCCATGCAGGTGAGCCTCCGCGCGCGGCTCGCGCGCGGGGCCGAGCCGGCCGTGCGGCGCGCGACCCGTCAGGACCGCGTGCTCTACTACCGTGAGGGCGTGAACGCCTCGGTGCTGGTCGGGACCAGCGCCGACGGAAAGGAGCGCTGGCTGCGCGTCGGCGGAAAGACCGACGCGAGCACCGACGATATGGAGACGCAGGTGCTGGTCGGCCTGCTGCCGGCGGTGTGCGCCGATTCCGGCGCGAAGGCACTCGTCATCGGGCTCGGCTCCGGTTTCACCGCGGCCGGCGTGCTGGCCGGCGGCGTGGGACCCACCGAGGTGGTCGAGCTGGAGCCCGGCGTGGTCGAGGGCTCCCGCTTCTTCCACGCCCCGGGCGAGAATCCGCTCGACGACCCGCGCGTGCGTCTCATCCTGGGCGACGCGCGCACGCACCTGGCGCACGGCGCGGGGCGCTACGGCGTCATCGTTTCCCAGCCCTCGAACCCGTGGATCGCCGGTGTCAACAACCTGTTCACCGTGGACTTCTACCGGCGGGTGCGCGCGCGGCTCGACGAGCGCGGGGTGTTCTGCCAGTGGATGCAGCTCTACGAGCTCACCCCCGAGACCTTCGCCTCGCTGGTGGCTTCGTTCTTCGAAGTCTTCCCCGAGGGCCAGGTGTTCTCGTTGTGGAGCGCGATGGACGTCTTGCTGGTCGCCATGCCCGAGGGACGCGGGATCTCGCTCGAGCGCCTGCGCGCGCCCGCCTCGAGGCGGTTGCTGGAGCGCGCGAAGATCAGCTCGCCCGACGAGCTGCCCGCCTTCTGGGCCGGACCGTTCGACTCGCTCGAAGACGTCGCGCGCGGGGCGGTGCTGAACCGCGATGACCGTCCGGTGGTCGAGTATCGGGCGCCGCGCGACCTGGTCTCGGTGGGCCGGACGATGCTCACGAGCCACCCGCGCATGATGGCGCTCGTACCCTTCGCGAGGGTCCGCCCGGCGGGGGCGCTGTTCTCGGCGTGGACGCCGGAAACCTGGTACGAGGCGCGCGTGCGGGGCCTGCTCGCGTTCTCGAACGACGAGCTGGCACGGAAGGCGGTCGAGGGAGCCCGGGCCGCGGGACTCGGCCCGCTCGCCGCGCGGCTCGAGGTCGAGGTCGCGGCGGCGGACCGGCGCCACCGGGCGGGCAAGGAGATCGAGAGTGCCAGGCTCTCGCTGGCGGTGAACCGGATCGAGGAAGCGCGCGGGCTGCTCGAGCGGGCGATCGAGATCGAGCCCGGGGCGTGGATGGCCTGGGCGCTCATCGCCGACCTCGAGCGCCAGGCCGGACGCCTGGCGGGCGCCGACTCCGCGCTCGACCGGGTGCGGGCGGCGGGCACGCCGGAGGCTCTCGGGGAGGCGGCGCTGGTGGGGGGCACGGTCGAGCTCGGGCGGCAGCGGCCGGCCGTGGCCCTGGAGCGCTTTCGCGAGGCGCAGCGCCTGACGCCGAAGAATTCGAGGCCCTACGTGCTCGAAGCCGGCGTGCTGCAGGGGATCGGGAATCTCGAGGGCGCGCGTGCGGCGCTGATGCTCGGTCTCGCGGCGAATCCAGACGACCGGGAGATCACCGAGGCGCTGGCGCGGCTCGACGGCGCGCGACGGGGGTCGTGGGCTACCGGTACGCCGCGAGCCCGGTGACCGCCTCGCCCAGCACCAGGGTGTGGATGTTGTGCGTGCCCTCGTAGGTCTTGACCGACTCGAGGTTGCACATGTGACGCATCACCGGGTACTCGGCGGTGATGCCGTTGGCGCCCAGGATGTCGCGCGCCTCGCGCGCGATCACGAGCGCGATCTCGCAGTTGTTGCGCTTGGCGAGCGAGATCTGCTCGGGCTTGACCGTGCCGCGCTCCTTCATGCGTCCGAGCTGGACGCACAGCAGCTGCGCCTTGGTGATCTCGGTCAGCATGTCGGCGAGCTTCGACTGGACCAGCTGGAAGCCGCCGATCGGCCGATCGAACTGGATGCGGCTCTTGCTGTACTCGGCGGCGGTGTGGAAGCAGGCCATCGCCGCGCCCACCACGCCGAAGGCGATCCCGAAGCGCGCCTGCGACAGGCAGCCGAGCGGCCCTTTCAGCCCGCTCACATCGGGCAGCAGGTTGTCCCCGGGCACGAACACGTCCTGGAGGATCAACTCGCTCGTGACCGAGGCGCGCAGGCTGTGCTTGCGCTTCTGCTCCGGCGCGGAGAAGCCCTTCATGCCCTTCTCGACCAGGAAGCCGCGAATTTCCTCGCGGCCGCTCGCCTCGCTCTTGAGCTTGGCCCACACCACCGCGAGGTGGGCGACGGTGCCGTTCGTGATCCACATCTTCGCGCCGTTGAGGACGTAGCCGCCGTCGCGCTTCGCGGCGCGCGTGATCATGCCGGCGGGGTTCGAGCCGAAGTCGGGCTCGGTGAGGCCGAAGCAGCCGATGACCTCGCCCTTCGCCATGCGCGGCAGCCATTTCATGCGCTGTTCCTCGGAGCCGTATGCGAAGATCGGCCACATCGCGAGCGAGCCCTGCACCGAGGCGAAGGAGCGCAGCCCCGAGTCGCCCCGCTCCAGCTCCTGCATGGCGAGCCCGTAGGCCGTGGGGTTGACGCCGGCGCAGCCGTACTTCTCCGGGAGCGTCGCGCCCAGCAGCCCCATCTCGGCGATCTCGGGAATCACATCGGCGGGGAAGAATGCTTCCTCGTACGCCTTCTCGACCAGCGGGAGGTAGCGGTCCTCGACCCAGTCGCGCACGTGGTCGCGGATCTGGCGCTCCTCTTCGGAGAGCAGCGAGTCGATTTCGTAGAAATCCACGCCGGTGAAGCGGGGCATGCAGGGCTCCTAGCGCAGCGTCGTGCCGAAGAGGAATCCGATCCGGAGCGTGAGGCCGGAGTAGTCGACCTCGACCTGCTGGCCCGGTGGCCGGTGGTCGATCGCGTCCACGCCGACACTCGCGCTCCGATAGCCGAGCGCGAACGTGGCGCGCACGGCCGGGGAGAGGGTCCACTCGAGGAGCCAGGGGAATACGTGATAGCCCAGGCTCCCTCCCTCCATGTTCGCGCCGCCGGGCGAGACTTCGACTTCGTCACCGAGCTGGTAGTAGCCGAAGCCCCCGCTGACGCCGACCCGCGTCGAGCGGCCGGTGCGATGCGTCAGCTCGAGCGAGACGAGCATCGCGTTCGCCGTGAGCTGGAGCGTTCGGCCCCTGGAGCCGTTTCGAGGCGAGGGGGTCAGGCGCTCGTAGCAGGCGGAGAGACTGAGGTCGCTCCCCAGGAAGAGCTGTGGGCCCGCGCCCAGGGAGTGGCCTCCCGTGACGGGCTCGAATGCGTCGCGCGAAGCGCGCAGCTCGTCGATCACGGCGTTCCAATCGCCCATCCGGTGCGTGTCGATCGTGCCGAACGCGGACACCCCGACCCCGATGGCGCTGGCACCGGTCGGGCGGAGCGGCACGCTCAGCGCGGCCAGCGTCAGAGCGGTGAGCAACGTCCTTCGCACGAGCCGCGTTCTCCGGGTGGGACGGCCAATGAGGCGGGTGGAGAATTCCAAGAAGCTTCGGCGGGGTCAAGCGGCTATCCTGCGGCGATGGCGCGGTGGCCGCCCGCCGGCCGCGCGGCCCGCGCCCACCACATGCTTCCGCGCGCCGCGAAGTTGTGTGCGGCCCCGGCTTTCGCCTAGGCTCCGCGCACGATGCGCCCGTCACGAGGGGAGGACACACCATGTTCCGCCTGGTCCCGCTCGCCAGCGCTCCGATCGCGACCGCGGCGACACTCGCCCTGCTCATGAGCCTCGACCGGCCGACCTCCGCCGCGGCCGACCGCGGCGCGGCCACCCGCTCCGTGGTGTGGGCCCAGCACGGCATGGTGTGCGCGGCGCAGCCGCTCGCGGTTCAGGCCGGCCTCGAGGTGCTGAAGGCGGGCGGGAGTGCTGCGGACGCCGCGATCGCGGTGAACGCCTGTCTCGGCCTGATGGAGCCCACCGCGAACGGCCTGGGTGGCGACCTGTTCGCGCTGCTGTGGGATCCGAAGACGAAGCAGGTGGTCGGGCTCAACGGCTCGGGTCGCGCGCCGCTCGCCCTCACGGTGGACAAGGTGAAGCCGGAGAACGACGGCACCATTCCGCTCTATTCGCCGTTCTCGTGGACGGTGCCGGGCGCGTGCGACGGTTGGTTCGAGCTGCATGCGAAATACGGCAAGCTCCCGATGAGCCGTATCCTGGCGCCCGCGATCCGCTTCGCGGAAGAGGGCTTTCCGCTCTCGCCCGTCATCGCCGGGGACTGGGAGCGCTCGCTCCCACGCTTCAAGGACAAGCCCGGCTTCGCCCAGGTGTTCATGCCGAACGGCCATGCGCCGCGCGAGGGCGAGCTGTTCCGCAATCCCGCGCTCGCGAAGACACTGCGGCTGCTGGCCGAGAAGGGGCGCGACGCATACTACCGGGGCCCGATCGCCGAGGCGCTGGTGCGCTTCTCGCAGGCCCACGGCGGATTCTTCGCGATGGAGGACTTCGCGCGCCACCGATCGACCTGGGACGCGCCGATCTCGACCGAGTATCACGGCGTCACGGTGTGGGAGATCCCGCCCAACAGTCAGGGGCTGGCGGCGCTCCAGCTCCTCAACCTGCTCGAGAACTTCGACCTTCGCCACATGGGCCGCGAATCGGCCGATTTCTGGCATGTCATGGTCGAGGCCAAGAAGCTGGCGTTCGCCGACCGGGCGCGCTACTACGCCGATCCCGTGTTCGCGAAGGTGCCGGTGGACCAGCTGCTGTCGAAGGACTACGCGAAGCAGCGCGCCGAGCTGGTCGACATGGAGCATGCGGCGCTTGGCGATTCACCGGGCGAGGTGGCGGCGCTCAATCAAAAGGAGACGACCTACCTCTGCACCGCCGACGCGAGCGGCATGATGGTGTCGCTGATCCAGAGCAACTACACCGGCTTCGGCTCCGGCTACGTGGTGCCGGAGCTGGGTTTCGGGATCCAGGATCGCGGCGGACTGTTCTCGCTCCACGACGGGCACCCCAACCGGCTCGAGCCCGGGAAGCGCCCGTTCCAGACCATCATTCCCGCGTTCGTCACCAAGGACGGCCAGCCCCTGATGGCGTTCGGCGTGATGGGCGGCGACATGCAGCCGCAGGGCCACGCGCAGATCATCGTCAACCTGATCGACCTCGGGATGAATCTGCAGGAGGCGGGGGACGCGATCCGCTTCCATCACGCCGGATCGAGCGAGCCGACCGGCACCGTGATGACCGACGGCGGCGTGCTCCACATCGAGGACGGGTTGCCGCAGCCGGTGCTCGATGAATTGAGGCGCCGCGGCCACGTGCTCAAGCCCGAGCCGGTCGGCGCCTACGGAGGCTATCAGGCGATCTGGCGCGATCCCGCGACCGGCATGTACGCGGGCGCGACCGAGAAGCGCAAGGACGGCTGCGCGCTCGGCTACTGAATAGGGCCGTCGGGCCGCCCCGCTCGGACTCTTTCCCGCTCGCTTCAACTTCGGAGGCCTCGTTGTCCCTGCCCGCTCTCGTTACCCGCGGCCGCGCCGCATTCGCCGTTCTCGCCTGCCTGATTCCGTCCTCGCTGCAGGCCGATCCGCGGCCGCCCGAGCCGCTCGATGCCGCCGGCATCCGGCTCGCACTCGAGAAGCTGAACGTGGTCGGAACCGCGCTCTACGTGGGGGCGCACCCCGACGACGAGAACACGGCGTGCGTCGCGTGGCTCTCCAAGGGGCGGCTGGTGCGGGCCGCGTACCTGTCGATGACCCGTGGCGACGGCGGGCAGAACCTGATCGGCTCTGACACCGGCGAACGGCTGGGCGTGATCCGCACCCAGGAGCTGCTGGCCGCGCGCCGCATCGACGGCGGCGAGCAGTTCTTTACGCGCGCCCTCGACTTCGGTTACTCGAAGCGCGCCGAGGAGACGCTCGAGAAATGGGGCCGCGAGCGCATCCTCGCGGACGTGGTGTGGGTGATCCGCAGCTTTCAGCCGGACGTCATCATCACGCGTTTTCCCACCGATGGGGCCGGCGGCCACGGGCACCACACCGCCTCCGCGATGCTCGCCGAAGAGGCCTTCGACGCGGCGGGCGATTCCACCCGCTTTCGCGAGCAGTTGCGCCGGGTGCGGCCGTGGCGGGCGAAGCGGCTGGTGTGGAACGTGTTCCGATTCGGATCGCAGGGGCCCGACACCACCGGAGGCAGGCTGCGGGTGGACCTCGGCGAGTACAACGCCCTGCTCGGGCGCTCATACACCGAGATCGCGGGCGAGAGCCGCAGCCTGCACAAGACTCAGGGCTTCGGCTCCGCCGAGCGGCGCGGCGCCTGGGTCAACACCTTCGAACATCGTCTGGGCGAGCGCGCGAGCGGCGACCTGTTCGACGGCGTGGACCTCACCTGGTCGCGCATCCCGGGTGGCGCCCGCCTCACCCCGCTGTTCGGCCGCGCGGCGCGCGAGTTCGACGCCGGGCATCCGGAGCGCATCGTGCCCGTGCTGCTCCAGGCGCTGGATGTAATGGGGACGCTGCCCGACTCGCCCATCGTGCGGCGCAAGCTCGAGGACTTGCACCATGTGTTCCTCGCCTGCGGCGGCCTGTGGCTGGAAGCGCTCGTGACGCAGCACACCGCGACGCCGGGCTCGCGCGTGCGGGTGGTGCTCTCTGCGCTCTCGCGCGGCGAGTTCCCGGTGAGCGTGCGCTCGATCGCGCTGAGCGTGCCGCGCGCGGCCGCCGCCGGCGGCCCGGTCGTCGATCGGCAGCCGGGCTGGACGCTCGCGCGCAATCAGACCCGCAGCGACACGCTGCTGTTCGAGCTGCCGAAGGGGACTCCGACCGGCGAGCCCTACTGGCTCTCGGAGCGGCCGCTCCCGGGATCGTTCGAGGTGCGAAAGCAGGAGCTGATGGGCCGCGCCGAGAACGAACCGGCGTTGCTGGCGCGCTTCGAGCTGACCGTGGAAGACCGGCCGCTGGCGTTCGAGGTGCCGGTGGTCTACCGCTGGACCGACCCGGTGCAGGGCGAGCGCTACCGCGACTTCTTCGTGGCCCCGCCCGCCGCGCTCCGCTTCGAGCGCGGCGCCTACCTGTTCCCCGACGCCGGCCCGCGCGAGCTGCGCGTGGTGGCGCAGGCCACCGACCGGCCGGTGAGCGGCACGCTCGCGCTCCGCCTGCCCGACGGCTGGCGCGCGGAGCCCGCGTCCGTGGCACTCGCGTTGCGCGGGGGGGAGGCCGACACCACGGTCGCTTTCCGCGTGACCCCGGGAGCCGGACCCGCGTCGTCCCGCGTCGCGGCCGAGTTTCGCGCCGCGGATGGCGCCACCTGCAGCACGCAGCTGGTCCGCCTCGACTACCCCCACATCCCGCTCCAGACCCTACTGCCGCCCGCCGAGGCGCGCCTGGTGCGGACCGACGCGCGCCATCGCGGCGCCAGCGTGGGATACGTCACGGGCTCCGGCGACCAGGTGGCCGACGCGCTCGAGCAGCTCGGGTATCGGGTGACGCCGCTCTCGGACGAGAACCTGGAGCGCGAGGATCTGGCGGGATTCGACTGCGTGGTGTTCGGCGTGCGGGCCTTCAACACGCGGCCGCGGCTCCGCGCGCTCCAGCCGCGCCTGCTCGAGTACGTGTCGCGCGGCGGCAGGCTCGTGGTCCAGTACCAGACCGCCGACCCGGCGCTCGACGACCGGCTGGGACCCTACCCGTTCAAGATCTCGCGCGACCGCGTGACCGTGGAGGAGGCCGAGATGCGGGCGCTGCGGCCCGACCACGCGCTGCTCGGCGCGCCGAACCGGATCGCGCCCGCCGATTTCGAAGGCTGGGTGCAGGAGCGCGGGCTCTACTACGCGAACCCGTGGGACGCGAAATATGAGTCCGTGCTCTCCGCGAACGACCCCGGCGAGCCCGCGCGGGACGGCGGCGTGCTCTATGCACGCTACGGCAAGGGCGCGTTCGTCTACACCGGGCTCGCGCTCTTCCGCCAGCTGCCCGCGGGCGTGCCCGGCGCCTACCGGTTGCTGGCGAATCTCGTGAGCCCGGAGACCGCGCGGTGAGCGAGGAGTCCGGCCGCCCCGGTCCCGATTTGGAGGACGAGCCGCCGCCCGTCCTCGGCCGCTGGCGGAACCTCTACGCGCTCGTGATCGGAGTGCTGGCGGCGCTGATCGCGCTCTTCGCCTGGCTCACCCGGAAGCTCTCGTGAGCGCGCTCGACTGGACCGTGCTGTGCGGCGCGCTGCTCGCGTTCGTGGCCTACGGCAACTGGCGCGGGCGCGGGACTCGCGACGTCGAAGGCTACCTGCTCGCGGACCGCAGCATGGCGTGGCCGTTCGTCGCGCTCTCGGTGATGGCCACGCAGGCGAGCGCCATCACGTTTCTCTCGACCCCGGGGCAGGGCTACGCGGACGGTCTGCGCTTCGTCCAGTTCTACTTCGGGCTGCCGCTCGCGATGGTGGTGCTATGCGTGACGGTGGTGCCCGCCTATCACAGGATGAGGGTGTTCACGGCGTACGAGTATCTGGAAAAGCGCTTCGACGGGAAGACGCGCACCCTGGCCTCGGCGCTGTTCCTGATCCAGCGCGGGCTCGCGGCCGGGCTCACCATATATGCGCCGGCCCTGGTGTTGTCGGTGCTGCTGGGCTGGGACGTACGCTGGACCTGCGTGCTGCTCGGCGCGCTGGTGGCGCTCGCCATCACGCTCGGCGGGAGCAAGGCCCTGAGCCACGCCCACTTCCTTCAGTTCCTGATCATCATGGGCACCATGACGCTCGCATTCGCGCTGGTCCTGCGCTCGATGCCCGCTGGCGTCGGCCTGTTCGACGCCGCCGCCATCGCCGGCCGGCTCGGCCGCTTCAACGCGGTGAACGCCGCGTTCGATCCCAACGACCGCTACAACCTGTGGTCGGGCCTGATCGGCGGGTTCTTCCTCCAGCTCTCGTACTTCGGGACCGATCAGTCGCAGGTGGGGCGCTACCTGACGGGGCAGTCGGTGGCCCACAGCCGGCTCGGGCTGCTATTCAATGGCCTGTTCAAGGTCCCCATGCAGTTCTTCATCCTGCTGCTGGGCGTGATGGTGTTCGTGTTCTACCAGTTCAACCCGCCGCCGGTGTTCTTCAATCCGGTCGAGACCGCTCGGGTCGCCGCCGGTCCGGATGCGGCCGAATACCGCGCGATCGAGGCGCGCCACCGCGAGACGTTCGAGTGGAAGCGGGTGGCGGTGGTACGGCTCGCAAACGCGCTGCGTGCCGGCGATGCGGCGGGCGCGACCGAGGCGGAGATCGCGGTCAAGCTGCGGCAGGCGGAGATGAACGCCCTGCGCGGGCGGACCATCGAGCTGATCCGGGCCCGGGACACCGGGGCGCAGACCAGCGACACCAACTACGTGTTCCTGACCTTCGTGCTGCACTTCCTGCCCGCGGGCATCATCGGGCTGGTGCTCGCCGCCATGTTCGCGGCCTCGATGAACTCCACCTCGGCCGAGATGAACGCCCTGACCTCGACCACGGTGGTGGACGTCTACCGGCGGCTGCGGGCGCGTGTCGGGCGCGGCCGGGCGCACGGCGATGCCCGGTCGGGCGCGGGGGCTGGGGCGGAATCGGGACCGTCGACCGGCGACAGCCCGCGCCGCGAGCTATTCGTGTCGCGCCTCGCCACGCTGCTCTGGACCGCGTTCGCGGTCGGCTTCGCCGAGTTCGCCGCGAGGCTCGGGAGCCTGATCGAGGCGGTCAACATCCTGGGCTCGCTCTTCTACGGCACCATCCTCGGCATCTTCCTGACCGCGTTCTACCTGAAGCGCGTCCGGGGCACCGCGGTGTTCTGGGCCGCGATCGCCGCGGAGGGCCTCGTGATCGCGTGCTTCAAGCTCACGCACATCTCGTTCCTCTGGTACAACCTGGTCGGGTGCGCGGCGGTGATGTTGATCGCGAGCGCGCTCGGTGCGATCCGGGGAGCGCGCGGCCCGGGAGCGGCCACGACCGCCCGGCCCCGGGCCTGAAGCCGCTCGGCTGTTCGACCGCAAAGACGAAGCGCCCGCGGTCCGAAACCCGCGGGCGCTCCGTGCGCGGCCGGCGTGGCGGCCTACTTCGCCGCCTGCCACTCCGAGAGCGACTTCTCCAGCTGCGAGGTGTCCACCTTGTCCTTGCTCGCCTTGCCGGCGGCGATCGCGTTCTGCGCGGTCGCAATCGCGTCGCTCTTCTTCCCGTCCTTCAACTGCCAGCGGGCGAGCAGCCCGAGCGTCGAGTAGTTCTTCTCGATCTTGAGCGCCTGTTCCATCCAGCTCCGCGCCTCGGCCGCCGCCTGGTCGTTGTCGAGGCACCAGCGCGACGCGCTCAGGCGCGTCCGCCAGTTGTCGGCCTTCGCCGTGTCCACGGCGGCGCGGCAGCCGGCCAGCACCTTTGCGTTCACGTCCACCGCGATCGGCACGGCCACGCGCAGCTTCTCCCAGCGCAGCACGAGATTGGCCGAGGCGGGGGTGAGGTCCTCGAACGCGAACAGCATCCACTCCTGGTGCTCGGCCGGGGTCGGCTTCACCTTCGCGCGCAGCACGTCCTTGTCGGGCTTGACCTCGAACGCGCCCCACAGGTCCTTCTCGCTGTTGAGCACCACGGTCCACTCGTCCTTCGTGGGAATCGTGAAGAGCGAATAAGTGCCGGCGGCGAGCTTCTGTCCGCCGAACTGGATCTCGTCGGTCGTGGTGAACGACGTGGCCTCGTTGGCGCCGGTGCGCCAGGACTTGTCGTAGGGCACCAGCTCGCCCCAGATGACGCGGTTTTTCACCCCCGGGCGGCTGTAGGTCACGGTGAGATCGGTCAGGCCTATGCTCTGCGTCACGCTCGCCGCCGGGCTCACGCGCGGGAGCTTGAGCTGGGCGGGGGCCGGGGCCGTGACGAGCGCGATCGCGGCGACCACCAGGGTCGCCGTTCCGAGTGTCCGGATCATGAGGGATGCTCCTTTCAGCTGGAGTGATGGGGATGGGTTTCGATGGGCGACTGCAGCCCGTGCTGTGGCGCGGGGCAGGATAACACGGCCACGGTGAGCGAGCCGATCGGACCGCCCGGGTGCGTCTACTGGCAACCTTTCGCTCGCAACCCTCCTCGTTCGCTGGTGCGGCCGATGCCGGATGTGTAGGCTGGCGCGCACCATCGCGGAGGGCGACGATTTCGACGAGACGCTCCCTGCGCTCGCCGACATCAAGGTGCTGCAGAAGGTGGACTTCGTGATGAAGGACGGCAGGGTCGTCAAGCTCTGAGCCGGGAGGCCGCCGATCACACGTACGATTCGCATGGGTGTCGTGCTGGCGCTTGCGCTGGCCGCTCTCTTCGCGCTCCACGTCCAGCTCAACCTGGGTGGATGGCGACATTTCATGGAGCGCTTCGCGAAGGGCGGTGCGGTGCGGGGCGAGCTTGTCGTCGGCTTCCTGCCGGTCACCTGACACCTGACCTGCCCGGTCACCAGTTGGGTGACCGCCCACTCCGCGAGCGGCTCGATCTTCCGCTCGAAGAAATACACCGAGTTCGCGACCATCGCCGAGGAGTTCAAGAGCGGGCAGCTCAAGGCTTCGTTCATCCTGGCGCCGCTCGCCATGACGCTGCGCCGGCAGGGGCTGCCGATCAAGATCGTCTACCTCGGCCATCGGGACGGGACCACGCTGGTGGTGCGCAAGGACTCGGACATCCACCGCTTCACCGACCTGCGGGGCAGGACGGTCGGCATCCCGCACCGTTACTCGAACCAGCGCCTCCTGCTCGAGCGCACGATCGAGCGCTCCGGCATGCGCTCGGAGGACGTGAAGATGGTGGTGTTCCCGCCGCCCGAGATGCCCTCGGCGCTGCAGAAGGGGGCACTCGACGCCTACATCGTGGGCGAGCCGTTCGCGGCCAGGGCGGAGCTGGACGGCTACGGGCGTGTGCTGGCGTTCGCGAAGGACATGTGGCCGGATTTCATCTCGTGCGTGCTCGCGGTGAGCGAGGACCTGGTCCGCGAGAACCGTCCGCTGGTGCAGGAGCTGGTGAGCGGGATCGCCGCGTCCGGACGGTGGCTCGACGCGCCGGGAGAGGACCTGGCTGCAGGGGTGCATCGCGCCGGGGAGGGAATCCCGGAGGGTCCTGACGTCGCGATTCTCCCGCGCGACTGGGACGCGACCCACCGCTCGCAGGCGGCGGCGATCGCGGCGCGAGCCGAATACTACAACCAGCGGCCCGAGCTCCTCCGCTTCGTCCTCTCGAAGCCTCCCGACCGCGTCCGCTACACCAGGCTGACTCCGGCGCGGGCCGACTTCGAAGAGATCCAGCGCTACGCGGAGAAATTCGACTACTTCAAGCCTTCGACGCCGGACGATCCGTTCGGCTTCGCGGACTACTGCGACACCACATTTGCGGCAGCCGCGCGCCCGTGAACCCGGTCCGCCGCTTCGGGCTTCCGCTGCTCGGCATCGCGGCCTTCGCGCTGCTCTGGCACGGGCTCGTGCTCCTGAGCCGTCCCGCGCCGGTCTTGCGCGCGACGCTGGGCTTTGCGGTGTTGTCCGAGGGGCGGCTCGCGGTCGCGGCGCTGGACGAGCGGGCGAACGTCGTGGCGCGGGTGACGCTGGCGGCGGAAGCGGATTCGCTCGCGGCCTCGATCGCCGCGCTGCGGGCGCTGCTCGGCGCGCACCAGCCGTCGCTGGCGGCGCTCCCGCCGGGTGCGGCGCGCGGCCCGCTCGGGCGCATCGTCGAGGCGGCGAAGCGCGAATA
The DNA here is from genome assembly GCA_964650245.1 of uncultured bacterium. Classification (GTDB taxonomy): domain Bacteria; phylum Eisenbacteria; class RBG-16-71-46; order RBG-16-71-46; family RBG-16-71-46; genus WS-2. The sequence continues at coordinate 5,115 of CAZYQK010000008.1, read as the reverse complement.
CGGGGGAGCGCTCGAGTCCTTCGAGGTGCCGGTCCCGGCCGGGCCCGCAGCGGCGGACGAGGCGGTGGCGCGTGCGCGCGCGCTCGAGATGGAGAAGAGCCTGCGCCCGGCGTGGCTCCCCGGCCCCGCGGAAGCGATCGCGGCGCTCCTCCAGATGGTCGCGAGCGGCGAGATGCTGCGCCACGTGGTGGCGTCGGTGTTCCGGGTCGCGACCGGGTTCGCGATCGCGGCCCTGCTCGGCATTCCCTTCGGCATCATGCTCGGGAGCCTCGCGGGCGTGAGCGCCTTCACCAACTCGGTGATCCAGTGCCTGCGCCCGATCTCGCCCATCGCCTGGCTCCCGGTCGCGACCCTGGCGCTGGGCGGGGGCGATCTCGCGGCGGTGTTCCTCATCTTCCTCGCCTCGTTCTTTCCAATCGCGGTGTCCACCGCGGCGGCGGTGGGCACGGTGGACCTCAAGTACCGCCGCTCGGCCCTCAACTTCGGGGTGCGCGGCCTGGCGCTGGCGCGCCGCGTCGTGCTTCCGGCGGCGCTGCCCTCGATCATCACCGCGCTCCGCATCGCGCTCGGCATCTCGTGGGTGGTGGTGGTGGCGGCCGAGATGCTGGGCGTCGAATCGGGGCTCGGGTTCCTGGTGCTCGACGCGCGCAACCAGCTCCGCTACGACCGGGTGGTGGCCGCGATGATCGTGATCGGGCTGATCGGCCTCCTGATCGACGCCACGGTGCGGCGCTTCGAGCGGCACGAGCTGGGGCGCCGCGGGCTGCTCGCACGATGAGCGGT
>CAZYQK010000008.1:0-4232 GCA_964650245.1 uncultured bacterium | reverse complement strand
GTGACCCAGTCGTTCCGGACCCGGAAGGGAGAGGTGCCGGTCCTCGATCGCGTTTCGCTCGAGGTCCGGGAGGGCGAGTTCGTCGCGGTGGTCGGCCCTTCGGGCTGCGGAAAGACCACGCTGCTCAACTGCCTCGCCGGCTTCGTGCCGATCGACTCGGGCGCGATCGAGATCGACGGCGAGCCGGTGACGCGCCCCTCGAGCCGGCGCGTGTTCGTGTTCCAGGAGCCCGGCATATTTCCCTGGCTCACGGTGTCGGACAACATCGGCTTCGGGCTCGCGCCGCAGCTCGCGCGCCCGCGCCGCCACGAGATCGTCGCCCGGTACGTCGCGCTGGTCGGGCTCGAGGGCTTCGAGCGCGCCTACCCGAGCGAGCTCTCGGGCGGGATGAAGCAGCGCGTCGAGTTCGCCCGCGCGCTCGCGGTCGAGCCCGACGTGCTCTACATGGACGAGCCCTTCGGCTCGCTCGACGCGCTCACCCGGCTCGAGATGCGGCGCGAGATCGTGCGCATCTGGAGGGCCACCGGTAAGACCTGCATCCTGGTGACACACGACGTCGAGGAGGCGTGCGAGTTGGCGGATCGCATCGCCGTCATGTCCCGCCGCCCCGCGACCATCGAGCGCGTGATCGCGAACCCGTTTCCGCGCCCGCGCGACCCCGACGCGCGGGAGTTCCGCGAGCTCAAGGGCGAGATCTTCCGGATGCTGGGGGTCGAGCGCCGGGTGTAGAACCGGGGCCGCGGCGCGGCAGCTCTCCCCACGCATTGGCTCCCTCGCGACGCGGTGCTACGCTCGCGCGTCGTTTCGTGCAGTCCATTCCCCGCCGGTGGGCCCTCCGATCCGGGATGAGCGCATGAGCAGGCGCGCCGGAACCCGACTCGGTCCCGCCTCAGAATCCCTTCGGCACTGACCGCCGGCCGGGATGGAGTGAGACGCAGATGGCCGATCTGCTCGAACGCCTTCAGACTTCGCTGGCCTCGCACTACCGCATCGAGCGCGAGCTGGGCGCGGGTGGGATGGCGGTGGTGTTCCTGGCCGAAGACCTCCGGCACCGCCGCCAGGTCGCGCTCAAGGTGCTCCGCCCGGAGCTGGCCGCGGAGATCGGCCCCGAGCGGTTCCTGCGCGAGATCGAGACCGCGGCGCGTCTGACCCACCCCCACATCCTGCCCCTTCATGACTCCGGCGAGGCGAGTGGCTTCCTCTTCTATGTCATGCCCTACGTGGAGGGGGAATCCCTGCGGGGCCGGCTCACGCGCGAGAAGCAGCTGCCGCTCGACGACGCGCTTCAGATTGCGCGCGAGGTCGCCGACGCGCTGGGCTACGCCCACAGCCATGACGTGGTCCACCGGGACATCAAGCCCGAGAACATCCTGCTGCAGAGCGGGCATGCGGTGGTCGCGGACTTCGGGATCGCGCGGGCGATCACCGCGGCAGGGGGCGGCACGCGGACGGCGACGGGGTTGGCGCTGGGGACGCCGGCGTACATGAGTCCGGAGCAGGCGGCCGGCTCCCGGGATCTGGATGGCCGATCCGATCTCTACTCCTTGGGTTGCGTGCTGTACGAGATGCTGGCGGGCCAGCCGCCATTCACCGGTCCCAGCGTCGAGAGCCTCGTGCATCAGCATCTGACGGTGGAGCCGCACCCCGTCACCGCGCTGCGCTCGGCCGTGCCCGCCCCAGTGTCGCAGGCGCTCACGAAGGCGCTCGCCAAGACGTCGGCGGATCGGTTCAGCACCGCGGCCGAATTCGCGGCGGCGCTGGCGGCCTCCGGATACAAGGCGGCGCTGGCGCCGCGCCGGCGCTCGCTCGCAAGCCTGGCGCTGCTCGCGGGGGTGGCGGCGCTCGTGGGGCTGGTGGCGCTGGGCTCCATGCTGTGGCTCAGGAGCCGGCCCCCGGCAGTGCCCCGAAGCCTCCTCGTCCTTCCCTTCAAGAACCTCACCGGCGACCCGGGGCTCGAGTACCTGTGCGAGGGCCTCGCAGCGGAGATCCTGAGCGACCTGGTCCGGGTGCCTCGCCTCAACGTGGTGAGCCAGACCACGGCCTGGAGCTTCCGGAAGAGTGAGAAGGGCATCACCGCGATCGCGAAGGAACTCGGCGTGCACGCGATCCTCGAGGGCGCGATCCAACGGCGCGGTGGCATGCTCCGGCTCGACGCCCAGCTCGTCGACGGCCGCAACGGCTTCGTCACATGGACGGGGAGGTTCGAGCGGGCCAGCGAGGATGTCATCCGGCTCGAGCAGGAGGTCGTGCGAGACGTCGCGCGCACCGTGTCGGGACGCCCACTCCCCACGGAGGCTCCGGATCTCTCTCGCGCGCCCACGCGCTCACCCGCGGCCTACGACATTTACCTGCAGGCCGGCCGCCTCCTGGATCTCACCAACGACCCCATGGGCCCCAACCGGGCGGCGGAGCTTTACGCCCGGGCCCTCGCGCTCGACCCGGAGTTCGCGCTCGCCCACGCCGGCCGCAGCAAGGCGCTATTTCGAGTCTACACGCGCACCAAGGATCCCGCGGTGTTCCGGCAGGCGGAGGAAGGGTCGAACCGTGCGATCCAGCTCAACCCCGGGCTCCTCGAGGCCCGGCTCGCCCGGGCGCAGATGTTCCGCGGCGCCGGCCGCTACGCCGAGTCGATCGCAGAGCTCGGCGAGATCCTCAACATCAACCCGAACTGGGACGAGGTCTATCGCCATCTCGCCTCCAGCTATCTCGAAGGGGGCGATCTCGCCCGGGCCGAAGCGAGTGCCCGGAGCGCGATCGAACTGCGCCCGGCCTACTGGAGAAATTGGAACTCCCTGGGCGCGATGCTGATCAGGAAGGGAGACTACGCGGGGGCGCGGGCCGCCTTCGAGGAGGTCGTCAAGCTCGCCCCCGAGCTGAATCGCGGCTACGAGAACCTCGCCAGTGTGGCCACCCTGGAGGGGAAATACCAGGAGGCCATCACGGCCTACGAGCGGCTGCCGGCTCCCGTGAAGGACGGCGCGCTCGCCTCCAACATCGCCACCGCCTATTTCTTCGCGCGACGTCTCGCCGAGGCGGAGAAGTTCTACCTGCTCGCGGTGCAACTCGAGCCCCGCAACGACAAGTGGCGCCAAAACCTCGGGGACCTCTACGTGCGGCAAGGGAGGCCTGACCCGGCCCGCAGCGAGTACAGGCAGGCGGCCCGGCTCCTCGAAGAGCAACTCGCGCTGAACTCGGAGGATCGCGACGTGGGCATACGGCTCGCCGACTGTCGCGCGAAGGCGGGTGACTGCGAGGATGCGGAGCGGTCGCTCGCCGCCCTGGTGCCCAGGCTGCCCGCGAACGATGCGCAGTACGCCCACTCCATCGCCCGTATCCACGCGCTGTGCGGCCGCCGAGCAGAAGCCATGGCAGCCGTGCGCAGGGCAATCGCGCTCGGCTTCTCCCCGACGCTCATGCGGGACGAGGATGAGTTCCGCTCGCTGGCCAGCGACTCGGAGTTCGTCCGCCTGATGGCCGGCGGGTCACCGAGCCACTGAAAACCGGAGCGAACCGCCCGCACGGTTGAAGCCCGCCCGCCCGGTCGGTTAACCTTGCGCGGGTTCCGAATCCTCGCATGCAAGGAGAAGCCATCCCGATGGCGCTGACGCGCACCACGGCCACTCCCTCCACGCGCTATCACGGCCTCACGGCGCAGGACCTGATCGGCTTCTATCGCAACATGTTCACGTCGCGCCGGATGGACGACGAGGAAATCCGGCTCAAGAAGCTCGACAAGACCTTCTTCCAGATCTCGGGCGCCGGTCACGAGGTGGTGCTGACCGCCGCGGCGAAGCTCCTGAAGCCGGGTTATGACTGGTTCTACCCCTACTACCGCGACCGCGCGCTGTGCCTGGGGCTGGGGATGACGCCGAAGGAGATGCTGCTCTCCGCCTTCGCCTCGCCCGACGATCCCAACTCCGGCGGGCGGCAGATGCCGAGCCACTGGGGGCACAAGCAGCTCAACATCGTCTCGCAGTCGAGCCCGACCGGGACCCAGTTCCTCCAGTCGGTGGGCGCGGCCGAGGCCGTGGTGAAGTACCGGGATCTCGAGGGGAAGCATCCCGAGCTGCGCGGCAAGGCGCACGGCGACGAAGTGGTGTACGTCTCGGCCGGCGACGGCACCACCAGCGAGGGCGAGTTCTGGGAGGCCATGAACACGGCCTGCAACCTGAAGCTTCCGGTGCTGTTCCTGATCGAGGACAACGGCTACGCCATCTCGGTGCCGGTGGACG
>CAZYQK010000007.1:0-42437 GCA_964650245.1 uncultured bacterium | reverse complement strand
GATAGTTGGCGTAGAGCGTCGTGACCTGACCGGGGACGACGGCATACAGATCGATCTGGAACTCGCGCGTGTAGAACTGGATCTGGCCAAGGTTGCTCGGCACCGAGAGCGGGTTCGCAAGCTGGTGCGCCGGCAAGCCGCTCGGACTGCCGTAGGTCAGGGGCTTGGCGTTGGTGGGCACGAGTCGGTCGCCCGAGAGGACGGAGACGGTCTGCGTCGAGTTGTTTGCCAGGTCGACGTCGGTGGGACTCGGGACGCCCAACACGGTCAACGCCCCCGGCTGGGCCGTGCCGGCCCGGTAGACCGTGATGGAATCGCCCACCTGGAGGGCGCCGACGCTATCCACCGGGAGAGAGTCCACGGTGGCCGAGCTGGGCGGAAGTGTTGCACTCCCCTTGCTCGTGGCTCCCTGGCGATAGACCGTGAGCGAGGCGGTGGAGCCGCTGCTGCCCGCCAGCGGGAACTCGAATCTGCGAATGCGCCGCGCGGCCATTCCGCTCCTCCCTCGGTTTACCTGTAAAGCCGCTTGATCGCGCCCCAGCTCCGGTTGAGCACGGGCACGAAGCCGCCCTGCCAGGTCACGGTCTTCTGGGACAAGGGCGCAGTAAGGGTCAGGTCCCCCACGGTCGAGTGGGCCGTGGTCGTGAGCTTGATGTGGTCGAGCGTGATCGTGGCTCCCCGAAAGCAGCCGTAGCATGCCCCGGGTCCAACGGTCTGCGCGTTGTTGATCACCAAACGGAACGCGTAGTGCTCGACGTCGAGCGGGATTCCGCCCGCCTGGGTATATGGCACCGCAGCACCGAGCGCGAGGCGCGCGCGGGTCGGCAGCCCCCAAGTGGCGATGTATCCGAAGCCGCTGAACACCGTGCGAGACGCCCAGTAGTCCGCACACGCCGTCATCGCGGGGAAATTCATCAGAAGGCTGAGCGAGGTCTCGCGGCACGTCCCCGGCTGCTTGAAGTGCCACCAGTCAGGCACGGAGTCTCCGGAAACATCGATGTAGAGCACGGCTTCGATGCCTGTTAGCGAGTCGACGCCTGTAGGCGTGAATGAATCCTCGAACGACCCCACCAAAACGTGGGTGCCGGCGTTGGTGTCGCAAGCGAACGACTTGGCGGACACGCCGGCCGGCCCGCAATCATCCCAGGAGAGGTTGATGCCCGTCGCGGCGTGAGAAGCGTTCGCAGTGAGCCCGATAAGTGCGGTGGCCAGGAGCAAGCCTGTGCGATGAGTCATGACACCACCTCCGGTCCGTCAGCATCGACTCTACGCCCGGGGGTGAGCGTGATTCAAGCTGGGGGTCATGAAGGCTGGGGCGGGTGAGCCGGGCGCCTGCGCCGGAGCGCCGCGGGTCCCGAATCGCGGATGGCGCCACCTCACACCCCTCGCGCCCTTCGCATTCGCGCGCGCATTGCGCCCCTTCGCGTTGACACTCCCCCAACCCCTTCGCTAGCGTGCCCCGGCCATGTCAGAGCCCACGCCTCCGTTCGCCAGCGCCGGCTGGATCGAAGTCATCGTCGGCAGCATGTACAGCGGCAAGACCGAAGAGCTCATCCGCCGCCTGCGCCGCGCCCAGATCGCGCGGCAGCGGGTCGAGATATTCAAGCCCGCGATCGACGACCGCTACGCGCGCGACCAGATCGTCTCCCACAGCGAGCTGCGCATCCCGTCGCGGAGCATCCGCGACGCGAAGGAGATCCTGCGCCACGCGCACGAGGCGCAGGTGATCGGCATCGACGAGGGGCAGTTCCTGGGCGAAGGCCTGGTCAAGGTGTGCGAACGACTGGCGCGGCGCGGCAAGCGCGTGATCGTGGCGGGACTGGACCAGGATTACGCCGGCCGGCCGTTCGATCCCATGCCCCAGCTGCTCGCGATCGCCGAGTACATCACCAAGACGCTCGCCATCTGCATGGTGTGCGGCAGCCCCGCCAACCGCACCTATCGCAAGAAGAAGCGCGCGGGACGGGTGGTGGTCGGGGGAGCCGATCTCTACGAGGCGCGCTGCCGCCGCTGCTACGAGCTCGGGCGGCGCGTGAGTGCCCCCGAGGACGCACCCTCAACCGGAGGAACACATGTCTCGACCGCTCGTCCGCGCCGCCGGCGTGCTCGCCGTGCTCGCGGCCCTCATCGCCGGGTGCGCCCGCAAGGCTGAGCAGGACACATCGGCGGGAAAGCCCTCCACGCTCAAGGTCGGCCTGGTGTTCGACATTGGCGGCCGCGGCGACAAATCGTTCAACGACGCCGCCTACGCCGGGCTGGAACGCGGGCGGCGGGAACTGGGCGTCGAGTTTCAGACCCTCGAGACCGGCGAGGGCGCCGACCGCGAAGCGGCGATGCGCCAGCTCGCGGCGAGCGGCTCGCAGCTCGTGTTCGGCGTCGGCTTCCTGTTTTCGGACGACATCCTGGCGCTGGCCCGGGAGTTTCCGAACGTGAAGTTCGCCTGCGTGGACTACACGGTGAAGGAAGGCGAGACGCTGCCGCCCAACCTGGTCGCGCTCAAGTTCAAGGAAGAGGAGGGCTCCTACCTGGTGGGCGCGCTTTCCGGACTGCTCACGAGGACCGGCAAGCTGGGCTTCGTCGGCGGCATGGAGATCCCGCTCATCAAGAAATTCGAGGCCGGTTTCCGGGCCGGCGTGGCGGGCGTGAACCCGCAGGCGAAGGTGATCGTGAAATACGCGGGCAGCACCGGCAGCGCGTTCAAGGACCCGACCAAGGGCAAGGAGCTGGGGCTCGCCGAGTATCACCAGGGTGCCGACATCATCTTCCACGCCTCGGGCTCCACCGGCCTCGGCGTGTTCGAGGCCGCGCGCGAGCTCAAGCAGCTCGCGATCGGCGTGGATTCCGACCAGTACGATGAGGCGCCGGGCTTCATCCTGACCTCGATGGTGAAGCACGTCGAGATCGCGGTCTTCAACTGCATCAAGGACGCGCGGGCCGGACAATTCCGCGGCGGCGTGCAGGTCTTCGGGCTCGCGGAAGACGGCGTGGGCTGGGTCTACGACGAGCGCAACCGCGCACTGATCCCCGACGTGGTCAAGGCGAGGGTGGACTCCCTGCGCGACGCGATCGTGGCCGGGAGGATCGCGGTGCCGTCGCAGTAGCCGCGCCCACACCCGGAACGCTCATGGCCGCCTCCCCCGCCACCGCCTGGACCGACCTCGGCGACGGCATTCGCGTCCGCCAGAGCGAGGCGTACCGGATGAACAGCGGTCTGCTGCTCGATCCGGAGCACGCCGTCGTGGTGGATCCGGGCGTGCTCCCCTCCGAGCTCGACGACATCGCCCGTGTGGTGGACACCATTCGCCCCGCCGAGATGACGCTGGTCCTCACCCACGCGCACTGGGACCACGTGCTGGGCCGCGCGTGGTGGCCGAAGGCGCGCGTCGTTGCGCACGACGCGTTCGCCGCGGAGCTGAAGCGCGACCGCGACCACATCGGGGAGGAAGCGCAACGCCTCGCCGCCCAACGCGGCGAGCGCTGGCGCGCGGCGTTCGCGCCCTTCGCGCCCGATCGGACGGTGAGCGGGCTCCATTTCACGAAGCTCGGGAACTGGCGCGTCGTGTTTCGGGACGCCTTCGGCCACTCCGAGAGCCAGCTCAGCCTCCATCTTCCGGACCGGCGCGTGCTGTTCGCGGCCGACATGCTCTCGGACATCGAGATGCCGATGCTGAACGGCCCGGTCGCCGCCTACCGGCGCACGCTCGAAGCGCTGCGCCCGCTGGCCGCGCACGGCGCGATCGAGACGCTGGTGCCGGGCCACGGCGCGATCGCCCACGGCGCGGGAGCGGTCGAGGCGCGGCTCGAGCGCGATCTCGCCTACCTCGACGCGCTCGAGTCGGGCGCACGCGAGGCGCAGGCGCAGGGCCTTACGCTCGAGCAGGCGCGCGAGAGGCTCGCGGCGATGGAGTACGCCGGCAAGCATTCGTCCGAATATCCCACCCGGGAGTTCCACCTCGAGAACATCCAGATCGCCTACCAGCACGCCGCGACGGCGGGCAAGCCGGAATCCCGGACCCGCTGACCGTGGCCGCCGCACCACCGGAGGATCCATGCCTCGCGAGAACCTGAACCCCTTCGCCATCGCCAAGCACTACTTCGAACAGGCCGCCGAGCGCCTCGGGCTCGACGACGGGATGCGCCAGATCCTGTCCACCCCGAAACGCGCCGTCACCGTCTCGATCCCGGTCAAGATGGACGTCGGCCAGTATCACGTGTTCACCGGGCACCGGGTCGTGCACAACATGGCGCGCGGGCCCGCCAAGGGCGGCATCCGCTTCCATCCCGACGTGACGCTCGACGAGGTGAAGGCGCTCGCGTCGTGGATGACCTGGAAGTGCGCGTGCCTCGACCTCCCGTTCGGCGGCGCCAAGGGCGGCATCGTGGTGGACCCGCACCGGCTCTCGAACGGCGAGCTGGAGCGGCTCACGAGGCGCTACACCAGCGAGATCCTTCCATTCATCGGCCCCGACAAGGACATCCCGGCGCCCGATGTCTACACCGACGCCCAGACCATGGCCTGGATCATGGATACCTACAGCATGACCAAGGGCGCCACCACGCTGGGCGTGGTGACCGGGAAGCCGCTGTCGCTCGGAGGCTCCAAGGGCCGGGACAAGGCGACCGCGCGCGGCGTCCAGTTCGTGCTGCGCGAGGCGTGCCGGATGCGGAAGATGAGCCTGAAGGGGGCGAAGGTGGCGATCCAGGGCTACGGCAACGCCGGCAGTCACCTGGCCGCGCTGCTGAAGGAGGAAGGCGCCACCATCGTGGCCGCGTCGGACTCGAAGGGCGGCGTGCACTACCCGAAGGGCCTCGATCCGGCGGCGCTGCTCGCGCACAAGTCGGGCGGCAAGAGCCTCAAGAGCTTCCAGCCCGGAAAGCCCATCACCAACCGGCAGTTGCTCGAGTTGCCGGTGGACATCCTGGTGCCGGCGGCGCTCGAGAACCAGATTACGGGGGCGAACGCCGCGCGAATCAAGGCGAAGATCGTCGCGGAGGCGGCCAACGGCCCCACCACCCCGCTCGCGGACGACATCCTGTTCAAGCGCGGCCGCACCGTGATCCCCGACATCCTGGCCAACGCCGGCGGCGTGACGGTTTCGTACTTCGAGTGGGTGCAGGACTTCTACTCGTTCTTCTGGGAGGAGAACGAGGTGGACAGCCGGCTCGAGAAGTACATGGTCCGCGCCTTCAAGGCGGTGGCGGAGTCGGCCGCCCGACACAAGTGCAGCCTGCGCGGCGCCGCCTACGTGACGGCCGTCGAGCGCGTCGCCGAGGCCACGCGAGTGCGGGGGATCTTTCCGTAGACGGGCGCGGCGATCGCGCCTCGCATTCGAAACGGGCTCCGGCGCGGCGCGCGCCGGGCCCCGTCGTTCACCGATAGAGGCTCTTGATTGCGCCCCAGGTGCGCCGGCGCACGGGCGTCGCGCACGCGGGATCGAACGAGCACGGCGGGTCCCAGCCGCAGCTGGAGGTCGTGTAGTGGCAGGACGGCGTGGCGGTGCTTCCGCACTGCCAAGCCGCTAGTTGGCCATCCGCCGCGACGCCCAGAAACACCGTGCCGGTCACACTGCGATAGTTCTGGGTGAGTTTGATCGAGGAAAGCGCGATGCAGGCGCCGACCCCACAGCCGGCGCAGGCGCTGTCCCCCACGGTGCGGGCGTTGTCGATCGTGAGCCGGAAGGAGTAGACCTCGACCCCCTCATTGATCGGTCTGGCCATCGGGGCGGGGATCGCAACGGCCGCCAGAAATCGGGCGCGATTCGTTGCCTGGAATGGCGTCACAAACGTCCAGGCTCCGAATTGCCGCCCGGCCCAGTAGTCGAAGCAGTTGTTCCTGCCGGCGAAATCGAACGAGACAGTCAGCGAGTTCTGCCGGCAGGTTCCGGCGGCGCCAACCCTCCACCAGTCGGGAAGCGGATCGCTCCACGACATGATGTCCACCGTGATCGAGTTACCGTTGAGCGAGTCGATCCCCGAGGGCGCGACGAACGATCCCACCAGCGTCTGCGAACCCGCGTTCGTGTCGCAATTGTTGATCTTGAGCAGCGTGCCGTGGGCGCCGCAGTCGTCCCACGACAGGTTGACGCCGGAGGCACGGGCGTTCGCGGGCATGGCGAATGCGGCGAAGAGCATCGCGACAGGCAGCAGGCGGTGCGCCATGGCAGTCAATTCCCGAACAGGTCCCGGCGGATCGGCAAGGATGATATCGCCCGCGACGGGGCTTAAGGAAGGCCGATTACTCGTGGGCCCGCGTCGAACCGACAGCCGCGCAGCCTGCGCGGCGGCGCCTACGTGACGGCCGTCGAGCGCGTGGCGGAAGCCACGCGAGTGCGGGGGATCTTTCCGTAGACCGGCGCGGCGATCGCGCCTCGCAATCGAAACGGGCTCCGGCGCGGCGCGCGCCAGGGCCCGTCGTTCATCGATAGAGGCTCTTGAGCTGGCCCCAGGTGCGCTGCTTCGCGGGCACCGGGCAGGAGCCACCGACGCACACCGACATGACATCGGGCTGGGCCACGAACTGCCACGTGACGTAATTCCGGTCCGCGGGGTTGCCAAGAAACCTGGTCCCGGCCGCGGAGCCTGGGTTCTGGGTCAGCTTGATCGAGTTGAGGACGATGCAGGTGCCCGCCTGACAGCCTTCGCATGCGCCGACCCCGACCGTCTTCGTGTTGTTGATCTCAAACTTGAATGAGTAGACCTCGGTTCCCTCGGCCACCGGACCAGCTTCCGCAGTGTGAATCGCCGCCGCCAGCAAGAGCCGCGCTGAATACACGCCCCCGTATCCCGCCGCGTATCTAAAGCCACCGAACGCGCGTCCCTTCCAGTAGTCGTAACAGTTGAGCGGGTCCGTCGTGAAATCGAATGACGCGATCGCCCCATCCTGGCGGCACGACCCCGCAGCCTGGATCCTCCACCAGTCGGGCAGGGTCGGGCAGGAGGACCGGATATCGACCACCATCGAGTTGCCGTTGAGCGAGTCGATCCCTGCCGGGACGACGAAAGAGCCTACCAGCGTGTGCTCGCCCGCATTCGTGTCGCACGCGAAGAAGCGGCTCGCCGCCCCCAACGACCCGCAGACATCCCACGACAGGTTAATGCCGGCGGAGGCCGCCGGAGCGACGTGAGCACAGAGAAGCAAGAGAACAAGTACGATGGTGCGCACAGGCGCGACCCTTCCGAGAGAGCCTGCCAACGGGGGTCTCGTGCCCATCAGTGTAGCGCGCCGGGCGGCCCCGGCATATCCCCCGCCTCGGCCAAAGTCGGGTTCGCACTCCCGGGTGTGGATCGCGGCGCGGGACCCGCTGGACATCCAGTGTGGACGGGCGCCCCCCGCACCGCTAGCCTCCGCCGCAATGTCCGCACCCGCGGTCGCGCTTCGCAACATCACCCGGCGCTTCGGTCCGGTCGTGGCCAACGACGACGTTTCGCTCGAGCTCGCGCCGGGTGAGATCCACGCGCTGGTGGGCGAGAACGGGGCGGGCAAGACCACGCTGATGCGCGTGCTCTACGGCCTGCTCCCGCCCGACGCCGGGCGCATCGAGGTGGACGGCCGGCCGGCGCGCATCCGGCATCCGGCGGACGCCATGCGGCTCGGGCTCGGCATGGTGCACCAGCACTTCCTGCTGGTGGGCCCGCTCACGGTGGCGGAGAACGTCGTGCTCGGCCACGAGCCGCGGGCCGCCTTCGGCGCCTACCGGCGCGCCGCGGCCGAGCGTGAGGTGGGATCGCTCGCCGAGCGCTACCGGCTGCCGGTGGACCCGCGGGCGCGCATCGACGCGCTTCCGGTCGGCGCGCAGCAGCGGGTCGAGATCCTCAAGGCGCTTCATCGCGGCGCGCGCGTCCTCATCCTGGACGAGCCCACCGCCGTGCTCACCCCGCACGAGGTGGACGAGCTGTTCGAGGTGCTGCGCGCACTGCGCGATGCCGGAGCGACCATCGTCCTCATCACCCACAAGCTGGCCGAGGTGAAGTCGCTCGCACACCGCGTCACGGTGATGCGCGCGGGACGTGTGGTGGGCGGCGGGCCGGTGAGCTCGCTCTCGATCGAGCGGCTCGCCGAGCTGATGGTGGGGCGCCCGCTCGCGCCGCTCCACGCGCGGGCCGCGAGCGCCCCGGGAGAGCCCGCGTTCGAGGTGGCCGATCTCCACGTGCGCGACGACCGCGGTCTCGAGGCGGTGCGCGGGGTCTCGTTCGAGGTCCGCGCGGGGGAGATTGTGGGGATCGCCGGAGTCGAGGGCAACGGCCAGCACGAGCTGGTCGAATGCCTGGCGGGGCTCCGGCATCCGGCGCTCGGCGCGATCCGGATCGGGGGGCGCCCGGTGCGCCCCGCCACGCGCGATCACTTCGCCGCCGGGCTCGCGCACATCCCGAGCGACCGGCTCCGGCGCGGGCTGGTGCCGGAGATGACGCTCGCCGAGAACCTGGTGCTCGGGCTCCATCACGAGCGGTCGCTCGGGCCCGGGGCCTGGCTCGACCGCGGGGCACTCGAGGCGCGCGCGCGGCGTCTGCTCGGCGAATACGACGTGCGCCCGGCGGAGCCCGCGTGGCGGGCCGCACAGCTCTCGGGCGGCAACCAGCAGAAGCTGGTCGCGGCGCGCGAGCTGTCGCGCGGGGCGCGCGTCGTGCTCGCCGCCCATCCCACCCGCGGCGTGGACCTGGGAGCGCTCGCCTTCATTCACCGCCGCCTGCTCGAACAGCGCGACGCCGGGCGCGCGGTCCTGCTGGTCTCGTCCGACCTGTCGGAGATCCTGGCACTCGCCGACCGCATCCTGGTCATGTACGAGGGCCGCGTGGTGCTCGAGACCCGCCCCGCCGCGACCGATGAGCGCACGCTCGGACTCCACATGACCGGACGCCACGCGCGGGGCACCCGGTGAGCCCCACCGGCCCGGCCGCTCCCGCGAGCCGGGCACCCTCCGGCGAGGCGCCGCGCGCGCCGCTGCTCACGCGCACCGCGCTGCTCCAGGCGCTGGCGCCGCTGGTCGCCGTGGCGCTCGCGCTGGTGGCGGGGGCAGTCTTCATCCGCGCGATCGGAGAGCATCCGCTCGAGATCTACGCGCTCATGTTCCGCGACTGCTTCGGCACCGGCTACGGGATCGGGCAGACGCTGTTCAAGGCCACCCCGCTGCTCTTCACCGGGCTCGCGGTCGCGCTCGGCTTCCGCGCCGGGCTGTTCAACATCGGAGCGGAAGGCCAGCTCTACCTGGGCGGCTTCGCGGCGGCGCTGGCCGGGCTCGCGTGCGCGGGGCTTCCATGGCCGCTGCCGCTCGCCGCCGCCGTGCTCGCTGCGGCTGCGGCTGGTGCTGCGTGGGGCGCGCTCCCGGGACTGCTCAAGGCCCGCTTCGGCGCGCACGAGGTCATCAACACCATCATGCTCAACTTCATCGCGTTCGCACTGGTCTCCTACCTGGGGCGTCCGCACTTCGAGCCGGCCACGGTGCGCACCGCGGGGATCCCCGCGAGCGCGCAACTCGCGCGGCTCGAAGCGCTGCTCCCCGCGCTCAAGGGCTCGCCCGCGAACTTCTCGCTGCTGCTGGGCCTGGCACTCGCGGTGGCGGTGGGCGTGCTCCTGTTCCGCTCCCGGCTCGGCTACGAGCTGCGCGCGGTGGGCCTGAACGCTGCGGCCGCCGAATACGGCGGCATCGCGGTGGGGCGCACTCAGGCGGTGGCGATGACGCTCTCGGGCGCGGTCGCCGGGCTGGGCGGCACCAACTTCGTGCTCGGCTACAAGCACTTCTTCGAGCTGGGCTTCTCGGCCGGCGCGGGCTTCATCGGCATCGCGGTCGCGCTGATCGGCCGCAACCATCCGTTCGGCGTGATCGTGGCGGCGCTCTTCTTCGGCGCGCTGTCCTACGGCGGGCTGGTCATCAATCAGCGCGTGCCCAGGGAGCTGGTCGAGGTGCTGCAGGCACTGGTCATCCTGTTCGCGATCTGCGCCCACCAGCTGGTCGAGCGCCTGGCGCGGAGGCTCAGGTGATGGAGTTGCTGCTGTTCCTGGGCGCCGCGCTCCGCATCAGCGTGCCCTACATGCTGTCCGCGGTCGGGGCCTCGTTCAGCGAGCGGGGCGGCGTCATCAACATCGGGCTCGAGGGCATCATGCTGAATGGCGCGCTCGCGTACACGCTGGGCGCCCACGCGAGCGGCGACCCGTGGCTCGGGCTCGTGGCGGCGCTGATCGCGGGGCTCGCGACCGCGGCACTCCACGCGCTGGTCACGGTCGGAATGAAGGCCGACCAGATCACCAGCGGGCTCGGCATCAACCTGCTGGCGATGGGGCTCACGCGCTTCGTGCTCCGGCAGGTGTTCCACTCCTCCTCGAACTCGCCGCGGGTGGTCGGGCTTCCCGAGTGGGGCGCGTTCGGCCTGCGCGACCTTCCGGCGCTGGGCCCGGTGCTCGCCACGCCGCTCGTGCTCATCACGCTGATGCTGGTCGTCGCGAGCCAGTGGGCCGTGTTCCGGTCGGTGTTCGGCCTGCGGCTCAGGAGCATCGGCGAGCGGCCCGAGGCGGCCGCCGCGCTCGGACTCTCGATCGCGCGCTACCGCACCGCCGGGGTGCTGGTGTCGGGCGCCCTCGCCGGGCTCGCCGGCGCGTGGCTCGCCAGCGAGCAGCACAGCTTCACCGATGGGATGACCGGGGGGCGCGGCTACATCGCGCTCGCGGCCATGATCGTGGGCAAGTGGTCGCCGCTGGGGGCCGCCGCCGCCTGCCTGCTGTTCGGCGCCGCCGAGGCGCTCCAGATCGTGCTCCAGGGCTCGGGCTTCCCGAGCGAGCTGTTGCAGATGCTGCCGTACGCCGTCACGATGCTGGCGCTGGCCGGCTTCATCGGGCGCGCCGTGGCGCCGCGTTCGGTGGGCGTGCCGTTCGATCCGGAGCGTCACTGACATGGGAGCCCCACTGCTTCCCACCCACGACCTCGAGCAGCGCGTGAGCGAGGCGGCGGCTGCCGTTCGAGCACGCACCGATCTCAAGCCACGGATCGGGATCACGCTCGGCTCCGGCCTGGGCGGCGCGATCGACCAGCTCGAGCGCGCGGTCGTGATTCCGACCGCCGGGCTGCCCCACTGGCCGCGCTCCACGGTGCACGGCCACGCCGGGCGCCTCGGGCTCGGTCACTGGGCGGGGGTCCCGGTCGTGGCGCTCGCCGGGCGCAGCCACCGCTACGAGGGCTATTCGCTCGACCGGGTCACGTTCGGTTTGCGCGTCATGCGCGCGCTCGGCAGCCGAGTGCTGCTCTTCACCAACGCGGTCGGCGCCATGAATCCGGACTTCGAGCCGGGCGATCTCATGCTGGCCTCCGACCACATCAACTTCATCGGGAAGCGCGGGCTCTTCACCCCCGGCGAGTTGCGCGAGCGCCGCGCCGGGCGAAGGGTCGCCACCTGCTACAGCCCGCGGCTGCGCGAGGCGTTCCTGGCGGCCGCGGCGCGCGCCGGGGTGCGGCTCCATCAGGGCGTGCTGATGGGCGGGCTCGGGCCCACCTACGAGACCGCGGCCGAGGTGCGGATGGCCGCGGCACTCGGCGCCGACGTGGCGTGCATGAGCACGGTTCACGAGGTCACGGTCGCGGCCGAGCTGGGCTGCGAGGCGGCCAGCATCTCCTGTGTCACCAACAAGGCGACCGGGCTCTCGGACCGGCCGCTCACGCACGAGGACGTCACCATCGTCGCGGACCGCGGTGCCACCGCACTCCGCGCCGTGCTCGGCGAGTTCCTCAAGGAGGAGGCGGCGCGGGTCTGATCTGGCGGCGCGGCAGGCCGCCCGCCGCTTCAGCGGGCGGGCCCCGGCGCTACCTCACCTTGAACAGGTACATGCACCCGGCGAGCACCACATCGGGCTTCTGGCGGCGCAGCGGACCGAAATCGAGCGTGAGGCGCTCGGTGCGGCCGCTCGGGGTCATCATGCGCTGGGAGAGACCCACGTAGTAGTAGCTGCTGACCGCGAGCCACCGGCTCTCGGGGCCGGGGGTGCCGCCCAGGTACGGGACGTAATCGATGCCGTAGACCGCGGGATCGGTGGTGCCGTGGTAGGCGAGATGAATCTTCCCGATGTGCAGGCGCCGCATCTCCTCGCGCAGCGCGATCAGCCCCTGCCCCCAGTCCACGTTGGAGTCGTTGACGATCGTGTACCCGCCGCCCGGGCCGCCGGCGAGCCGGTTGAAGAACGCGAGGTACCAGGGCGCGGCGGTCAGCGCTTCGAGCGCCTGTACCGCGGCCAGCGCCACCGCCGCCATCGCGAGCCACGGACGGCGCCCGCGCCCGGGGGTCGGGTGCCGGGGCGCGAGCAGTCCGCCGCACCACACGCACAGCAGCGGCAGGATCGGGAACACGTAGCGCACGCCGACGCCGAGGTTTGCCATCATCGCCGTGCCCAGCGTGACCGCCACGCTCACGAGCAGGAAGCTCTCGTGCCATGCGCGCTTGCGCCCCGGGCCGTTCCGGACCCGATGCGCGATGCGCAGCAGGATCAGCCCCAGGAATCCGAGCGGCCACTTCACCGCGAGCGCGATCGGAAAATACGCCCACGACGACCCGCTGCGCGGGGTCCCGAGCAGGAACGAGGGGGTGCGGCCCGGCTCGGACAGGAACGCCACGTAGTCCAGGCCGCGCAGCGCGGCGTCCGGCACCGGCAGGCGCAGCGCGGGCCAGGCCTGCGCCAGGGCCGTGAAGCGCTGCGACATGAAGCTCCACCCTTGCAGCGGCGACAGCGAGGTGTGGAGGAGATACCCAAGATTGAAAAGCACGAGCGTGGAGAGGGGAAGCAGCGCGATCACCAGCCACACGCGCCCGGGCCGGCGCAGCGTTCCGAGCGCGGTTCCGAGCGCGGCGAGTACCATGAAGATCGGCGCGAGCCCGACCGCGCTGAACCGGGTGAGGGCGGTGAGCCCGACCGCGAGCGCGACCATCCCTGCGTCACGCCAGCGGGTGGTACGCGTGAAGCGCCAGAAGGCGACGATCGACGCGGTGAAGCCGAGCCCGGTGGCGACATCCACGCCGGCGATCCCGGCGTGCGCCAGCGCCTCCGGGGCGAACGCGTAGAGCGCGAGCGCGAGCAGTGCGCCGCGCGGCCCGTAGAGCCGCCGCGCGAAGCGCCACACCAGGAGCGCGAGCGCGAGCGAGAACGCGAGCGTCACGCAGCGGGCCGCGAAGTAAAACGTGTGATAGCGCGCCGCGTTCAGGTGCATGAACGCCTCGCCGACCGCGGGCTCGCCGCCTGTGACGATGGAATCGGGCGGAACCCTCGCCCCGAGCGCCAGCGCCGGCAGGGCGCACAGCGTCTTCGCGAGCGGCGGCTGGGCGACCGAGGCCCAGAAGTTACCGCGGGCCGCGATCAGGGCGCCGGCGGGCACGTGGAAGTTCTCGTCGAAGGTGACCGAGTTGAGCGCCGCGCCCCACAACACGAGCCCGGCGTGAATCACGAGCAGAGCGGCGACCGCGGCGCGCTCGCGCGCCGGCGCGGGCACGCCCCCCGGCGCCGCGGAAGGGGCGGCCGCCGCGCGGGTCCGCGTGCCCTGCTCCCGCGGGCGCCGCTCGCGGGCCGCGCTCATCGAGCGCTCACTGGTTCGAGCGCGCTCAGCGAATCCAGGGCCTCTGCGTTCTCCGGCTGGCGCCGGAGCGCGCTCCGGTAGGCCGCGCGCGCGCGCCCGGGCTGGCCCAGGCTCCGCCACGACCGCCCGGCCAGCACATCGAGCGCGGCGCTCGGGCCGTCGATGAATTGCTCGCGCCCGATCTCGCGCAGCGCGTCGCGGGCCCGGCCCTCCTCGAGCGCGATGATCGCGAGCCGCTGATGGGCGCCGGTCGTTTCGGGGCTCGACGCGATGGCGCGCTCGAGCAGGGCCTGCGCGTCCGCGAGGCGCCCCTCCGTCAGCGCGATATTGGCGAGCAGGATCAGGGCCTGCCCGTGGTGGGGCGAGCCCGCCACCACGCGTTCGAGCTCCGCCGCCGTGCGCGCGCGGAGTGCGCTGTCCGTGGCGCACCTGGCGCCCAGCGGCCCGAGCCGCCTGGCACCGGCGGGCAGCTCGTGATACGCGAACTCGCGGGCGACGCCGGCGAGCGGCCCCTCACGACGCACGTAGAGCGCGGCCGCGTCGTCCACGAAGACCAGGGCCCAGGTGCTGTCGGCGTCCAGGCGGTCGAGCAGGCTGTCGCTCTGGAATCCCAGCCGGCTGCGAATGACGTAGTCGAACCGATAGCGCCGGTCGAGCTCGAGCCACGCCTTGCGGTCCTGCTGGGCCCAGGCGTAGATGTACCGGTCGGCGGGGGTACCGGCCTGGTGGATGTCCATGAACGGCAGCCGGCTCCGGTCGGGCCAGAACCGGTAGACCTGGTATCCCGCGCAACCGAACTGGTTGAATCCCCGGCCGCGCACGCCGTGCGCCTCCATGAAATCGCAGGCCCGGACCGGGTAGTTGGTCCACACGAAGCCGACCCCGAGCCGCGAACTGGGACCGGTCCATTCCGCGAGCCCGACCGCGACGCAGGCGAGCGAGGCGAGCGCAGCGCGGGCCGCTAGCGGCGCGCGCCGGAGCCACGCCGGCCGCGCCTCCCACACGTGGAGGTCGCGGCTCAGGTAGGGCACCGCGACCAGCGAGTAGAAGCCGACGAAGCGCTGCGCGGGCAGCGCCAGCGCGGTGAAGAACACGCAGCACAGCGCCTCGACCAGATCGAAGCCGCCTCGGCGCGCGCGGGCGACGATCAACAGCGGCCAGCCCACCACGATCAGCGGCAGCCCGCTTCTCCAGAACGAGGTCACGTCGAGCGGGCTGAGCTCCCCGATGCTCTTGAAGAGGATCTCGTTCCGTCTGTGCAGGAAGAAGTCGAACGGTTGCCACAGCAGCCGCCAGCCGTAGGGATTGAGAAAGGAGATCGCGAGCGCGCCCAGCGCTACCCACGCGAGGCGGGCGGCCAGTGCCCCGCCGGGCGAGCCAGGGCCCCGCCGGATGCGATCGCGCACGGCGTCGAGCCAGTGGAATCCGATCAGTGCGAATCCGATGAAGTACGAATTGTGCACGTTGGCCCACACCCAGGCGATCGCGACCAGCCACGGCGTGCGGTCCGCACCGCCGTGCCGCCGCGCTTCGAGGATCCAGATCTCGAGCGCGAGCAGCACCGCGACCAGCGTCTCGGGGCGCACCTGCGAGCGCGCGCGCCACACCAGCGAGCACGTCACCATCACGACCAGCGGCAGGAATCCGGTGGCGCCCATGCGCCGCGCCGCCGCCCACAGCACGCCGAAGGCGAGGAGCGTGGTGACCCAGCGCCACATGAAGAGGCCGAGCACGCCGCCGTGCTCCCAGACCGGCCACAGCAGCGCGCTGAAACCCCAGGTCCACTTGATGTCCGGCGCGCCGTAGGTGGGCCACGACCAGATCTGGGTGTGCGGCGCGCCGTGCATCAGCCAGATCGCCTTGCCGACCGTGATGTTCTGCCAGATGTCCGGGTCGTAGAGGGTGAAGCTCACAGAGACCAGGATGCCGGCCGCCGCGACCAGGGCCGCGGCGATCAGGGCGGGCGAGGGAAACGGGACCGGAGGGAGCGGAGGCGAGGCGGCGGAACGCCGCCCGGCGGCGTGCTCCGGCGGCCCGACGGATGCGGTCGCCGCCGTGGGCCGCGGTGACGTTGGGAGCTTGCGGCGCCGGCTCATGGCCGGCTCGCGGGGAGACGGGCCGCGCGCGCCGGGCCGCTCTCGGCGCGGAATTCAGCGGACGATGTCAATCCGGAGCACCCGATCACCCTGCACCAGACGGTTCACGACGTCCATTCCGCGCGTCACGCGGGCGAAGATGGTGTAGCGGCCGTCGAGATGGTGCTGGGGCGAGTGGGTGATGAACCACTGGCTCCCGCCGGTGTCCTTGCCCGAGAGCGCCATCCCGACCATGCCGGCATCGTAGCGCAGACGGTTGTACTCGCAGCGGATGGTGTAGCCCGGCCCGCCCGATCCGGTCCCGGTGGGATCGCCGTCCTGGACCACGAAATTGGGCACCACGCGATGAATCGCGTGCCCGTCGAAATAGCCGCGCTCCGCCAGCCGCACGAAGTTCTTCACAGTCTGCGGCGCCTCGCGCCCGTAGAACGCCCACTCGATATCGCCCGCGCCGGTATGGAGCACGGCGCCGCGGGCGGCCGGCGGCTCGGCGAAGTCGTCGGGGTAGGCCGCGGGCAGCGCGTTCCGCGCCGGGTGCTCGCGCTCGACGCTGTCGGCGAACGCACGCCCCGCGAGCTGGCGCAGCGCGTCGCGGATCGAAATCCGGGCGTCGGCGTCGGCATCGGCCGCGCGGGCCGCGTAGGCGCGCGCCAGCGCCGGAACGCTCGCGCTGTCGCCGAGGTCGGCGAGCGCCCCGGCGCAGGACGCGACGAACAGCATCGCGGTGTCGGCGAGCCCGGACCGCAGCGTGGGTGCCGCCGCGCGCCACCGGATCTGGCCCAGCACCTCGGCCGCCGTCATGCGCTCGAACAGCGGCGTGCGCGGCGCGAGCCGCGGGTCGAGCAGCGGCACCGCGACCGCGGGGGGCACGGAGGCGAGCGCGCGCAGCGCGGCGGTGCGCGCGTACGCCGAGGAGTCGGCGAGCAACGGCTCCACGGCGGCGAGTGCCCCGCCCTGCAGGTGGGCGAGCAGCGCCCGCGCGCAGGCGCCGCGCGTCGCGGCATCGGGGTCGGAAAGATGCGCCCGCAGCGAATCGGAAAGCGCGCGCCGCGTCGCAGAGTCGGCCGCCACCCACACGAAACGCTCGCCCAGAGCGGTGGCGGCGGTGACCCGCACGTAGGGGTGAGGATGGGCGAGCAGCCGCGCCAGCCCGCCGCCGCAGCGCGCGCAGGTCGAATCGGCGGTCTGCTGGAGCGCCCGGATCACGTTCACCACGACCGGAACCTCGGGGTCGTCCAGCTTCTGGAGCAGGTAGGCCGTGGCGCGCGGGGACTTCTGGCGTCCCATGGTGCGCGCGGCCTGGGCCCGGCTCGGCCACTCGACGTCGTCGAGGTGGAGCGCCCCCACCAGGACCACCCGGTCGGGGGCCACGATCTTCTCCAGCGCGTAGAGCACGCGCCAGCGCACTTCCGGGTCTGGATCGCGGTGCCGCTCGATCAGGGCATCGAGCGCCGTGGAATCCGCGAGCCGCCACAGGGCGACGGCGGCCTCGCCGCGCAGCACCGGCGATGGGTCACGCAGGTACCCCGTCACCAGCAGCGTGCTCGCCTTGCCGCCGAGCTTGCCGAGCGCCTCGAGCACCAGGTCCACGAGCTCGACGTCGCTCCCGCCCAACAGCCGCTCCAGCCCCTGGCGCGCGGACGAGTGGCCGATCTGGCCGAGTGCGAAGGCCGCCTCGCGCCGCACCTCGGGCGCGGGGTCTTCGAGCAGCGGCAGCAGGTCGGCCACCGTGGTCGAATCCTGCAGCCTGCCGACCGCGAGCGCGGCGCGCGCGCGCACCACGGGATCGGCGTGGGCGAGCGCACGCCGGAGGACGCCGTCCGCCCACTCGCGCCGGTCCTCGGCGCGCGCAATCGCGGCGAAGACCGCGGGCTGTGTGACTGCGGGGCCGGGCGATTCGGCCGGGGTGGGGTACGCCACGCCGGGCCGGGCGGCCGCCGCCACGAGCGCGACCACGAGCGCGATCCGGATGAGGCTCAGAGCGCCGGCCGGCGCCCCCCCGGCGCGCGGAAGGCGCGCGCTCCCGGACGATGGGCGGCGCTCAGGGCGCCGTGTCATCGGCCAGGTGCCGCGGCTTGCGCAGCTTGACGAGCCGCCCCTCGTGAAGGGCAGTGGAAGAGCCGTTGTGGGCGATGAGCCGGTAGAGATAGACCCCGTTCGCAATCGGCATCACCTCCGCGTCGTGCGCGTTCCACGGCAGCTGGTGGTAGCCCGGCTGCAGTCCGCGCTCGGCGCGCTCGTAGATCAGGCGACCGCTCACCGCGTAGACGCGGATCAGCACGTCGGCCGGCGTCGCGCTCACCAGGTTGAACGAGAAATGGGTGCCGGAATCGTCGTTGAACGGATTGGGAAATGCTAGCGCATTCTCGAGTCGCACCTCGCCGCCGGTGACCGCGACCCGGAAGCGGTGGATCTGGGTCGCGCCGCCATTCGCGGCCAGCTCGATCACGACCTTGCCGACCGGGAACGGCGCGTGATTCCAGCTCAGCACCCACTCGTGGGCGCTGGTGTCGCCGTTGGCGGGAGCGGCGCTGAACAGCTGGCTCTGCCCGATCACCCTGAGCGTGAGGTCGGCGGCGGGAACGAGCGGTGCCGGCGAGAGCACGGTGAGCGCCATGGCCGCGCCGGGCGAGATCGCGTCGCCGTCGCGCAGCACGACCCCGTCCGCGCGCAGCACGGTCTGGAACGCGAACACCACTTCGAACAGGCTAGGCACGTCATAGCGGTCCACGGTCCGGAAGGTGTAGCGGAACGAGTCGGCGATCAGCGGGTCGCGATACTTCAGCCGGTAGCGGCGTCCCTCGCCCGCGGGATCCGCAGTGTCGGGGAACGCGGGCGTCACCGTGTAGCTCGCGGGCGGCACCACCGCGGTGACGCCGGCGCTGGAAGTGCGCGAGAGCGAGAGCGAGTCAATGCGCGCATTCGAGACCAGGTCGGCTTCGAGCTGGAGCGTGTCGCCCGGAACCTTGAGCCGCACGACCTGCCCGCTCGTCACCGGCTGGCCGTTCGCGGTCACCACCGCCTCCGGCGCTCCGATCGTCATCCGGGTCGCGGGATCGCCCAGCAGGTTGTAGGTGACCATGACGTCGCGCTCGAAGGGGCTGTTGCGCGGCCCGGGGAAGTAGTCGAGCTCGGCCTTGGCGATCACCTCGCCCAGCACGACGCGGGCGCCCCGCCGCGGTTCCCAGGCCGACGAGTCGCGCGGGGGATCGGCGAACAGCGCGCGTGCGAACGCCGTGTTGAGGTGCACGGTGTGGCTGCTCGGCAGCAGCTCGTAGCCGGTGGAGGCCCATGAGGCGATCGCGCCGCGACCGGGCAGCGTCACCATGTCCTCGCCCAGCGAGGGGCCGCCGCGCGACCCGCGCTCCTGGGTGTGCCCGAAAGCGTTCGCGTGGCACGAGAACGCGGTGAAGAGAAACAGCCGGCCATCGTTCAGGAAGTCGAGCCGGTCGTCCTGACTCGGCCGGTTGAGGTAGAGATCCTCGTGCGCCAGCACGGTCTCGTTCGCGTGTCCCTGGTAGTTCCACCACAGGCGGCCGGCGTTCAGGCGCTGCATCAATGCGGGCTTCGCGATCAGCTGGCCGCGGGTCTGGAATGCCGTCCGGTCGGCGCGGCAGGTCTCCGGCAGGCAGGGGACGCATATGTCCTCCGGCCGGGTGGGCAGGTAGTAGCTCAGGTCGAAGACCTCGGCATTGCTCTGCCGGAGCCCCGCCTCGTCGAGAATGATCGAGCGGCACTCCACGTTGAGGTCGTGGAACACGTCTTCGCCGCTGCGCCGGCAGTAGCCGATCTGGCTGCCCCCGCCGAAGAAGTTCTCCCCCGAGAACTGGTCGTCCGCCAGCAGCACCATGTCGCGGCGCCAGGTCTGGTCCGGGGTCACGTTCTCGTACGCGACGAGCTTGCTCACCACCGCCGAGGCCTCGCTCAGGCTGTTGACCGGGAGCCGCCCGATGAAGAGGTCCGGAAGCTTGCTGGCCACTGACAGATCGGGGCAGTCCACGCACCACACGTACCAGGGATCGCTCACGACGGACTCGTAGAAGGTCTCGGAGGGTATGCTTACCGGGACGGGTCCCAGCACGCGCTGGGTCGGGACCCAGTCGATACTCGACCGCCCCCCGAAATCCAGCGGATCCTCGCTGCCGTCGCCCACCAGCAGGACGAAGCGCGCGTCCCAGTTGTCGAAGGCATACCGGATGAAGCGCCTGATGGCGTACGGCGAGCGCCGGCCCCCGTTGAAGGCGTCGTTCACCGCTTCGAGCGGCGCCACCACCACGTCCAGTCCCTGAGATCGCCGGAGCGCCTCGAGCGGCGCGATCGCGCCCAGGAAGGCCCTGGGCACCACCAGCAGGTAATCGCCGCCCGGGCGGTCGTAGAGGTTCGTGATCTCCGCGCGATTGACGGCGGAGTAACTCGACGCCGGCCGCGAGCGGGGGGTGTCGAACGCGACGTAGCGCCGGCGCTGGCCAGGGGCCGCGTTGTCCTGGAATCGCACTCCCACTCCGCCGCCCGCGGACTCGAACCGCACGCCGGTGAGCCGCCGCACGTCGGAGGAGTCGGTGACGTCGTAGACCCGCAATTGCGAGGAGTCGGCGAAGCCGACCGCCAGGATCTCGTAGTCCCCGAATGTCGTGCCGCTGTTGCAGGCCAGATAGCCGCCGAGCGCGCGGTAGCTCCGCCAGTATGTGACGTCGTAGTAGTTGAGCCCGGCGTTCGTGCGGTCATTACTGCCCGGACTGGGCGGGAAGCCATGCGACTTGCCCCACTGGGCGAGGCGGTTGGTGAGACCTTCGCTGAGCGCGGTGCCGGGTATCGTCGCACCGCGGGTCATCGTGTTCTTGCCGAAGAAGCGGGCCGAGTCCACGACGGTCGTGAGCGGTCCCGCGCCGTTGAGGTTGCGGACCGCGGCCCACATGAAATGCTCCTCGGTCGAGAGCCGTCCGACCCACGTGACCGCGATCGAGGCGGGCTTCGTATTGTCGAGATGATTGGCTTCGAAGCGCAGGGTCTCGGGCCGCGAGTAGTAAAGCGCGAGCGTGGTCCAGTGCCACACGTCCGTCAGCGTGTCGATCGGAGAGTTGAGATAGATGGAATTGCGCTCGTAGCGCTGCGTCCAGGGATAGGACGCCAGCACCGGCGCCGCGCTGTTGTTCCACCCCGGGCGCGGCGCGACCCGGAGCCCCGTACGCGGCGGGCGCACGCGAGTCGCGTAGATGACCTCGCTCTCGCCCCAGCCGCGCTGCGCGTGCGAGATCGAGGGCCTGAACGCCAACCCCGAGCGCTCCCACCAGTTCTGGACGAACACCACGATGCGATCGCCGGACGAGAACGTCCCGTCACCGTCGAGATCGTCCACCTCGCCCGGCAGCTCGATGGTGACGTAGGGCGGGTTGGGAGCCAGCACGTTGGGGATGGGCTCGTGGCGGTGGACGCTGACCTCGGCGATCGGCACCCCGGCGGGATAGCCCAGCCCCAGCAGCAGGTCGGCGTCCAGCGCCCAGACCCCGGTCGAGTCGATCCGGACGCGCACCTCGGGTTCGAGCTCGTCGAAGCCGGGGGCGGCCTGCGCACCCGTTGGAGCCGCGCGATCGAACAACGAGCGATCGAACAACCCGCGTGCGGCGAGCGCGGGCCGCGGCTCGCGCCAGCGCCTCCCCTGCTCGTAGTTGATCACCGTGCCGCGCAGCACGGGCTCCCAGTGGCGGTCCTCGGGTGCCGCCGCCGGCCGCGCGCGCAGGGCCGTGCCCCCCGTGAAGCTCACCCGTACCGTGAGCGAGCGCCGCGCCCACAGGCGGCCGGTCGCGTCGTCGTAGCGGAACGGCTGGAGCTGGATCGGCACCATGCGCTGGCGCCGCACGGTGAAAGGCTCCCCCACCTCGACGGCGGCGCGCGGCCACGCGCCGTCGCGGATCGGAGCGACCGGCTCGCGCGCCGGAATCGGGCCCAGGCCGCCGGGATCGGAGTGGAATACCGGCCGCTCGCCGAGCGTGAGGACGAGCCCGTCACGCGTCTCCTCACCCGAGTCGTCCACCACGCTCGCCACGGCCGAAGCACCGGGCGGAAGCGCGATCAGGGCGGTCGCGTAGGGGAGCTTGGGGCGCCCCTGGGTGTCGAGCAGATAGAGCCCCGGGACCACGAGCTCGGTGCGCCCATCTTCGCGCGGCGGCCCCAGCGTGAAGGGCGCGACCTCCAGCCGCAGTGTCACCCCGCGGTCGTCGGAAGCCACAAGCCGCACCGGTCCGGCGCCGGCCCCGGGAGCGGCGAGCAGGACCGCGAGAACGACGACGGCGCCCGAGAGGCGCGAATCGGGGAGCATGCGGGATCCCGGGAGGGAACGGCGGAGAATCCGAGTCAGGCAGGCGGCCCGATGGTGACGGGGCAAAGTCGATCTCCGGGTGTCGGCTGCGTAAACCAGAATGATACACTCGCGCGCCGCGACGTGTCGCATCATCACGGAGGTGAAACCATGGCGCAAGCGCGCCGGGCCACAGTGATCCTGCTTTATGCCGTGTCGCTCTCGGCCGTCGGGCATCCTGCAATCGCCGGCGGCGCCGAGAC
This sequence comes from uncultured bacterium, assembly GCA_964650245.1. Lineage (GTDB taxonomy): Bacteria > Eisenbacteria > RBG-16-71-46 > RBG-16-71-46 > RBG-16-71-46 > WS-2. The sequence goes on along the minus strand of CAZYQK010000007.1, from coordinate 20,239 downwards.
CCCCGAGCGGCAGGCGTCCCGCGGAAAACCGGGGCGCGGGATACGCGAGCAGGCCCTGCCCGACACGGTGCTGGCGACGGTGGGCGGCGACCGGGTTGTCACCCGGTCCAAGTTCCTGAACGCCTGGGCACAGGTCGCCCCCCCTGCGCGCCCGGACTCCCTTACCCCGGGGACCGCCGCAGAGTTTCTCGAACTTCTGATCGGCAAGGAGGCGCTGGGCGCGGCCGCGCTCCGCGAGCGCTGGGTCTGGACCCCGGACGAGAGCACCCAGTACCGCGGACTGCGCGACCGCCTGGTGATGAACGCGGTGCTGGACTCCGCGCTCGAGGCGACTCGCCTTCGGCTGCTGGCCGCGGGCGACACCATCTACAGCCCGCAGACGCTCGGCGTCATCGCGCGCGACAGCCTGGTCGCGGGGCTGGACGTGCGCTGGGATGCACCGTTGCTCGCGCGCCTCGCCCGCGCCTTCGCCGCCATTCCCAGACCCTCGCCCGATTCCTCTCTCTCGTCGCAGCTGGGGGTGCTGGGCGCGTTGCCGCATGTGGACTCCGCCGACGTGGCGCGTCCGGTGGCCGAGGCCCGCACCGGCGCCTACACCGTGGCCGAGCTGTTCGACGCGTGGCGGCACCTCAACCCGCTATACCGTCCGCGCATCGACTCGGCGGACCAGGTGCGCGATCTGGTCCGGAACGGCCTCTACGAACGCGAGCTGCGGCGCGACGCGGCACGGCGCCGGATCGAGGAGCGGCCCGACATCGCAGCCGCCCTCGCCCGTGAGCGCGAGTTCATCGCCGTCAACCACCTCGTGGCGCGCGAGGTCTACGCCCGGCTGGCGGCGGACTCCGCCACGCTCGAGCGCTACTATCAGCGGCACGCCGAAGAGTGGGCGATCCCGTTGCGGGTGAGGCTCACGCGCCTGGTGTTGCCCGACCGCGCGGCGGCGACGCGCATGGCGCTGCAGCTCCGGGACGCCGCCGAGGCCGAGAGCCTGACGGCACGGGGGCTCCGCGGCGGTGTGGACTACCGCGTCGTGGTGAGCGAGGAATCCGACAGCGCGTTGTTCCGGCACGCGCTGCGCGCGGGCGCGGCCGCGGTGCTCGGGCCCGACTCGCTGCCCTCCGGCTGGGCGGTGGCGCGCGTGAGTGAGATCGTGCCCGGCCGCCGCCGTTCGTTCGAGGAGGCGCGCAAGCTGGCGTCCCACGCGTGGTACGGCGAAGAGGGCGAGCGCCTGATGGTCGCCCTGTTGGGGCGCGTGAAGCGGGCAACCCGCATCAAGGTCAATGCGCACGCGCTCGAGCACATCCGGCTCTGACCGGCGCGCGAGGACATTCGACATTGGATTCGGGAAACGGCCAGGCTCACGGTGGCCCCCGTCGACGAATGGGAACCTTGACAGTCGTCGCGCAGCCTTTCTAGACTTGTTTGCCGCTTGGCTCCTCGCACCGACCTCGAGCAGCACACCACTTCCTCGCCCGGAGAAGCTGAATGTCGCACCGTGGACTCGTCCTCGTCGCTCTAGCCGTGACCTGCGCCCTCGTGCTCAGCAGTCCATCGCGATCCGCCACGCCGGTCGGTCCGTGGAAGCCGGCCGCGACGCCGCCCGCTCCGCCCGCGGAGCGGCCTGTCCGCTGGATCGGGCAGGAACCCGACACCGGGCAGTATCTGCCCGACACGGTGCTGATCGCGCGCGTCGACGACCGCATTATCCGGGTGCGCGATTACATCCAGGCCTACTTCAACTCGTACCCCGAATACCGGCCCCTTCCCGACAGCGCGGGCCGGCTCGAGTTCCTGAACACCCTGCTCAACAAGGAGGTCCTGGGCATCACGGCACGGGCCGTCAACCGGCCGCTGGGCTTCGAGGACCGCGTGACGCTGCGTGAACACACGCAGCGCGTGCTGTCGAACATCATCTTCCAGCGCGCGGTCGTGGAATCCTCGACGGTCACAGAGGACGAGATCCGGCGGGTCTACGAGCAGAATCGCTACCAGCAGCACATGCGGCACATCGTGTTCGGCGACCGGGCCACCGCGGAGAAGGTGCGCGGCGATCTGGTGGCCGGGCGGATCGCGTGGCAGGACGCCGTCCGCAGGTATTCCATCGCCCCCGACCGGGAGAGCGACGGCGACCTGGGCTGGAGCACGCGCGTCGAGTTCGATCCGGTGATGGCGGAGCAGGTCTACGCGCTCGAGCCGGGTCAGATCTCCTCCGTGGTGCGGGACGTGAAGGGGTATCACCTCATGCAATCCGTCGAGCGCCGTGCCGTCGAGCCGCCGGCGTACGAAGGGATCCGGACCATGCTTCGCGAGCAGATCCGCGGCGCCAAGCACGCCCGGCGCGCGGACCAGCTGCAGGGCATCCTGCGGGCCGAGCTCGGCATGGCCTACGACACCACCAACATCGCGTGGGCGGCCTCGCAGTTCGGCGAGACCACGAAGATGACGCAGAGTGCTGGCGGCCCGACGCTCGAACTTTCGAACGCGGTCCCGGAGTTCGCCGCGGCGGACACGGGACGGGTGCTCGCGCGGCACCGCGACGGCCAGCTCACGCTGGGCGGCTTCCTGGAGTCCTACCTGGCGGCCACGCCGCTCATGCGTCCCAACGTGAACGATTTCGAGGCCATGCGCGCTCACATCGACGCGACGGTGCTCGAGCCCTACATGGCGGAGCTGGCGGTAAAGCGCGGGCTCGACAAGGACCCGCTCGCGATCCGGCTGATCGAGAACCGGCGCGAGGAGATCCTGGTGGACCACATGTACCAGGACTCGATCATGAGCAAGGTGTGGGTCCGGCCCGAGGAGCGGCACAAGTATTACCGCGAGCACCAGGCCAGCTTCGTAACCTACCCGAAGGTGCGTTACGCAGCGTTCGTGCGGGACGCGCGGGATGCGGCGGACTCGCTCGCGGCGCGGCTCAGGGCCGGGGAAAAGGCGGTGGACCTGCTGCGCGCGGACTCGCTGCTCGGCCGCACCACCGGCTCGATCCAGGAACGATCCGCGGGCGAGCACGGCACACCGTACTACCGGTTGCTGTTCGAGGAGCTGCGGCCCGGACAGCTCAGCGTCGAAGGCCCGGACCGCCAGGGCGACTACCTCGTGATCCAGCTTCTGACCTACGAGCCCGAGCGCCAGATGAGCTTCAAGGAGGTGCTGCCCGTGATCGACGAGTCGCTCCAAAACATCCGCGCCGAGCAGATGCTCAAGTCCCTGCTCGAGCGACACCGGAAGCGCCACATGATCGAGGCCCATCCGGAGCTGCTCGGGCGGGTGCTGCTGGTGGACCCCACGCTGCTGGAGTGAAGGACGCGGCGCGCGCTCACCGCTTTGGATTCGCCCCCGGCGACCGCGACCGCCCCTGTGGATTCCACGGCTTGATGGATTGCTGGAGGGGCGCGCACACCTTCCCGTCGCGCGAATTCCAACTCACGAACCGGTTGCCGAGCTTGACCTCGCGCTCGTCTCCGAGGTCATAGCTGAGAGCCGCCAACGCCCACTCGATGCACACCGGCCGATCGCAGCCGGGTGATTTCCGCGCGGGGCGCGGCACCAGCACCCGCGCGAAGCAGTAGAGCGTTCCGGGCTCGACCGCGGGGGCCCGCATCGAGGGCACCGCCACGACCATGAAGAGCTTGCCGCTCGCGCTGGTCGTCCTGTAATAGGCGGCGGTCACCGCGGACGCGGGCCACGCGCGCCCCGTCCCCGGGACGTCATCGGGGTTGAGCTCGACCTCGAGGCCGCGCAATTTCTGGCCCTCTCCGAACTGCCAGTCCGCTCCGAGCGACTCCCCCGCCGCCGCCCGGAACTGCACGACTGCGCGCAGGCCGATAAAGCGCGCCGACCCGCGCCCGGGATCGAAGCACATGAACAGCGTGTCCTTCGCCGCCGTGTCGCCGCAGACGGCGAACAGCCGGTCCGACGCCCGGGGCTGTCCGTATGGCGCGTGCCAGGTGAGATGGATCCGGGCGTTCGGCGGCGCGATCCTCGGACCGGCCGTGTCGGCTCGCGCGCCCGCCGCGGCACGCGTCGCCCCGGTGTCGCGCGCCGGCGTGGACGGGCCCTGCGCCATCGACACGGCCGGCCCACGGAGCGCGATCCACGCTGTCAGCGCCAGCCCCTGCAGCGCCACCGACGCCGCGCGAAGCACCGCGCGGGACGCGGACCTCGGCCGCCGAGACGAGCATGGGACGAGATGCGAGAGCGACGAACGGTTCATCGGGGTCTCCTCATCGGTAGATGCTCTTCACGCGGCCCCAGGTGACGCTTCGCACCGGGACCAGCGCACAGTTGGCGCCCATTCCGCCCTGCCACAGCGCCCAGTTCGCGCCACCCGCGCCGGGTGTTTCGAGGAAGAGATCGCCGCCCGGTGCCCCCGGCGTGCGCTTCACCTCGATCGAGTTCAGCACCAGACACGCGGGCTGCGCACACCCCACACAGGTGCCGGGACCGCTGGTCAGGCCGTTGCCGATGACGAGCTTCACCCCGTAGTACATGCTGGTCGCGTCGAGCGTCGCCGCCAGGCTCGGCACCACTCCGCACGCCACCTTGACGCGCACCTGGTTCGCGCCGCCACGCGGCTCTCCCACCGCGTAGCCCTGCACCTCCGCCACCGCCTGCCCGACCCAGGGATCGACGCACGTGCCGTTCGAACGGAAGTCGCCGCTCGCGGAGAGCATGCCCGAACGGCAGCCTCCGACCGCGCCCAGCCTCCACCAGTCCGGGAGCGCCGCCGCCGAGTGCTGGAGGTCCACGACGGCGATCACGCCGAGCACATCGGGTCCGGTGGCCTGGGGCAGGGTCAGAGCGCAGTAGAGCTCTTCGGTCCCGCCGTTGCCGTCGCAGGCGAAGTCGTAGCTGGATTGTCCCGCGCCACCGAGCGCGCAGTCGCTCCAGGTGAGATAGAGACCGGCGGCCGCGCCGGCGCGCGCCGGCGCGAGCGCGAGCGTCCCGAACGCGGCGATGCACAAGAGACTCGCAGCGCCACGCGGGCGCGCGGGAACGCATCGAGGCGCCCGCCCGTGAGGGGAGCGCCTCGACCAACTGCATGAATCGATCAAGCTTCTAGCGGTACAGGCTCTTGACCTGTCCCCAGGTTCGACTGCGCGTCGGCACGATGCCGCAGTCCGTGCTGCTGGGCAACCCGCCCTGGAAGGTCACGTAGCTCCGCGCGGCGGGCTGGTCCATCACGATGGTCCCGCCGGTCGAACGCGCGTTCTGCGTGATCTTGATCGAGTTGAGCATGATGCACACGCCGTCGGTGCAGCCCGCGCATGCGCCCAGGCCCGTCGACTTCTGGTTCGAGATTTTCACCGACACCGCATACGTCTCGGTGCCCTCCGCGATCGGGCCGGCGAGCGAGGTGCCGATGGCGCACCCCAGCAGGAGGCGCGCACTGTTGACGCCCAGCGGGCCGGGAACCATGTAGTTCCTGCTGCCAATCCCGCCGCCGCCGGTCTGCTGTCCCCAGTAGTCCAGGCAGGTGGGGAAACCAGCCGTGAAATTGTAGTTCTCGGCCAGCGAGGTCGAACGGCCGCAGGGGGTGGTCGCCATCCTCCACCAATCCGGAAGCGGGGAACTCGAGGTCTTGAGGTCGACCACTTCCGATGCGCCGTTGGCGGAATCCACGCAACACGGGGCGACGTAGCTGCCCACGAATATGTGCCCCGGGAACAAATTGTTCGTGGTGTTGGTGTTACACGCGAAATCACGGTTCTGCTGACCGGCTGCGCCACAATCGGTCCAGCTCAGGTTGAGGTTGCCGGCGAACACCAGTCGTGGAACCGCAGCAAGACAGAGGACAGCCAGAACGGGAAGCCCTCGCTTCATAACCCAACCTCCCTCTCCGTGGGGTGGACGATCAGTCCGATACGTGCCAAGGGTGCCAAGGACTCCCGGCTTCCGACCCGAGTCCCCTCCGTGGGTGGGACGGAGCCGGCAGCAGGTTACAGCCGGTCGGCCAGATGTTAGCGATGCGGCCGCGCGGCGCAAGCAAAAAATGCAGCAGGCTTCTGACGGGTGGCTGGCTGCGGATCAAGCATCGGCACGGTGAGAGGCGGACTTGAGCCCCTGGGGCGGCGTCCGCGGCGGGGCCGCCTGCCCCGGTCGGGGTGTCACCGGACGCGCCGGGGCCCGGGCCGCGGCATACCAAAACGCAAGGCGACCGCCACGAAGCGGTCGCCTTGCGCGTGACTTTCTACCGCCAGACTACCGATACAGCGCCTTCACCGAACCCCAGGTCGTGTTTCTGGCCGGGGTGACCGGGTCGCCGCAATTGGTCAACCCGCCCTGGAACGTCACCCAGTTCCGCGTGGCCGGGTTCCCGATGAACTTGGTCCCGCCGGTCGAACGCGCGTTCTGTGTGATCTTGAGCGAATTGAGCACGATGCACACGCCGTCGGTGCAACCCAGGCACTTGCCCAGGCCGGTCGACTTCTGGTTCGAGATCTTCACCGAGAACGCATAAACCTCGGTGCCCTCCGCGATCCCGCCGGCGAGCGAGGTGCCGATGGCGCACCCCAGCAGGAGGCGCGCACTGTTGACGCCCAGCGGGCCGGGAACCATGTAGTTCCTGCTGCCAATCCCGCCGCCGCCGGTCTGCTGTCCCCAGTAGTCCAGGCAGGTGGGGAAACCAGCCGTGAAATTGTAGTTCTCGGCCAGCGAGGTCGAACGGCCGCAGGGGGTGGTCGCCATCCTCCACCAATCCGGAAGCGGGGAACTCGAGGTCTTGAGGTCGACCACTTCCGATGCGCCGTTGGCGGAATCCACGCAACACGGGGCGACGTAGCTGCCCACGAATATGTGCCCCGGGAACAAATTGTTCGTGGTGTTGGTGTTACACGCGAAGTTACGGTTCTGCTGTCCGGCTGCGCCGCAATCGGTCCAGCTCAGGTTGAGTCCGCCCCCGGCCGCAGCAGCAAGGCTAGCCGTCAGAGCGAGGAGTGCGGCTGTCATCACGAGTGTCTTCTTCATCGTTGCCTCCAGGGGACGAATAACTAGAAAGGGGGACGCAGGCTTCGTCACACGACGCAGGCACATTGTGGGTCCGGCCATCACCACCTTTCCTCCTTCACGATGTCAGTTCAAGATGCTTCGCGGTGCGGCTCCAATCCGATTACTCGCACTTGGGACCGTTTACGTTGTCCTTCGGCAGGTCGCAGTTCTGCGGTGAATTGGGAGTCCCAGTCAGGAGACCGAACTGAACGTCCAGGAACCTGGCGAGGTCAGACGTGTCGACTTCGCCCTTCAGGGGGTAATAGTCGACGCGATGGGGGTGGGCAAAGATCGGGTCGACTGTGCAGAAAAACAGGATCTGCAACATCTCCGCGAGGTCGGCCGTGTCGACACCACCAGCTTGGACGAGGTCAAACGTCGGAGCGTCCGGGTTGCACAGAAGTGGCACGCCGTCCGCGGTGATACTGACGCAACTCGCCACGCCGACGAGGCAGCCCAGATCGGGACGGGACTTGCCCTGGATCCGGAAGCAGGCCACGCCGAGGGCATCGGTGTACCGCCGGATGGTCTGGGTGGCGCAGTCAACGATGGGCAGGCCGTCACCCGCAGGATCACCCACCTCACCATCATCGTACTGAGAGACGCACAACTGCAGGTTGCAATTGGAGAGATCGATCACTACCAGACTGCCTTCGATCGGCAGGCTGTTGAGTCCGATGACCGTGACGCAGAATGCGCCGTAGGGGTCGGCCGTGGGGTCAAGTGCCGGAGTGCCGTCGAGATCATTAAAGAAGCCAATGATGTTGATCTGGTCAGTCGGACAGAGACTTTGATTGGGATCGGGTACGTTCGCCATCGCGACAGCGGCGGCGAGCGCACCGACTACGGCAAAAAGCGTGGCCTTGCGAACCAAACCAGTCATTGTTGCACCTCCATAGATGGATCACCCGGTTGCGAAATCGAATGCAAGGCTCAGTTGCAAGCAATCAGGTCTGGCTGCGAGCCACCTCCTTTCGAACTCCTGAATGAATTCAAGTCGGTGCTCAGTCGAGGTTAATTGTTGCTTTGGCAAGACCTTCCAAGACGGCAAGGAGTCTAGCGGTCAGGTCCGCACGTTGTCAAGAAGCTTTTTGTTCCCCAAGCCTCGATCTGTCACCCCGTTACACCTTTTAAGCTTTCCCGCGATCGGCCCCGCGGCCGGGCCTTCCCGGACCCTTCCCCCTCGGGCCCGCGTGGCCCCGGCCCAATGCTGGTGGGCGAAACAGGGCTCGAACCTGTGACCCCTTGCGTGTAAGGCAAGTGCTCTACCAGCTGAGCTATTCGCCCGAAGCCTGGTTTCGCGCGCGAAGCAGGAGCGAGGCGGGGACGAGAACGCAGTAGCCCACGACCAGCAGTACCGGAGCCAGAGTGGTGGACCCCCTGGAAAGCGCCACGTAGCCCGCTACCAGCACTCCCACGGCCAGCCCCAGCAGGAGGCTGTTGTGGAGCCCCCAGCTGAATCCCAGGTCGGTCTCGACCGGCTTGCGCTGTCCGCGGTACCTGGCGGTGGATCTGCCGTCTCTCATCGCTACCTCCTCCCGCTTCGGGCGAACAGAAAAGCCGATGGCTTCGGGCTGTGCGACCAGTCCCGAGACCATCGGCTCAACCGGGCTCCTGAAGCCCCGGGGCACCTACGATCCCAGCGAAGATCGCATTTTGTGCCGCCGCCTGCGTGGGGCGCTGAGGTTCATACCCACTCCGGGCGGCGCGCGGTTCCCGCTTTCTTTGCCGTCACCCTCCCGGGGGCGAGCCGGGCACGGCCCGAGCGCCCCGGGAGCCTGGGATTCTCGCCTCCCGGTGGTCAGCGTGCCTCTGCTGGAGCCGCGTCTCAGGACCCACCCGGGTCACTCCCCGGGCGGTGGTGGCCGACTCTCGAGCCCGGTGTTCAGGCTCCCTGAGCGAAAACCTTCGAGGTCGAGCGTCACGAAGCGATAGCCCAGGGCCTTCAATCCCGCGACCACCCGCTCCCTGACCTCCGGCACGATCAGCCGTTCCAGCTCGCCGAGTGGCACCTCGACCCGGGCCAGATCGCCGTGGTGGCGCAGGCGCAGCTCGCGAAACCCGAGCGAACGCAGCAATTCCTCGCCTGATTCGACCATTCTCAGGTTCTCCCTGGTGATCTCGGTTCCGTACGGTATGCGCGACGCCAGACACGGCGAAGCCGGCTTGTCGTGGCTTTCGATGCCATAGTGCCGAGCCGCCTCGCGCACGTCGGGCTTGCTGAAGCCGAGCTCCGCCAACGGCGAACGCACCGCCCGCTCCGCGGCGGCGCGGCGCCCGGGGCGCCAGTCCGCGAGATCGTCGGCGATGGTCCCATCCAGGACGACCCGGACCCCCTCCCGGGCCGCGACCTCCTGGAGCTTGCGGTACAGCTCGCTCTTGCAATGGTAGCAGCGATCGGCGGGGTTGGAACGGAAGGACGGGTCGGCGAGCTCGCCGGTCGTCACAACTTCGACCCGGGCTCCGAAGCGCCGCGCCTGATCGAGCGCCAGCTCCAGCTCATGCGCGGCGTAGGAATCCGAGCGCCCGATCACGCCAAGGGCTCTCTCTCCCAACACCTCGTGCGCCACCCGCAGCACCAGGCTCGAGTCCACGCCGCCGGAGTAGGCCACGACCGCCGAGTCCAGGGCTCGCAACGCGGCGCGGAGCTGCTCCAGCCGCCGCTTCCAGGAGATCCCGTCCGGGACGGGACGAGCGGGCTCGCCGATCTGGATGAAGGGCTGGGAAGACATGCGGCGCGAGACTAGCACAGCGCAGGCGCACGCCGCCGGCGCGGGCCCAGAATGCCTCGACCGATCGCGGGAGCAGGGCGCCCCGCATAGTGCAGCTACGAGGGCGGCGCCCCCGGCGTATCGGCAGCCGGGACGCTGTCGGCCACCGCCTGCAGCGCGCGGGCCCGGCGAATGTTCTCCAGGTGCTGCGAGTATGTGCGTGCGAACAGGTGCCGCCCGTCGCCGCGGGCCACGAAGTAGAGATCCTCGAACTCGGGGGTCGGGTCGAGCACGGCCTCGATGCTCTCCCGGCCGGGATTGCAAATGGGGCCGGGCGGGAGCCCCTCGTAGAGATAGGTGTTGAACGGAGTATTGGACTTGAGCTGGCGCAGGAAAAGCCGCGAGCGCGGGACCATGCCGAGCCCGTAGGCCACGGTCGGGTCGGCCTGCAGCCGCATCCCCTGCGCGAGGCGGTTGAGGTAGACGCGAGCGATACGCGGGCGCTCGTCGTCGGTCTGCGCTTCCGACTCGACGATGGATGCGAGGGCCAGGATCTGGTGCAGAGTCAGGCCGAGGGGCAGCGAGTCGTGGCCCGCGGCCACCTGCCGCCACGTCGCCAGCAGGCGGTCGTGCATCGCGCGGAACGCCACCTCGGGCGACGTGCCCGGCAGGAACTCGTAGGAGTCGGGTGCCAGGTAGCCCTCGAGCGACGGCGCGTCCACCCCGAGCGAGTCGAGGAATCCGCGATCGTGCGCGAGCGAGTCGAACGCCGTTACCGGCACACCCAGATGGTTCGAGAGCAGCAGGCCGACCTCCGCTGCCGTGAGCCCCTCGGGAACGGTCATCAGGTTGAGCCCGCTCATCCCGAGGGCCAGGGCACGCAGGAGAGCGGGAACGGTGGTGCCGAGCGCGAGCGCGTACTGACCGGCCTTGATCCGGCGGTCGAGGCGCATGAGTCGCGCGAGCGTCAGGAAGCCGAGGGTGCCACGCAGCAGACCGACACGCTTGAGCTCGCCCGCGATCTCCCGGAGCGTCTGGCCGCGCCGCACCAGGACCACGCGCCGATCGTGGGGCGGGAATGGTCCCGCCGGCAGGATCAAGTCGGCGGCCACGGCGAGCGCCGCCACGACCAGGAGCAGCAAGGCCCAGCGACGCGGGCGGAACGGTCGCCCGCGCCGCTCCGCCGCGCCCGCGCCGCCCGCCACCCTCAGGTCCCTGGCCCGGGCGGCTCTGCGCTCCGCCGCAGCAGGTAGGACTCGAGCAGCGCCACGGCGGCGCCCTGATCCACCCGCGCCCGCTCGTGCCCGGTCTTCACCCCCACCTCGCGCAGGCGGCGCGCGCTCAGTGCCGAGGTCAGCCGCTCGTCGTAGGTGTCCACGGTGCGTCCCGTGCGTGCGGCCAGCGCCTCCGCGAAGCGCTGCGCGGATTCGGCCGCCCCGCCGCGAGCCCCCGACATCAGGAGCGGGAGCCCCACCACGATGCGTTCCACCTGGCGTTCTTCGGCGATGCGCGCCACGCGCTCGAGCGCGTCCGCGGGGCTCCGGACCTCGATCGTCTTCAATCCCGTGGCGATGATGCCCTGCGGATCGCTCACGGCGAGTCCGACGCGGCGCTCGCCCCAGTCCACCGCGAGAATGCGGGGCACGCGTCCCTGCGACTACCCGGACTCACCCGGGGGCGGCCGGCGCTTGACCAGGTGGCAGACCGTGCCGGACTCCGAGAACTCGAACTCCACGGAGTCCATGCACTGGCGCATGATGAAGATGCCGCGCCCGCGCAGGTCCAGGAGATGCTCCGGCGACGTGATATTGCCGTTCACCTGGTCGAGCTCGAAGCCTAGACCGCTATCGTGGACCGAAATCTCGAGCCGGTCGGGATAGACGGAGAAGGTGGCGTCCACCGGTTTGCTGGCGTCGCGCTGATGGCCGTGCTGGATCGCGTTGGTGCCGGCCTCGATCACCGACATCGTGACCTGCGAGCACGTATCGTCGTCGAATTCCAGCCGCTGGCACAGCGACTGGGCGACGTGGTCGAGCACGCCCAGCAGATCCAGCCGGCTGGGGATGCGCACCGTGACGACCTGTGGCGCGGCCTGCGGTTCGGTCATGACGCGGTTGGTCCCATGCGTGAATCGCGGAACGCGCGCAGTCGGGCGAGCGCTCCGGCAAAGTCCTCGGGTAAGGGAGCGACGAAACGGAGCCCCTTCCCGGTCACGGGATGCGTGAACAGCAGTTCCGACGCGTGAAGCGCCTGCCGGTTGAGCATATCAAGCAGGGCCTGCGCGAGGCTACGCTCCGGCTCCGGCAGGCTCAACTGCTTTCTGGCCCGCCCTCCGTACGCGGGATCCCCCACCACCGGAGTCCCCAGCCAGGCGAGGTGGACCCGGATCTGATGCGTGCGCCCGGTCTCGAGGGTGACCTCGAGCCAGGCGGCCAGGTGGAAGCGCTCGAGCATGCGCCACAGCGTCCGGGCCGGCTTACCGCCGCGGGGCACCACGGCCATGCGCTTGCGATTCCGCGGGTCGCGCCCGATCGCGCCTTCGATCGCGCCGTGCCCCGCGCCCGGCTCGCCCCACACCAACGCGTGGTAGCGCCGCCCGACCTCACGGCGCCGGATGGCCTCGACCAGCGCGCGGTAGGCGCGCTCGGTGCGCGCCACCACCATCAGGCCCGAGGTGTCCTTGTCGAGACGATGCACGATCCCCGGGCGCCCCGCGCCGCCCACCGCGGCGATCGCGGGGTCGCGATGGAGCAGCGCGTGGACCAGAGTGCCACGCGGCACTCCGGCGCCGGGATGGACCACCAGCCCCGCGGGCTTGTTCACCACCAGCAGCGACTCGTCTTCGTAGACGATTTCGAGCGGGATCGGTTCGGGCTCGAGGATCGCGGGCCGCGGCGTCGGCAGTTCGATGCGCACCCGGTCGCCGTCCCTCACGCGCTGCGAGGCGCGCGCCGCGCGGCCGTTCACCTGCACGCACCCCTCGCGGATCAGGCTCTGAAGTCGGCTACGCGAGAGATCCGCCTGGGCCGCCGCCAGGAAGCGGTCCAGCCGCTCCCCCGCGTGGCGCCCCGGCACCGTGAGCTCCGGCATCCGCTGCCCCCTCCGCCGCACCGGCGAGCGCGGCCGTGGCGGGGTTCGGCTCAGCCGCGCGCGGCTCCGGCCTGCGCCCGAAACGCAGCGCGAACAATAACACCCCGATCGTGACCGACGAATCCGCGACGTTGAACACCGGAAAGCGCCAGCGTCGGACTCCGACCTCGATGAAGTCCACCACCAGCCCGGTCGTGATCCGGTCCACCAGGTTACCGAGCGCGCCCCCGAGGATGAGCGACAGCGCGATCTGCTGACCCCGGCCACGCACTCGCCCTCGCAGGAACAGCGCGAGGATCGCGAGCGTCGCGATCACCGAGAAGATGTAGAAGGGGAAGTGGCTGCCGGCGCCAAGCCCGAACGCCACGCCCGAATTGCGCGTGTACGTGAGGCGCACGAAATCGTCGAGCACCTGAATCGGCGCTCGGTCCGCGAGCGAGCGGGTCGCCCAGCGCTTGGTCCACTGGTCGAGCGCGAATACCGCCCCGGCCACCGCGAGCATCAGACCGAGGGATCGTCTCACCCCTGGCCCTGACCCTGGCCGCGAGCGGCCTGCTCCTCCTTCTGCTTGCAGGGCACGCACAGCCGTGCGTGCGGCATGGCCTCGAGCCTCGCCCGCGCGATGGGCTGGCCGCACGATTCGCAGACGCCGTACTCGCCACGATAGAGCCGGCGGAGCGCCTCGTTGATCTCGAGCAGCGTTCGGCCTTCGGCGGAGGCGAACAGGAACGCCTTCTCCCGCTCCATGGCGTCGGTGCCGGCGTCTGCCATGTGGAACGAGTAGCCCGAGAGATCTCCGGAACTGTCGCGCTGGTTCACCTTGAGCACGGTGTTCTCCAGGTGCCCCATCTCCTTCAGGATCTTCTGCCGGTCGTCCAGCAGCTGCTGTTCGAAGCGCTTGCTGTCCTGTTCGGTCACTCGCTCTGTTTCCTGGAGGGTCGGGTTCGGGGCCGGAGCTTGAACCACGGAGGGCCGGGGCCTGGCCGGAGGCGGAGCGTGCCGTTCGCTGGAGCGCGCCCGTGCTTCGGGCGGCAGCACGCCGAGCGGACGCACCACCGGAGCGGGCGCGGCCTTGCCCGCGGCCGCCTTCGGCGCCGCGCCGCGGACGGACACCGGCGGGGCGCCCTTGCGCGCCACAGCCCTGCCCGACGACTTCGGCCGGGCGGCGGCGCCGGCCTTCCGCCCGGTGTCGGCGGTACGCGCCCGGGCCGGCTTCGCGGCGCGCCGGGCGGACTTCATGCGCTTCTTCGCGGGGCTGCGGCTCGAGCGTCGGACACCGGCCGGCTTCGATTTCGCGCGCTTGCCGGCGCTGGTCTTGCGCGGGGTCGCCATGAGCAATCCCTCCTATCGTTGAGTGTCCGGGCCGCGGCCGTCAGCGGGCCGTGGTCGCGCCCGGCCCGTGGCCTTGAGTCCGTCGTTGGCGGGTTCGTCTCTTCATCGGCAAACCTCGTTCGCGAAGTGGCGGCGGCGCCACCCGGGCGTCCGCCCGGGCAAGACCACCACGCGGCTTCATCCGCTTTCGTGGAGCCGGCGGACCACCTCGGTGATCAGCCGGATGAGCGCTGGGGCCGCCCGCCCCGCAGTCTCGAGGATCGCGGGAATGTCCACGGGCTCGAGGCGATCGGGCAAACAGGCGTCGGTCACCACGTTGAACGCTAGCACGCGCTGGCCGCCGTGCACCGCGGCGATGGTCTCCGGCACCAGCGACATGCCCACCACGTCGGCCCCGATCCGGCGCAGGAACCGGTACTCGGCCGCGGTTTCGAGATTGGGCCCCGCCACTGCGACGAAGACCGCGCGCCGCAGGGGCTGCCGGAGTTCGAGCGCCGCGCGCTCCGCGAGCGCCATGAGCGCCCGCGAGTAAGGCTCGCTCATGTCGGGGAAGCGGGGCCCCAGCTGGTCGTCGTTCTCGCCGATCAGCGGATTGTCGCCCATCAGATTGATGTGATCGCTGGTCATCACGATGGTGCCGGGCGGCATGTCCGGGTTCATTCCGCCGCAGGCATTGGTCACGATCAGCGTCCCGCACCCGAGGGCCTTGAGCACGCGCACCGGGAAGGCGACCTCGCGCATGCCGTAGCCCTCGTAGTAGTGGACCCGGCCCTTCATCACCGCGACCGGCCGGCCCGCCAGCTCGCCGAGATGCAGCTCACCCGCGTGGCTCTCGACGGTCGAAACCGGAAAGTGAGGGATTTCCCGGTACGGAACCATGGCCCGGACGTGCAGCGCGTCGGCGAAGTCCCCGAGCCCGGTGCCGAGGATGATCCCGACTTCCGGGGCGAGCGCGCACCTGCCGCGCAAGAAGTCCGCGGCCTCGCCGATCCGGGTCATCAGCTCACTCGCCATGGTCCGCCCTCTGTGCCTCGAGCGCCGCGGAGAGCCGGCTCCGCAACGCGCCGTCGTCCATGCCTTCGACTTCGATCAGCTTGGAGCGCGAGCCCGCGCCCTGCACCACCCGCACGTCCCGGGACCTGATCCCGAGCGCCTTCCCCAGCAGCTCCGCCAGCGCCCGGTTCGCCCGCCCGCCCTCGGGCGGAGCCGCGACCGCGAGCTTGAGCGCTCCGTCCGATAGCCAGCCCCGGAGCCCGGCGCGCTTCGCCCCCGGCTGGACGCGAATCCGTAGCCGCGTCCTCACCCCATGCGAATGGCGATGTCGCGGAGCGTGTTCACCAGGAACATGCGCAGGAACCATAGCGCCAGCATCGCGATGAACGGCGCGAAATCGATCCCCGAGTACGCGGTCGGGAACAGCCGACGCACCGGATCGCAGACGAAATCCGACACGCGGCCCAGCAACCTGACGATCGGATTGCCGGGATCGGGCCGCACCCACGACAGCAGCGCGTTCACGAGAATCACGAGCAGCAGCGTCTGCAGCACGACATCCAGCACGGCCGCGATCGCCGTCAGCAGGTTCCCGAACACGAACATCCGGTCGCTTCCCCCTCACCCACGCGAGCCGAACAGCGCGGTGCCGATGCGCACCAGCGTGCTACCCTCCTCCACCGCCGCCTCGAAGTCCGCGCTCATTCCCATCGAAAGCTCGGGGAGCGCCAGCCCGAGTCGCTCCCCCGCCCGGTCTCGCAGTGACCGCAGCCGCGCGAAAGCCGGCCGCGCGTCCGCGGCGCGCTCCACCGGCGGCCCCACCGTCATGAGACCGTCCACCCGGAGCCCCGGAAGTGCCGCCACTTCCGCGAGCAGCGCCTCGAGACGCTCGGGGGCGACGCCGAACTTGGTCGGCTCGCCACTCACGTTCACCTCGATCAGCGCCGACACCGTGGCGCCCCGGTTCCGCGCATGGCGGGACAACGCCGCGGCGATTTCGGCGCGGTCCACGCCGTGGAGCCGATCGAACAGCTCTACCGCGCGTCCGGCCTTGTTGCGCTGCAGGTGGCCCACCATGTGCCAGCGGGCCGCCGCGCGCCCCAGCGCCGCGATGTGCCGCTCGGCCTCCTGCACCCGGCTCTCACCCAGGTCCTCGAGACCGTGGTCCACGGCCTCGCTCACGACTTCGGGCTCGACCGTCTTCACCACCGCGACCAGGGTCACGTCGGCGCCCCGGCGCCCGGAGCGAATCGAAGCCCGGTCGATGCGATCCCGGACCTCCTCGATTCGCATTCGGAGGCTCGTGGCGGGGTTCACAGAACGCGCGAGGGTAGTCACCGCGCCCACGACCTGCAAGCGGAATTCTCGATGGCGGTCACGGCGCCGGGCCCGGCGGAAACCCGGAGTGGGCGCGACCCCGCCCCCGCGAGGGCCCGCGGAACCAGGCCCGGCCCCGCGGAATGGCGTCGTGGGAAGCGCGCTGCGCGCGGGGGCCCGTGGTCCGGCAGCACCCGCGTCCGAAAGTCCGTCCCCAGGTAGTCCTACAGGCGTGTCCGGCCGATTGAATCTCGCACGCGTCCGCTCCGACCGGCGGGATCGCCCGCGTGCCAGCCCTTCAGCATCTCGTCCTCAGCCCTCGGGCCTGGCGTCGGACCAGCCTGCGTTTGTATGACGCCCGCTCCGGCCCCCACAGGCGGGGTCCGGGCGACCGTCGCCGCTAATTAAGCGGCGAGAGCCAACTGCTCATTGGCAGTTGTGATTTTCCCGCTTTTTTGACGAGGTTACGGGTCCCCGGCCTGCACTTCCTGGTTCTCGACCTCCGTCGAAACCGATCGCCCCCCACTCTTCAGTACTGTTCGCGGCGACGCCGCCGCGAGCGAGAAGGCGCCTCCGACGGGGGGATCCCACGCGCACCAAACACGAGCGCCGAGATCACCGGAGGCGCCAGAACACCGTCATCGTCGGATCTTCGCTCTTCGCGGCGGACACCCCGCACGGCCTTAGCACGGCTCAGAAGGGAATGTCGTCGTCGGGTCCCGGCCCCATGTCACCGTTGACCGGCTCCTCCGCCGACACCGCCGCCGCCACGTCCTCCGGCCCGCGCTCGCCGCGGGCTCCCAGCATCTGGACGTTTTGCGCCACGATCTCCGTGCTGTAGCGCTTCTGTCCCGACTGATCCTGCCACTGTCGGGTGCGGATCCGGCCCTCGATGTAGACCTGCCGGCCCTTGGTCAGGTACTGGCCGCAGATCTCGGCGGTCTTTCCCCACACCACCACGCGGTGCCACTCGGTGGCCTCCTGCTTCTGCCCGGCCTTGTCGGTCCAGCGCTCGGTGGTGGCGATGCGGAGGTTCGCGACCGCCTGTCCCCCCTGCGTGAAACGCATCTCGGGGTTCGCGCCCAGATTTCCGACCAGGATGACCTTGTTGACGCCGCTCATGCGTGACTCCTGAACCGGGGACCCGTTGAATCGGGGGGGTGCCGCTGTCGATGGCCGGAAGCATAGGCGGGCCGCATTCCGAGCGCAACCCGCCTTCATGGTTCGGCCGGCGCTCCGTCGCAACGTGATCACACCCTCAGGGCCGCGGCGTGGCCGGGCTCGGCTCCTCCGCGTCGAGCACCTCCCGAACCCTGGCCACGAGCGTCTCCGGGCTGAACGGCTTTTCGAGGAACGCCGCAACGGACTGCCGCACGCCCTCGCGCAACACTTCATCATCGGCGTAGCCGGATAGGTAGAGCACCCTCGCCTCCGGATGGATCCCGCGCACCGAGTCGGCCAGCTCGCGGCCGCCGATGCCCGGCATGACGACATCGGTGACCAGGATGTGGAGGTGCTCCGTGAATCTCGTGGCCATCTCCAGCGCCTCGCTCCCGCGAGTCGCTTCCAGCACCAGGTAGCCCTGGCTCTCGAGCGCGAGCCGCTCGAGCCTACGCACGCCGTCCTCGTCCTCCACCAGCAGCACCGCTTCGCGGCCGTGCCCGCGCGGCCGAATCGGCGCGACCGGCTCTTCCGGCGCCGGCTCGTCCACCCATGGCAGGAAGACCTTGAACGTCGAACCGTGCCCGGGCTCGCTGGTCAGCGCGATGTCGCCCCCGCTCTGCTTGAGGATGCCGTAGACCATCGCGAGCCCGAGCCCCGTCCCCTTGCCCCCCTCCTTGGTGGTGAAGAACGGCTCGAACACGTGGACCTGCGCGGCGGGATCGATGCCGACTCCGGTGTCCGTCACCGCCAGCGTCACGTAGCGCCCGGGCTGCAGCGCGAGCTGACCGCGAACGCCCTGCTCGTCCAGCTCGACGCCGGCCGTCACCAGGGTGAGGCGCCCGCCCGTCGGCATGGCATCGCGCGCGTTGAGCGCGAGGTTGAGGATGACCTGCTGCAGCTGGCCCGGATCAGCCCTCACCCGGCCCAGCCCCGGCTCCAGCAGGCTCGTCATCTCGATCTTCTCCCCGACCACCGAGCGCAGCATCGGCTCGCTTTCGCGGAGCACCGTGTTGAGGTCGAGGACTCTCGGCTCCAACACCTGCTTGCGCCCGAAGGCCAGCAGTTGCCGGGTGAGAGTCGCGGCCCGTTCGGCGGCCCTCCGGATCTCGCGCAGGCCGCCACTGAGCGTGTCGTCATGCCGCGCCCTCGAGACCAGCATCTCGCAATAGCCCAGCACCACCGTAAGCAGGTTGTTGAAATCGTGGGCGACGCCGCCGGCCAGCCTGCCCACCGCTTCCATCTTCTGCGAGTGGCGCAGCTCGTGCTCGAGCCGGCGCTGCGCGGTGACGTCGCGGAAGCTCCACACCCGCCCCACCGAGCGGCCTCCCTCCCACTGCGGCAGCGACACCCGCTCGAAGATGCGGCCGTCCTTGAAGACCAGCACGTCGAAGCTCTCGGCGCTGGGGCGGGCGTAGAGTTCCTCCACCTTGCTCAGGAACAGCTCGGGGTCTGCGAGCTGGCTCAGGACGAACTCGATGGCCTTGCGGTCGTCCCGCGACGCGACGATGTGATCGGGGATGCGCCACATCTCGACGAAGCGCCGGTTGTAGGTGCGGATCGTCCCCGCGGTGTTGACCACCAGGATGCCGTCGGCGGTGGAATCCAGTGTCGCGCTCAGCAGCGAGAGCGCGCTGCGGGTCTCCTCGTCCGAGCGGCGGCGCGTGGCACTCGCGGCGGCGAACACCAGCCCGGTGGCCGAGAGCACGAGGACGAAGGACTGGAGCACCAGCAGGGCGATGCTCGGCGCCATCCCGCCGAGCGGGCCCGCTCCGCGCAGCGTGCCCCACACCGCGACGATCGCGATCAGGAACAGCGCGATCGACGTCTCGCGCGGGCCGAAGCGCAGCGCCGACCACACCACGACCGGGAACAGCAGAAAACCGATGGGCAGGTGGTGGCGGACGGCGCCGCCGAAGACCGTGAACGCGACGATCACTGTGGCGAACGCCAGCGCGGCGAGTTCCGCCCGCCGTGAGCCCGTGGGAGAGCGGGCGCCGGTGGTCCAGCTCAGGAGCACCGGCGCGACCGTGGCCACTCCGATCAGGTCGCCCGCCCACCAGAGACGCCACTGGCGACCGAACTCCGACCAGGGCAGCCCGGCTCCCCAGCACAGGCTCGCGGCGCCGAGGGTGGCGCCGACCGCGGTACTGAGCACCGCGGCCAGCGCCACCAGGGCGATCACGTCGCGCACTCGTTCGAGACGCGCGTCGAATGCCGCGACCCGCCTGAGCAGCAGCGCGGCCAGCGTCGGCTCGAGGATGGCGGCGAGCGCCATTCCGATCCCCGCGCCCCATGGCTGGCCTTGCTTCAGGTTCGAGAGCAGATCGGCGATCGCCAGCGCGGGCAGGAAGCGCACGCCCCACCGCCACACCACCCAGAGCGTGATCCCGGCATCGGGCCACACGGGGGAGGCGACGTCACCGCGAAACGCGGCGAGGTAGCCGAGCTGGCTCAAGAGGAAGTAGACGATGCCGAGCGCGACCGCGGTGAGGATGGCGCGGCCGGCGGGCGCGGGCGGCGGCCGGCGTTCCCCGGCGGCCCGGAGCTGGGGCGGGTCGCGCTGCGGGCCGGGAACGGGGCCCGCCGGGTGGGGGAGCGGGCGCGACGCAGCGTGAGCGTCGATCCAGCTCCCGGGCTCCGAAGCT